>JAEUMG010000336.1 GCA_016793355.1 Hyphomicrobiales bacterium
ATCAACGAGCGATCGGCCGAAGAAGCCTGGCTTACCGACCAATTGAAGCTGGTCGATGCCTATGGCTCGAAAGCCAATTTCATCACGAAGATCCTCGACAACATCAGCGCAACGACCACGGCCGGCTCAAACACCGGCAGCAATGGCGCGGGCGAGGCGGCCACGGAGGCGGGCGGCGATGCCGCCACGACCCAGCGCATTGCCAATGGCGAGCTTCCCTCCCTCACCTTCGATCAGAACTTCAAGCTCCTGTCCGCCTACCGCAATCTCATCCGCCAGCGGATCATCGAAAACCGCCTCGATGACCGGCACGATCTTGAAGGCAATTCGCTTTACATCCTGAAGTTCGATTCGACCGTGTTCGGCATTCCCGCGCTGAGGGACCGGGCCATCATTCAGGTCAGGCTGATGCCACCGCCGGAACTGACCCGGCTGGCATCGCCGAATGCAGAGAATATCGTCGGCGCGCTGAATTCGCAGCCCGAGATCCTCAACTATGCCAGAACCAACTTCAAGAAATGGCAGGCCTCGCTTCAGGCGCGCATGAACGCGGCGATCCAGTATGACATGCGGGAGTTCAAGTCCGGCGCATTCGAGACCTATCCGCAGAAAAGCGCCGTGCTGGATCATCTTCGCCGGCGGGTGCGGCCCGAAGCGCTGGGCGGCCGCGATCTGGAAGAAATCGTGCGCCAGGTGCGCAGCAACGAAGCCGTCGAGGATGCGGCATCGATCGAGGTGTTGAAAGAACTCTACACATATTTCGCCAAGCTCTCCGTCTCCAAGGTTACCGGCGACAATCTCAGCGATGTCGACATCGAGATGCGGCCCACCGCGCAACCCGACAGGGTGGCGTTTTCCGTGATCACGCCGCTGTCGCGGCAGTACCTGCTCATTCTGGCGGAGTTCGAGGCGAAGACCTCGCTCGGGCCCGTCATCAAGGTCGAACCGCTCATATCCTCCGTCTTCTTCACCGGCGACAACTGCAAGGTCCGCGAAGGAACGCAGCTTCCGGACTATTTCATCGCCGGATTTGAAAAGCAGAAGGCGACGCTGTGGCAGCACTTCAAGAATCAGATCCCTAGCGAAGGCGAAACGCTGGCCGCCATCGTCGGCGAAATCGACAGGCAGAACCGTGAGCGTGGCGGTTTCGGCAACATCCTGCAGATCGCCAATGTCGAAGGCCTCTTCGAAACCATCGATGGCGCCGCCTGTCCGCTCGCCAAAGGCGTGACGGTCGAATCCGGGCTGATCAATTTCACCCGCAAGATCGGCAACTTCAACACCTACAGCTATTCGGTTCTGCCGCGCGAAAGCCCGGTGAGCGTCTATAGCGAAATCGCGCTCACGACGCGCGCCGCGGCACGCTTCGAAACCGCCGAGATCGCAAGAAGGCGTGAGGCGCAATCGAGCGGCTGGGAGTTGCGGCCGGTTCTCACGACGTTCGGAAACACCGTTCGAATCGCCGCGGCGCCGGAAGAGGCGGCCAAGTCCGTCCACGGCGATACATCGAAAGACACCGAGCCGGTCGTCGGATGGGTGATCGATCTCTCGGCGCAATCGGTCAACGAAGGCCGGTTCATGTCGCCCGTCACGATCAGCGAGTCGGTCGTCGCCATCGTGTCGGTGCCGGCCTGGTGGTCGGAACTCGTGGTGAGGATCGATCGCGGCTGGCTCGATTCCGGCAATCTGGGGGACGAGATCGCACCGGACGTGAATCCGATCACCTATTTCGTCAAGCTGCCCAATCGCGCGGAACTGCTCGACACGCTTCTCTTCGGCGCGGAAGGCCGCCAGCCGCTCATCACCGGTTACGACATAACCGGCGCGAGCATGAGTAACCGCTGCGACGATATCGCGGTGCTGGTGACCGGACCGCGACTGTGGCGCAACACGGCGGTGACGATCGGCAGCCTGAGAGCGGATGAAATACAGGTTCTCCCGAACATGGAGGGCATCATCGCAAAATTCCGGACCAGAGCGACGCGCCAAAGTGCGGAACCGCAAGGAGGCCCGGATCCGGCCGGCGCCGCGGCACGGCCTTCCATAAAAGGAAAATTACGCGTCTGGACGAGCGACGGCATGGACGAGACGACGGACGACGTGACGCTGAGCAGCCCTGAGGGCTGCTGATGCGGGCAATATCAGGGGATCACTTGGCCCGCAACGCTGCCGCAGAAACACGTGGCGCCGACCGGCGCGGGCGGGATCGGGCAAACGCCATATTGCGTCTGACACTGAAATCCGAGCGCCTGGGCCAGGCGTTGTGCATCGCCCCCGGACTCAGGCGCCTGGGGCGCGAGGATTGATGCCAGGACAAGAATGAGTCCAATTTTAAGCATCGTTTGCCTGCTGAAGTATCGCGCGCCGCCGACCAAACAAAACATAGCGGATTACGTTGGGAAAGTACAGGCGCCGGAGTGCGAGGTTAACTCCTTCGCGCCACGCCCATCGATACCGTGTGCAGCGTACACGGCGCGTCATAGGGATTGCGCCAGCGGTGGCGGGTGCCGTTCTGGATGACGACATCGCCGGGTTGAAGTTCCTTGCGCGCGCCGGCGGCGAGTTCGAGCACGATGCGGCCCGAAAGAATCGTGACCACATCGACCGTGTCGGTGCGATGCGTGAAGGAGCCGTCATCCGACATGGCTTCGAGCATGCCCGGCAGCTTGGCATTCACTTCGGCGATGAGCGGCGCCATGTCGGGCGGCTTGCGCGGTAGCACTTTCGGATCGGGCGGCAGCGTGATGATACAGACCGCAGCACCACCCGGCTCAGGGAAGTAATTATGCGTGTCGTTCTCGCGTCCGTCTGCCGGCAGAGCGAGACGATTATTGCCATAGACCCGCGCGATCGCGGCGCCCGGCATCAGGCCGATGTGAATGTCGTCGACGGTTTCATCGACGGCGAGGACGGCATTCCCGCCGACCTCGCCGGCAATCACTCTGCGCGTGGGCACAAATTCTTGATGCGCTCGTATTTCACGCGGCCGCATCCTGAGTTAGCAATCCGGCATCGCGGAGTTCCCGATAAAGATTGATGGCATCGAGGTCGAAACCGTTGGGCCAGGATGGAACGCCGCAAGAAATGAATACACGGTTGAAGAACGCCGGGTCGCGCAATGGCTCGACCATTTCACCGCCTTCGGTCAATAAGTCTGAAAGATCACGGACGCCTTGCCATCCGTTCGAGAATCGCAGCCAGAGACGCCTATCATCCAAAGGCCTGACTTCGACGACTTTTACGATTTCTATCATTCCTGGTCTGCTCCGGGAACCGCCTGCATAGGCTGTTTCAGCTTACTCCGCTCCCAATTCGCCAGCAACTCGGGTCTGCGGCGCTCTATCCACGTCTTCACCATGCGTCGTGCGCCGGGCGGCAACGCACCGCCAATGATCTCACCAGTTTCTATGGCAACAAGCGCCTCAAAACCTTGGTAAAAGACGTGAATGTGCGGCGGCGGATGGTCCCGCCAATACATCTGGACGACGATTCCGAAGAATATCGAAATCGTCGGCATGGGTGTTCCTAGTTGTCCAAGAAGCTCCGAAGCTTCCGGCTCCGGCTCGGATGCTTGAGCTTGCGCAGGGCCTTCGCCTCGATCTGGCGGATGCGTTCGCGCGTCACCGAGAACTGCTGGCCGACTTCCTCAAGCGTGTGATCGGTATTCATGCCGATGCCGAAGCGCATGCGCAACACGCGCTCCTCGCGCGGCGTGAGCGAGGCGAGAACACGCGTGGTGGTCTCGCGCAAATTCGCCTGGATCGCCGCATCGATGGGCAGGATCGCGTTCTTGTCCTCGATGAAATCGCCCAAATGCGAATCCTCTTCATCGCCGACCGGCGTTTCGAGCGAGATCGGTTCCTTGGCGATCTTCATGACTTTCCGCACTTTTTCGAGCGGCATGGAGAGCTTCTCGGCCAATTCTTCCGGCGTCGGCTCGCGGCCGATTTCATGCATCATCTGGCGTGACGAGCGCACAATCTTGTTGATCGTCTCGATCATGTGCACGGGAATGCGGATGGTGCGCGCCTGGTCGGCGATCGAGCGTGTGATCGCCTGCCTGATCCACCATGTGGCATAGGTCGAGAATTTGTAGCCGCGGCGATACTCGAACTTATCGACCGCCTTCATCAGACCGATATTGCCTTCCTGGATGAGATCCAGGAACTGCAGGCCGCGATTGGTGTATTTCTTGGCGATCGAAATCACGAGACGCAGGTTCGCCTCGACCATTTCCTTCTTGGCCTGGCGCGCTTCGCGCTCGCCCTTCTGCACCATGGCGACGATGCGGCGATATTCCGGAATCTGGAGGCCGGTGAGCGAAGCGAGTTCATGGATCTCGTCACGAATCACCTTGATCGAATCGCGCTCGTCATTGGCGAATTTCTTCCAGCCATATTTGGCGAGGCGCGCGACGCGGCGCAGCCAGTCCTGGTTCAATTCCTCGCCCTGATACTCCTTCAGGAACACGTCGCGCGGAATCTTGTAGGTCTCGGCGAGCCGCATCAGCCGGCCTTCAAGCGAGTTGAGCCGCTTGTTGATGTCGTACAGCTGCTCGACCAGCGCCTCGATGCGCGCATTGTTGAGCGACAGCGACTTCACGTCGGTGATGATTTCATCGCGCAGCTTCTTGTAGCGCCGCTCCTGCGAGGGCGACAGCGCGGTCTTGTCGCCGACTTCCTGGTCCTGCAGCTTGCGCAAGGATTTGTAGGTCTTGGCGATGCGGTCGAAGGTCTCGAGCACTTTCGGCTTGAGCTCGGCTTCCATCGCCGAGAGCGAAACGCCCGGATCGTCGCCCTCGTCGTCATCCTCTTCCTCGACCTGCGGCTTGTCGAAATCCTCAGGAGAGAGGACATCGCCATATTCGTCATCGCCGGGACGGCGCATCGGCGGACGGCGCTCTTCGCGGCGCGGCTCGATCTTGCGCGATTCAGGCTTCTTGGGCTCGGTCAGCACCGACATGGGCGGCGCGGAAGCCGCCGACTTCGCCTCAGGCCCGGCATAGGTCGCTTCGAGATCGATGATGTCGCGCAGCAGAATCTTCGCTTCGTTCAACTCGTCACGCCAGATGATGATCGCCTGGAAGGTGAGCGGGCTTTCGCACAAGCCCTGGATCATCGCCTCGCGGCCGGCCTCGATGCGCTTGGCGATGGCGATTTCGCCTTCGCGAGAAAGCAGTTCGACCTGGCCCATCTCGCGCAAATACATGCGTACCGGATCGTCGGTGCGGTCCGACGGCGCCTTCTCGGCCTCGACCTTGATGACGGCGGTTTCGGTGCTCTCGACGATCTCTTCGGTCTTGGCGGTCTCGGTTTCTTCTTCGCTCTCGACGACGGTGATGCCCATGTCGGCGAGCATCGCGTAAATGTCCTCGATCTGGTCGGAGGTGACCTCCTCCGACGGCATGACGGCATTTAGCTCGTCCAAGGTCACATAGCCGCGCGACTTCGCCTGCTTGATCATCCGCTTGACGGCGGCGTCGGAGAGATCAAGGACGGGCGAATCCTGGCCGTCTGCCGGGGTCTCGGGCGCGTCCTGCTCTTCGGCGGCGTCCTGGGACTGCGGTTCTTCCGACTGCGGTTCGCGCAACTGGGCTCGTGCCATCAAATTCGTTCCTTTGCCTTCTCGCGGCGTCCGCATCGCCCGGGCTCACATGGGCGAATCGGCGGTCATCCCTGCCGCAGCTAAACTCCGGGCTCTTAACCCGCCCTTAATCATAAAATCTGACGCTCAGGAAACCGGATCGGCGGCCCGCCCCGATGCCGCACCGAAGCCCTCGATCTGGGCTTCCGCACCCGCATGGGCGTTGAGCTGTTCGCGGATTTCCTTCAGGCGGGCCAGATTCTCCTCGCTCGGATCGTCCGCCCAAGCGGATTCAGCCGCCTTGAGCTCGCGTTCCAGGGTGACGCATTTCCTGTGCAGGGCGATGATCTGTCGCAGTCCTGTCCGGGCGTCCGCGGACGCTGCACCGGTCCCAAGGAACCACTCATTCAGACGCATCGCCTGGTTTTCGAGGCGGTCCAACATGGACTCATGGCCCCGCTCACGCAAATGGCCCCGCAAGGCTGGCCCGTCAAGGCCCTCCTGCGAGGCGGCGATATCTAGAATTTCCCGCCGGAGGGAGTCAAGCGCGCGCGAGGCGAATTCGGCCTCGGCAAAATCCTCGAAAAACTCGTCCAGAAGCTCGGGGTGATTGACGAGGCCATGGATGAGCAGTCTTTCGCGCCGCTCATGATCGGCCTTCCGGCCATGGCCGGGCTGGGCGAGGGAGGAGCCTTTCAGGCTTTCGCCGGGCCGCGCCACGAAATCATGCGGCATGGGCCGGCTGCCGGGCTTGCGGCGGGCCTGGGTGACAGGCCTGGCGATGCCGCGGAGCGGCTTCGCTCCGGGAATGAAACTGCGCACCTGCGCGCCGGCCGGGGCCAGGTGTTGGGCAAGGCGGCGCTTGAAGTCCTCAGCGTAGTATTTTCGCACCGTGTCGTCGCCGATCTGCGCGATGAGGGACGACAGCCGCGTTTCGAGAAGCGCACGGCCATCGGGCGTGTCGATCCGCCCTTGCGCAAATTCCCGCGCCCACAACAGGTCGGCCAAGGGCCGCGACCTTGACACCGCTTCGCGCAACGCTTCGGCGCCTTCGGTCTTGAGAAGATCGTCCGGATCCTGGCCTTCCGGAAGAAGCACGAAGGCGAGAGAATGACCGGGGGTGAGCATGGGAAGGGCAAGATCGATGGCCCGGTGCGCGGCCTTGATCCCCGCTTCATCGCCATCGAAACAGAGCAAGGGTTCGGGCGCGGTCCGCCACAACAGGCCGAGCTGGTCGCCGGTCAGTGCCGTGCCGAGCGGCGCCACCGCATAGGGCAAGCCGGCGCGATGCATGGCGATCACGTCCATATAGCCTTCGACCGCGATGATC
>JAEUMG010000026.1 GCA_016793355.1 Hyphomicrobiales bacterium
GAACCTGAATTCCTCCAGGCTCATGCCCTTGTTGACCAACGTATATTCCGGGATCTGGCGGTATTTCTCGAACGCGATCAGCCAGTCCGCCTGGGTCAAAGGCGGGATGGCGCCCAGGAGCGGCTGCCATTCGGTGATGGATAGACCCGAATCCGTCAGTCGCACGGCACCGCCGACGAGCACCATGCAGAATACCAGAACAGCCATAAGAACCAGCCAGACACGAATTGCGGTTACGCCACTCGCGCCATTTTGCCTTGCAAGCATGGCGGCGGGATAAGACCCACCCCCGCCACGCGCAAGCGCCCAAGCGCCGCAGTCATTTCCGGTTGCGCCACGGTGCCAGCCGCTTTACGCAGCGCCCCATGAAGCAGCGTCAGCGCAAATTGACCGGGATCTTCGCGACCGTCGGCTTTATGATCCTGTACAGCCTTGCCGCCATGGCGATCGGCGGCGACTGGGTGGTCGGACGGTCCCCCGCCGCCGAAGCCGGCTTCTACCTCGTGGCGGGCGTCGCGTGGCTGCCGGTGGTCATGTGGATCATCCGCTGGATGGCGCGGCCCGATCCGACCGAAGGCTAGGCCGCTTTTACCCGCTTGAGGCCATTCCACAGCATGAAGGCTGTACCGGACATCAGTACGTCGACATAGCGCAGCTTCTGGAAGCCGCCATTGAGCGAGACCCGCGGCAGAGACAGGAGATGGTCCTTGTGCGCGGGGAAGATCAACCCTTTGCGTGTCGTCACTGCAGCTTCGAAACCGGCTTCCCGCACTATCTCGAAATCGCGGGGACCTGCCGAAGTCTCATCGCCATAGGGATAGGCGAAGAACTTTGGAAGAATGCCGAGTTCCTGCTGGATGCGGTCGCGCGAGGCGACAACCTCGGCGCGGACCTCCTCGGGGTCGAGCTTCGCGACGGCAAAGTGGTTTACTGTATGTGCGCCGATCGAGCACAGCGGATCGGCCGAAATCTGGCGCAGTTCCGTCCATGTCATGGCCTCTGCCCGGCAGATCGCTTCGAGATTGACGCCGCGCGCCTCGCAGAAATCCCTGATCCATTCGCGCTGGGCGTGCTGTTCCATGGAACGCACCGGCCAGTAGAGGCGTTCGAAGGCCGCCTGCTTCTGCGCGTCGGTGAAGGCGTCGAGTTCGATGTCCTCATCGCCGATCCGCACCCTGACCCGCGCTTCGCCGGCAATCACAGCTTCGAGGCCGCGCCACCACAACTCACATGTGCCATCGGTGATTGCCGGCGCGACAAATATCGTGAAAGGGCACTGGTGACGGCGAAACACCGGCCATGCATGCACGAGATTGTCGCGGTAACCGTCATCAATAGTGAACACTGCAAAGGGCTCAGCAGCAGTTTCGCCTTGCTCGAGCCGCCGGACAGCAGCCTCAAGCGATAGAAGCTCATAGCCGCGGCTTTTTGCATGACTGATCACGGTGTCGAGAAACTCGGGCGTCAGTTCCAGACCTGCGTTAGGGGCGAAGCCTCGCTGCAATCCGCCGCCCGGCCGGATGTGATGCAGCATAAAGATTGCACCCATCCCTCCACACACCCGGCGCAACGCCTGTGATGCCCCAGAATAGAACAGGAGATCGAGACTCGTCCGTAGAATCGACGTTTTCGCCATCGGATTTGCCTGACGGTTTGTGAGAGTGGTGGTTAACGCCCGTGAGAGGTTATCAAACAATCCTTGACGATGGTTTTATGGCGAGCGGCTGCACGCGGCATAGCCCGAGGCGACGCCAGTGAGCCGCCCGGAACGCATCCGCGCCGGTCAATCCGTGGCGCTGCCCAGAGATTTCCTCGTTGCAGCACAGGAAACGCCGCCCATCGAGCTTGCTGTTCACCGGAAGCTGGCCGATATTGCCGCTGAATGGCGAGCGTTTGAAGCCATTGCGGCGGGCACGTTCTACCAGACTTATGCCTGGTGTGAAGCGTGGATCGAAAGCTCAGACGAGCCGTTTGAACCACGCATCATTATCGGACGCGACCGCAACGGCGGAATCCGTTTCCTGCTGCCGCTCTGCATCCAGCGCAGGCATGGCATGTCCATTCTTGAATGGATTGCCACGCCTCAGTCCACATATGGCTACGGTCTCTATGACCGCGAGTTCCTGCCGCGCGCGCAATCCTGGTTTTCAGGCCGCGGTTGGGAAATTGCACGGATGTTCGGTGTGGATGTGCTCAATCTGGCAGAGATGCCAGAAAGCCTGCATGGTTTCCCGCACCCGTTGAGCGACTGGTTCTCGTGCCGAAGCGCCAATCGCGGCTATCAAATCCGGCTCGAGTCCGATTTCCAACGTCTCTATGAGCGAAAGAGATCCTCCGTAACGCGACGCAGCAACCGCAAACGCGATAACCGGCTCGCGGCGCTCGGCAATGTTACATTCGGGATTCCCGACACTCGATCGACGAAGCATGAACGGATCGAGGAGATGTTCCGCCAACAACAGAACCGGCTGTCGATACGGGGAATCCACGGCGTCTTCGATGCGCGCGATCGCCGCTTTATCCATCGGCTTGCCGATGCCCAAGGCCAGGCCAAACCGATACTTCTCGCATATAATCTGTGCGTCGATGGCCGCATGGTCGCGATGAAACTCGGGGGCCTTCACGGCAACACCTATTGGGGCTTGATCTCGTCGCTGGACTCGGAGTTCGTCCCGCATCTGTCGCCCGGCGACGCCGCCTTGCGGCGCCTGATTGCGGCTTGCTGTGAGACGCGCTTGTCGATGCTCGATTTAGGCTCAGGTGATGCATCCTATAAGACACAATGGGCGGATACTGTTATCCCGCTGCACGCCTGCATCCGCGGCCAGTCTCCAAGAGGCTATGTGTGGGCTGCGCTTGCGACGGCACGGCTGATTGCGAAGCGCACGATCAAGCGGTCGCCGCGGCTTTGGAAGCTTGCGCAATATCTGCGCCGGACCTTGACGCATCTGCGGTACCCGGCGTCGGTCAACGCGCCGCTAGGCTGCCTGGTAGGCCTCAACCTGGTCGGGATCGGCTAATCGCACATATTGCGCAGCAAGAATTCCTTTTCCACGAAGCTCCTCCAGTTTGCGGCCCGCGTCGGCTGCGGCACTGCCTGGCGCAAGCAGAAGGATGGCTTGTGCCGCCTTGATGGCAGGTGAAGTCGCAAGCGTAATCTCGCCGCAGTCGAGCAGAATCTGGTCGTAAGCGGTCTCCAGTGCGTTGAGCGCCTGGGCGAAGCGGCTCCCGGTAAGCATTGAAGGGAGGCCCGCTGGATCCCGGCCCGCAGAGATCACGTTGAGCTCGGAGGCCATGTCGCGGGCGATGACGGAATTGAAATCGGCGCTACCCGAGAGCAATTCTGCGAGCCCTGCTTGCGGCTGGAGCCCAAAAACATGCGCGAAATTGTCACCCGAGGCCGCGATGTCGAGGATAACCGTCCTGATACCCTGCTGAACCAGGGTTCTGGCCAGCGCCGCGCTGGCAGCTCCCGTGTCCAGAGAAGTCCCGGTTGCAAGTGCCGCAACGGCGATCCGCTTCACCCCCAAGGTCTGGCGCACGCTTGCCGCCCAGGAACCAAGTACCGTCGCAGCCTTGGCGTAACTCCGCGTCGGTTTGCCGATGACCTCATATCCGTGAGCAACGGCCGAGGCGAGATCGCGAGAGGCCGGCATGCTGCAAATCGCGGGTACGATATCGAGGGGCGAAGCCGAGCCCAGCGCCTGTGGTACGCTTCCCTTTGCCACTTCGACAACCAGCGAATTGCTCGGCGCTTCAGCATCCTTCGGCGCCCGCGCCTCCGCCTTTGTCATCTCCGCAACGGGCGCCGCGACAGGACTGGCTTCAATCAGGACCGGAGGCGCCGCGGCAGGCAGGCTCGGCCCTATGGCGACACGCGCGGCCGCATTCATGATCTCTGCGACAAAGGCCAGGCCTACTCCCAGCGCGAGACCGGCCAGCATCGCAAGCAGGACGGTCGGACCGGTCTTTGGGAAAGACGGCGACGTGGGCAACGGCGCCCGTTCGATTATACGCGCGGTTCCGGGCTGGGCGATCACATCCTGGCGGGCGCTCGCATCCATGTAACGATTGAGGAAGGTCTCGAGGAGGCTGCGATTGGCAGCCGCTTCGCGTTCAAGCGCGCGCAACTTAACTTCGTCGAGATTCGTCTCCGATGCCTTTGCCTTTGCGGCATTCAGGCTCGCGCGCAATTCCGCTTCGCGCGAGGCCGCGACCTTGGCCTGATCCTCAAGACCGCGCACCACTTTCAATGCTTCGGCGCGAATCTGTCGATCAAGACTTGCAAGCTCGCTTCTTGCCGCCATCACCTTGGGATGGTTGGGCAGGTAGCGCACCGACAGTTCGGCGAGGTTGCGACCAAGTACCACCTGCTGCTCACGCAATCGCTGGATCAAGGCCGAGTTCAGAACCGCTCCGGAGCCGTCCACGACACCGTCGCTCGCCAGCATCGACCGTATCTGCCGGGCCTTGGCCTCAGCCTCCGATCGTGCCGCCTCCGCCAGCACGATCTGGCTGTTAAGTTCCGACAATTCCTGCGCGCTCAAGGTCGACTGTGCACCCTTGAGTAGTCCTGCCTTGGCACGGAACTCCTCGGCGGCAGATTCCGATTCCGCCACCTTCTTGCGCAATTCCCCGATCTGCTGGGCAAGCCACTCACGCGCGCGGTTGGTCGGCTCCGACTGGGCCTCACGTGTTGATGTGACGTAGGTCTCCGCCAGCGTATTGGCGACTTCGGCGGCGGTCTTGGGATCGTTGGCCGAGTACTGGATCGCGATGACCTTGGAGAGCGGTATCTGGTAGACATTGAGCATGGTTTCATAGCGCGCGAGGGCCCGCTGCTCCGGCGTCTTGTCACGCGGGTCCTCGCCAAAGCCGAGCGCAAGCCGCAAGCGCGACAGCAGCCCCAGCCCGCTTGATGCGAGCGAGTCGAATTCAGGCTTCTCCTGCAGCTTGAGTGTCCGCACCACCCGGTCGCCAAGGTCGCGCGATTCAATCACGGATACCTGGCTCAATACGTCGCGCTCGTCCATGGCGGGGCGCGGGACGGCTGCATCAGGCTGGGTTCGGTCGAAAGGCGTCTCGAGGCTATCGACGAGGACCAACGCCTGCGTCGTATAGCGCGGCTTCTGCATCGCGACATAGGCAATGGCGAGCACGGTCGAGATGACCGTCAGTATCAGGATCATCCTGCGGCGACGCCAAACACCGCGCAGAACATCGCTCAGCGCGATCGATGCGGGCTGAGCGGGAGTTATCTCGCGAGAATACTGCATCATCGAGGAAGCCGACTAACCTTACCCGGGATATCCCGTGCACATTGCGGCGGTCATGGTAAGGAAAGCCTTAACGCGAATTCGAAGCGCGCACGGCCGATTAAGCGAATGCTAACCATACGTGCCTAACCTCAAACGCGTTCTTCCGAGGACGAAGGTTTGGGAGTCGGCCCTATGGCCTTGCGTAATGCCGCAGCAATCCTCTTGGCGATCTTGCTTTCCGCCTGCAGCAATGCATGGGAGAGCAACCCGCCTGAATCCGCGACCGGCGGGACCGGTATCATGGCCGACGGCATGCTGGCGCAGGGTCCGGCAGCCGTTTCCAGCACATCGCAGCTTCCGGCCAGCAACCGGCATGGAATTCAGCCACCTTTCGGCGCCAAGGGCACTGCCGCGGCTTACGAATATGAGACGGGCTACAGGCTCGGTGCCGGCGACCGCCTGACGATCCGGGTCGCGGGCGAAGAGGATCTCACCAATGACTATCTCGTCGACGGTTCCGGCAATATATCAATGCCCTATATCCAGACCGTGCATGTTGCCGGATTGAGCGCGCCGGAAACCGAAAAGCTCCTGGCATCGCGCCTGCGCGCGGGCTTTCTGCGAAATCCGAGCGTTTCGGTCCAGGTCACAACCTCGCGCCCGTTCTTCATCCTTGGCGAAGTGAATACGGCTGGAAGCTATCCCTACCAGGCCAACATGACCGTTCAGAATGCAATCGCGCTTGCCGGCGGCTACAGCCCGCGCGGCAATCAGGGCGACGTGCTCATTACGCGGCGCAATGTCGAAGGCACGCAGACCTTCAAAGTCCCGGTCACGACGCAGGTCTATCCCGGCGACGTGGTATTCGTGCGCGAGCGCTGGTTCTAGCGCCCGCCGATATGCCGGCGGCCCTTCGAATCCTCCACATACTCAGGGCACCGACAGGCGGCCTGTTCCGTCATGTGCGCGATCTGGTCCGCGGCCAGAGCGAGGCCGGACACGCGGTTGGCGTCATCTGTGACAGTCTCAGTGGTGGCGAGCGCGCTGATGCAACGCTGGCGGAACTTGCCCCGCAATGCGGCCTCGGCGTTGCGCGCAGCCCGATGGCGCGGTTGCCGGGACCGGGCGATGTAACAGCGGCCTTCGAGCTCGCACGCCTTTGTGGCGGATTGCGTCCCGATCTCCTGCACGGGCACGGTGCCAAGGGCGGGCTTTATGCGCGTTTGGCGGGCAGGCGCCTCGGAGTCAAAGGCCTCTACACGCCGCATGGCGGCAGTCTACATTATGAGTGGCGGCAGCCGCAGGGCGCGCTATTCCTCGGTGCCGAGCGCCTGCTGCGCAGACTGACGGACGGCTTTCTCTTCGTGTGCAGTCATGAAAAGCAGGCCTTCGAGCGCAAAGTCGGTTTGGGGGCCGTTCCATGGCGCGTCGTCCATAATGGATTGTGGCCGGAGGAATTCACGGCCATCCCGCCCGTGGCCGAGGCCACCGATCTCATCTTCATCGGTGAACTCAGGCATCTCAAGGGCGTCGCGGATCTTCTTGAGGCGATGGCTCTGCTAAAAAAGACACGAAGCGTGACGCTCACCATCACAGGCGACGGTCCCGATCGCGCGGAATTCGAGGCGAAAGCGTGCGCGCTTGGCCTGGACGGCGTGGTTCGATTCACCGGTGCCCTGCCCGCCCGGCAGGCCTTCGGCCTCGGCCGGTTGTTCGTCATGCCCTCCCATGCCGAATCCTTTCCCTATGTGCTGCTTGAAGCCGTGGCCGCCGGTTTGCCGGTCATCGCAAGTCGCGTCGGCGGAATTCCGGAAGTGTTGCCGGCTGCCGACATGATTCCTCCGCGCGATTCCAAGGCGCTCGCCGATGCAATCGCGGCCCGACTCGACAATATCCAGCCAGACCGTGCGCCGGCGGCCGGTCTTCGCGACCGCTTCGCCGCGGAGAAAATGTGCGCCGATATCGTCGACTTCTATCGCACGCTCTTGGCAAGGCCCAGCCGTTAACATCCTCTTAACCATACCCGTCCAGCTTCAGCACCATCGTCGGCATGGGCCCCGAAGTTGCTGACTGGAGCGCATCCCTGTCTCAATACGAAGCAGATTACGCATGCGTCACGAACCCTTCTCCCAACGCGGCTTGGTCGAACAAGGCAAGCTCCAGACTCTCTTGTCCGGGCCCTCCGTTCCGGCGATCGGCGTTCCCTCTCACGCCGCTGCCGCC
Source organism: Hyphomicrobiales bacterium (assembly GCA_016793355.1). Classification (GTDB taxonomy): domain Bacteria; phylum Pseudomonadota; class Alphaproteobacteria; order Rhizobiales; family Aestuariivirgaceae; genus JAEUMG01. The sequence continues at coordinate 7,482 of JAEUMG010000026.1, forward strand.
TCGCTCATCTCGAAGCGCGTGCTCTCGGGACTTGTTCGTCTCGGAGACGGTTTCGTTGCCGCCGGATTGGGTGCTATCATCTTTCTCGCCTATCTGCGCCCCGAGACGCTCACAGAAAGCGCTTCGTATGTGACGTTCCTGCTGGGCGTCGCGCTTGCCGTTCCCGTGCTCTTCACCGGCGCCGGTCTTTATTCGACGCATGCATTCCTGCGGCCTGTTGAGCACTTGCCGCGGCTCGCGGGATGTTGGCTCCTGATTTTTGCCGCCCTCTTCGCCCTCCTCTTCTTTGCCCAGGCGGGAGATTCCTATTCGCGCCTGTGGGCCGGCTCGTGGTTTGTCGGCGGACTTGGGATGCTCACAGCCTATCGCGGCATTGTCGCTATTGCCGTCAGGCGCTGGAACAAGGATGGACGTCTCGACCGTCGCGCCGTCCTCTATGGCGGAGGCAAGCCCGCAGAGGATTTGCTTGAAGCCATGCGCGCCTCGAGCGATTGCGACGTCACGGTCATCGGCGTGTTCGACGACCGCAATGACGACCGCTCGCCCTCTTCGATCGGCGGCCTGCGCAAGCTCGGCAATACAAGCCAACTCGTCGACTTCGTCCGACGCAACCGCACCGATCTTCTGATCGTGACTCTGCCGCTTACCGCCGAAGCGCGGCTCCTGCAGGTGCTGAAGCGGCTGTGGGTTCTACCCATCGACATTCGTCTCAGCGCCTATACGCAGAAATTGCGCTATCGTCCGCGCGCCTATTCCTATGTCGGCAATATTCCGCTGGTCGATGTCTTCGACAAGCCGCTATCGGACTGGAGCCAGGTCGCCAAGTTCCTCGAGGACCGGGTCCTCTCGTTCCTGCTCCTCGTCCTCGTGTCGCCGGTCATGGCGCTCATCGCGCTCGCCATCAAGCTCGACAGCAAGGGCCCGGTGTTCTTCAAGCAGAAGCGCTATGGCTTCAACAATGAGCTGATCGAGGTCTACAAATTCCGCTCAATGTACACCGACCTCAGTGATGCCAATGCCGAAAAGCTCGTCAGCAAGGGCGATCCGCGCGTCACGCGCGTCGGAAAATTCATTCGCAAGACGAGCCTCGATGAGCTGCCGCAACTCTTCAATGTATTGCGTGGCGAACTGTCATTGGTCGGCCCGCGCCCGCACGCGACCCATGCCAAGGCGGCGAACGCGCTCTATACCGATGTTGTGGAGGGGTATTTCGCGCGCCACAAGGTCAAGCCCGGCATTACCGGCTGGGCGCAGATCAATGGCTGGCGCGGGGAAACCGACACGGCCGAAAAAATCGAGCGCCGCGTGGAGCACGATCTCTATTACATCGAGAACTGGTCCTTGTTCTTCGACCTCTACATCCTCGCGCGGACGCCGATCGCGTTGCTCAAAACCGAGAACGCCTATTGAGCCATATCGCGACCAGCCACAGTCCCGCCTCTGCCGCCCTCACGCTTGAGACACTGCAGAGACTGGCGCTGTGGCTGCTGATCGCCTCGGGCTGGTTCGTACTGATCGAGCCGGCTCCCTATGAGCTCCTCTTCGCGGTCTGCCTGGTCTTCTTCCTGCCGACCGGGCTCTCCGTTCCGCGGGTAACCGCACCCTTCATCATCTTCCTCACGCTTTACAATGTCGGCGGTGTCGCAAGCCTTGCCCAGGTTCTCAATGATTCCAAGGCCGTGATGTTCACCGCCGTGTCGGTCTATATGGCCGCCACCTCCATGTTCCTCGCCTTTTGCGTTGCCGCCAATCCCATGGATCGCATGGCGATCATTCGCAATGCCTATGTCTTTGCCGGCGTGCTCGCGGCGATCACGGGCCTCATAGGCTATTTCAATGTCGGCGGCATGGGTGCGGCCTGGGCACCTATCCAGCGAGCGCAGGGCACGTTCAAGGATCCGAATGTGCTCAGCACGTTCCTCATTCCGCCAGCCATTTTCCTCATTCAGGGTTTCATGCTGGGAACGATCAAATGGCGACTCGTTGCCGGCGGCGCACTCCTCGTGATCCTCGCTGCGCTTTTCCTCGCCTTTTCGCGCGGCGCCTGGCTGAGTATGGCTGGGTCCGTCCTACTGCTCGTCGGCCTCACGTTCATCGTCACGCCGTCGCTCAAGCTGCGCATGCGGATCATCGTGCTGGTCACGCTCGGGGCAGCGCTGCTGGTGGCTTTGATCGCGTTTCTCCTGTCGTTCGAACAGGTCCGCATGCTGTTCACGGAGCGCGCCTCGCTTGTGCAGGATTACGATGCCGGCGAAACAGGCCGTTTCGGCAAGCAGCTCAACTCCATCCCTATGCTGCTCGAAAGCCCGCTCGGTTTCGGACCCGTCCAGTTCCGCAATCTCCTCGGTGGCGATCCGCACAATGTCTATCTCAACGCCTTCGCCTCTTATGGCTGGCTCGGCGGCCTATCCTACTTACTGCTCATACTCGCCACGCTCGCCGCAAGCTGGAATGCCATATTCACGCGCACGCCCTGGCAGCATCACGCGATTGCCGTGTTCTGTCCCCTCTTTACCACCATTCTGCAAGGTATCCAGATCGACACCGATCACTGGCGGCATTTCTACCTGCTGCTCGGCGTGATCTGGGGACTCTTTGCGGCAACAGTTGCCTATGGGCCTCCGAAAAGGTCGGCGGCGCGATCACCGCAAGGGGGTTAGAGTTTGGGGAGACAGATGGTCGGAGCGGTGGGATTCGAACCCACGACCCCTACCCCCCCAGAGTAGTGCGCTACCGGGCTGCGCTACGCTCCGACGGGCGCCGATATAACACCGCCGGGCGCGCGGTCAAAGACCTAGTTCTCCTCCTCCGGGCTCAGCAGATTGCGCGCGGTTTCGAGTTCGGCCAGCGCCAAGCGAAGAGATTCGACCTGATTATCGGCAAGGCCGGCGCGTTCGTCCTCGCCGGTGTTTCTAGCATCAGCCTCCGCAGGGGCGTGCCTTGCAAAGGGTGCCGCTCCAACTGCCGGCGCCCGCTTGGTGATCCGGGGCGCGGGCCTTGCGGCCCCGGGTTTCGGCACGCCGTCAAGCTCGAGATCGCGTTTCCGCGCTTCGGTTTCGCCGCGGCCGACGCTGGAAACATAGCCGTTGCCTTCCTCGCGCAGAATGCGCTGGACGCCACGGATGGTATAGCCTTCGCCGTAAAGTAGGGTGCGGATGCCCTTCAGAAGATCGACATCGCCGGGGCGGTAGTAGCGCCGGCCGCCGCCGCGCTTCAGCGGCTTGATCTGGGTAAAGCGCGTTTCCCAGAAGCGCAGCACATGCTGCGGGAGGTCCAGATCTTCCGCGACCTCGCTGATCGTCCGAAATGCTTCAGGCGCCTTATCCAACATCACTCTCCGCCGTCACACGTCAGCGGCGCCGTCTCGGGACTAGTCCTCGTCCCCGCCCTCCAACCCGTTAATCTGATTCTTCATCACCTGACTAGGCCGGAATACCAAGACGCGACGGGGAGTTATCGGTACTTCCTCACCGGTTTTGGGATTCCTGCCGACCCGCCCGCCCTTGCTGCGGACCATGAATGTGCCGAATGATGAAAGCTTCACGGATTGCCCTGCCTCAAGCGCATCGGTGACGCGATCCAGGATGGATTTGACCAATTCCGCAGATTCGGTCCGCGAGAGCCCGACCTGGCGGTGGACCGCTTCGCTCAGATCGGCGCGTGTCAGTGTCTTGCCTGCCATTGCCTACCCCCTGCAAGCAAAGATCAAACCTAAGGGGAGAACGATTTCGGGTCAATAGAAAGTCGCGTGGTAACTCAATGGCTTACAATTATCGGCTTCACCAGCGCAGAAGCGCAGCACCCCAGGTGAAGCCGCCGCCCATGGCTTCCATCAAGACAAGGTCGCCGCGCTTTATTCGACCGTCCTTGACTGCGGTGTCGAGCGCCAGGGGAATTGAAGCGGCCGAGGTGTTGCCATGCTTGTCGAGCGTGATGACGACGCGCGACTCCGGTACGCCCAAACGCTTCGCCGTGCCCTCGAGGATGCGCTTGTTCGCCTGGTGCGGCACGAACCAGTCGATGTCCGAAGGCTTGAGCCCCGCGGCGAGAATGGTTTCTTCCATGACGCCCGCAATATTGATCACCGCGTGCTTGAAGACCTCGCGGCCCTCCATGCGCAGATGGCCGACGGTCTTGGTGCTCGACGGTCCGCCATCGACATAGAGCTTGTCGGCATAGCGCCCGTCGGAGCGGATGCGGCTTGCAAGAATGCCGCGATCGGCGATCGTACCCTTGCCCTCACCCGCGCGCATCACGACGGCGCCGGCCCCGTCGCCAAAAAGTACGCAGGTTGTGCGGTCGTTCCAGTCCAGGATGCGCGAGAAGGTCTCCGACCCGATAACCAGGGCAGTCGTACCCTGTCCGCCCTGCAGCAGGCTGTCGGCGACCGTGAGGGCGTAGACGAAGCCGGAGCAGACCGCCTGCAGATCGAATGCAGCGCCCCGGGTGATTCCGAGCGCAGCCTGAACCTGCGTCGCAGTGGCGGGGAAAGTATTGTCGGGCGTCGAGGTTGCCAGAATGATCAGGTCGATCTCGCCCGCATCGATCCTGGCATCTGCGAGTGCGTTGCGCGCCGCGGCAATCGCGAGGTGGCCGGTCGTCTCGCCCTCGGCGGCGATGCGCCGTTCGCGAATGCCGGTGCGCTCGACGATCCATTCATCGCTGGTGTCGACGATCCGCGACAGATCGGCATTGCTGAGAATACGGGCCGGCAGATAAGAGCCGACACCTTCGAGGATCGATCTACGCACGCAGCTTCCCATTCTTCATCGCTAGGCCGTCGCAGCGGACGCGAGGATTTGGCCTTCGCCCATAAGACGATTCTTCACCGCGACATCGGCGGCTATTTTCTCGACCAGGCCGTTGCGCGCCATCTCGCAGGCAACGTCGATGGCGGTAGCGAAGCCCAGCGAATCCGTTCCACCGTGGCTCTTCACCACGATCCCGTTGAGGCCGAGAAACACGCCGCCATTATGCTTTCTCGGATCCATCCGCTCCTTCAACGCCTCGAATGCGCCGGCGGCCAGAAGCGCTCCGATCCGTGAAATCCAGGTCCGGCTAAGTACGATCTTGAGGTAAGTCGACAACTGCTTTGCCGTGCCCTCTGCGGTCTTGAGCGCGATGTTGCCGGTGAAGCCCTCGGTCACCACGACATCGACCGTTCCCTTGCCGATGTCATCGCCCTCGATGAAGCCGGCATATTCGAGCGGCAGATTCGGATCGCGCAATAACCGTCCGGCTTC
>JAEUMG010000033.1 GCA_016793355.1 Hyphomicrobiales bacterium
CACCGACCCGCTCACCGGCCTCTACAATCGCCGCTACATGGAAGGCCAGATGGCGATGCTGGTGGACAATGCCGCCAACCGCCAGCGCTGTGTGTCGGTGATCGCGCTCGATGCCGATCACTTCAAGTCGGTGAATGATACTTACGGTCACGATGTCGGCGACCGCGTGCTCCAGGAGCTCGCCAACCGCATCAAGCGCAATGTCAGGAATGTCGACATGGCCTGCCGGACCGGGGGAGAGGAATTCATCGTCGTGCTGCCCGATACCGAGCCGCGCGTCGCCGAGAAGATCGCCGAGCGCGTTCTGCGCGCCGTCTCCGCGAAGCCCTTCCCCACCGGCGGCAAGGCCCTGCCTTTGACAGTTACCGTTTCGATCGGTGTCGCCGGCTATGAGGGCCTGGGCGATCGCGCCGCCGACATCCTCAAGCGCGCCGACGAGGCGCTCTACCGCGCCAAGCACGAAGGCCGCAACCGCATCGTTTCGGCGGCAGCGTAGTTTCAGAGCGCCTTTTCGCTGTCCGCGGCGAAAATCGAAGCACGGTCAAGATTGAGAACGAGCGGTATTTTCTCGCCCACCCGGCTGACGTCGTGGGCCTGCAGTTCGGCGATCACTGGAACGCCGCCGAGACTGAACGTCGCAAAGGTCCGCGAGCCGGTAGGCTGCAGAAGATCGACGGTCGCATCCACGCGCGCGGTTCCAGCCACCATGGGCTCCCCGCCGGCGCGGCTGATGTGCTCGGGGCGGAGGCCGAGGAGCACGTCCGTTGGGGCTGCATTCGTGGACAGGCGTCCGCGCGGCAGAGCGAGGCTGATCCCATCGCTCAGGATAATGCGATCGCCGTCTTCCCGCATCAGTTTGGCGGGAATGAAGTTCATTTTCGGCGAGCCGAGAAAGCCCGCGACGAAGCGGTTAACCGGTCTTTCGAAGAGATCGAGCGGCGCGCCTTGCTGTTCGATCACCCCGTCGCGCATGAGCACGATCCGGTCCGCCAGCGTCATCGCTTCGATCTGATCATGCGTCACATAGATCATCGTCGTATCGATTTCCTGGTGGAGGCGCTTGATTTCGCCCCGCATCTCGTCGCGAAGCTGGGCATCGAGATTGGACAGGGGTTCGTCGAAAAGAAACACTTTCGGATTGCGAACGATCGCCCGCCCGATGGCGACACGCTGGCGCTGGCCGCCGGAGAGCTGTCGTGGATACCTGTCAAGAAGCCCGTTGATGCCGAGCATTGCCGCGGCGCGCCCGACGCGCTGGTCGATTTCGGCCTGCGGCATTTTCCGCGCTCTGAGGCCGAATCCGATATTGGCGCGCGCCGTCATGTGCGGGTAGAGCGCGTAGTCCTGAAACACCATTGCGACGTCGCGGTCTCGCGGTCGCATGTCATTGACGACATCCCCTCCGATGGCGATCTCGCCCTCGGTAATCTCTTCCAGGCCGGCGATTGTCCGCAGCAGCGTACTCTTGCCGCAGCCCGATGGCCCGACCAGCACCGTGAACTCGCCGTCGGGAATGTCGAGATTGATCCCCCGCACCGCATGCACGGCACCGAAATGCTTGTGCAGGTCGGTGACTCTGACCTCTGCCATCAGAATGATCCCCTAGCCACGGATAGCGCCCAGCGTCAGCCCGCGGACCAGATGCTTCTGAACGAGCACGCCGAGGACGATGGACGGAACGAGTGAAACAATCGCCAGCGCGCTTGCTTCGCCATACTGCGCCCCTTGGAAGCTCAGAAAGGCGCGGAAAACCGTTGGCAATGTGTAGGCATTGCGGCTCGTCAGGACCAAAGCGAAGAAGAACTCGGTCCAGCACGCGATAAACGTGAACACGGCGGCCGCGACGATGCCGGGCGCCGCCAGTGGCACCGCCACCCGCCAGAACGATGTCCAGCGCGTACACCCATCGACCAGGGCCGCTTCCTCGAGCGATCGCGGCATGCCGCGGAAATAAGCGAACATCATCCATACCGAGACCGGCAAGGTGAACACCGTGTAGGCGAGGATCATGCCGATATGCGTGTCGTTCAGACCGAGCGCGCGGTAGTTGAGGAAGATGGGCAGCACGATCGCTATCGGCGGCAGGAAGCGCTGCGACAGGACCCAGAACGAAAGATGCTGGCCGCCGGTATTGAAGCGCGCCAGGCTGTAGGCCATCAGCGTCCCGAACAGACACGACAGGAACGTCGCCGCTACGGAGATGATCAGGCTGTTGATGAGGCCGTTGAGGCCCCGGTAGTCGAACAGCGCCGCGGTATAGTGAATGATCGTCGGCTGGTCGGGATACCACACCGGCGGAATGGCGAGGTAGTCGTCGCTCGGCTTGATGGATGTCACGAACACCCAGTAGAGCGGTGCGAGGACGAAAATGATGAACACTGTGAGAAACAGGATGCGCCAGATCGGTGTGCGAGAAAGGCGTGAACGGCGAACCGGCCTCTTGACCGCAGGCGTCATCAGCGCGTCTCCGCCTTGAGCAGCCGGCGCACGAGGAAGATGATCACCAGCAATGTCAGCACCATGAATATCCAGGCGCCCGCTGTGGCGCGCGACAGGTGAAACTGCGTGAAGCCGATCGTATACAGATAGAACGAGGCGCTATAGGTCGAGGTTCCGGGGCCGCCGCCCGTCATGATGAAGATCGTGTCGAACAGCCGCACCGCGTCCAGCAGGCGGAATGTTATCGCGAGAAAAATCATAGGCGCGAGATAGGGAAGGGTGATGTTCCAGAAGGTCAGCCACGGCCCGACGCCATCAAGCTCGGCGGCTTCGTAAACATGCGGCGGAATTGACGTCAGCCCGGCGAGCAGGATCACGAACATGAAGGGAGTCCATTGCCACACATCGGCAAGGATCAGGGCGACGAAGTTCCACGGGAACTGCGTCAGCCATTTGATGGTGACGTCGTAGCCGAGCAATTGTCCGAGCAGGTAGTTTGTCGGGCCGAACGGATTGTGCAGCATGAGGACCCAGACTTGGCCGACGATGACCGGGCTGATGAACAGCGGCACGATGAGGATGGATATTATGACGCCGCGGCCCCTGAACGTCTTCGCCAGGGCCATGGCGATGGCGAGTCCGAGGATAAACTCGATCGTGACGTTGATTACCGAGAGCACGACGGTGACCCAGAGCGAGTATCGCGCCACCGGGTCGAATATGACCTGCGAGAAATTCTTCAGCCCGACAAAGGCGTGGCCGGGAATCTGAAAGTCGTAATTGACGAACAGCACCCAGATCGAAAACAGCAGCGGGTAGATCGATATGGCGAGGATCAGGAGCGCCGCCGGTGCGACGAGCAGCCACTTGAATCGCCTGTCGCTTTGCCGCGCCGATGGAAGGTGCCTTCCGCCGCTGATCGTTCCAACCGCCGTTGCGCTGCCTGCCATCCCCGCCTAGCCGCATATTTGTATTGACGACATTCCCGGCCCCGGTCCCGGGTGTCTCAAGATTGAAGAGGGCCACCGCGCGACGCGGCGGCCCCCGATTTCGTGAGCCTTAGAGTTTGACGGCCATGCCGAGCTTTTCCACCGTGTTCGCGGCGGTGGCACCCGGCAGCTTCAGAAATTCGAGATAGAACGCTTTCTGCGAGTCGACGCCGAGATTCTCGGTGGTCGCATCCCATTCGGCGGCGGCCGTCTTCAAGGCCTCCATCGGATCGGTACCGGCCCACACCGACGTGCACATGCGGTCGAGCGAGAGCTGGTAGTCCTGCGCGCCCGGCATGATCGGGTCGAGCAGGCCGACATTCGCCGAGGCGTTGAGATTTGCCAGATATTCGGGCGCGCTCGGGAAGAGCTGGCCGTAGAGATCCGACTTGAAGTGCGAGATGCGATAGGGATCGCGCAACGCATAGGGAAGCATGCAACGCGCCAGCGAAACCGGCGGCGAACAGGCCCACTGCATGAACAGATACGCGGCCTCGAGATTTGCCGAATCCGCGGCGAGCGCCTTGTTGAAGCCGAAGGCGTGTTCGGGGTTGCCGCCCGGCACGATCGCATAGCCGACCTTGCCCGCGATCGAGGACTGCGGGATGAACGAGATCGCCTTGTCGCTTTGCGAGTAGCCGGCCGACATGCGGCCCGTCGGCGGCCACGAATAGATCATGGCGACCTTGCCCTGCAGCCAGGCCACCCACAGCGACACGGCGTCGAGCTCTTCATTGCCGGGGATCGACGCCTTGTTGGCGGCGATCATGTTGTTGAGCGTCTTGACCCCGATGTCGTTGGCGATCGAGGCCTTCATGTTCTCGTCGAAGAAGGCGCCGCCATTCGAGCGGAACTGCTGCATGAAGTCGAACTGGTTGCCGGGCGAGGCCGCCTTGCGGAAATGGCCCGCGCCGTAAACGTTCGGCGCCATCTGGTCGGTGATGAATTGCGCAACCTGGGCATAATCCTCCCAGGTCTTCGGCACCTCGAGCTTCTTGTTGAACTTCGCCTGGTAGGCTTCGTTGAGCTTCGGATCCTCAAAAATGTCCTTGCGATAATAGAGGGCGAACATGTCGCCGTCGTCGAAGAAGCCCCAGATCTTGCCCTTGTAGGTCGGCAGCGCCTTGTAGAGCGGGTGATAGTCCTCGAGGTCCGCCACATTCATGTACTTGGCGATGTAATCGTCGAGCGGCGCGATCACGCCGCCGTCGGCGAGCGCCGGCGTCCATTGCGGCTGCAGGTCGAGAATGTCGTAGGCGCCGGACCGGGCGATATGTTCGGCGATCGGTTTTGAATACATGTCCGGCGAGGGCAATTCGACCACCGTCGACTTGATGCCGGTCAGCTGTTCCCACAGGGGGCCGGAGAAATTGCGCGGATCGAGCGCCTGGAGGCCCGCCTCGTAAGTCATGTTGAGGTTCGCTCCGGCGAACTGCTTGGCCGCCGCGACGGCGCGGAAGGCGGAGCCGTCGGTCGGTCCCTCGGTCGATGCCTTGAGCGCCAGGGCCTGGGCTTTGCCGAGCGGCGTGTTCGGATCTTCGAGCTGGACCTGCGCCTGGGCGAGCGCGCTGCTTACGAAGGCCGGCGACAGGCCGCCGCCCGCCACCGCCAGCATGCCGGCCATCTGGCCGAAGCGCTTGATGAAGGTGCGCCGTGTCGGCTCGCCCCTCAGCCAGGCGTCGACGTCGGCCGCAAGGCCGGCGTTGAAATCACGTCTTTCGCGTTCATTCATTCCAGTTCCTCCCATGTGGAAACCGCTCCGCCAGTTTGGCGGTAGCGCTCCGTTTGCACTCTTGTTCGAGCCGTTCGATTCTGCGACGCCGCGCTTGACGCCGTTTGGTCAATACTAGGATGCGCTTGGCCCCCGTCAACTGTGCATCTTGTAATGCTCCGGCCCCGTCCTTGCATGGGTTGCCGCGTCCTATGGCCTCACTGAACTGCCCTAAGGTCATCCATTACATTGCCTTCCGTGGGAAACGCTCTAGACTTTCACCCCGAATCTGAAACGACCCCGAAAGACCCATAATGAAGCCTTTCTCCATCGCCGGCATCCAGATGTATCTGCATCACGGCTCGAATATCGAGGCCATGCGCCACCGGCTCGATCTCACCATGCATCTCTATCCCTGGGTTGAGATGGTGATGTTTTCCGAATTGGCCGTCTTCGGCCCCATGCTGCAATATGCCCAGCCCTTGCCGGGTCAGGCCGAAGAGGCCTTCCAGCAGATGGCCCGCCATCACAAGGTGTGGCTCGTCAACGGCTCGATGTATGAGCGCCACGACGGCAAGATCTACAACACCACCTCGATCGTCGATCCGGAAGGCGAGGTCGTCGGCCGCTATCGCAAGATGTTTCCCTTCCGGCCGCTCGAGCAGGGGGTCGAGGCGGGCGATCAGTTCTTCACCTGGGATATCGAGGGCGTCGGCCGCTTCGGCATCCTCAACTGCTACGACATCTGGTTCCCGGAGACCGCCCGCCAGCTCACCGCTTCCGGCGCCGAAGTCATCATCCATCCGGTCATGACGCATACCATCGACCGCGACGTCGATATCGCGGTGAGCCACGCCACCTCGGCCATGATGCAGTGCTACGTCTTCGACGTGAACGGCCTGGGCGCGGGCGGCAACGGCCAGTCCTGCGTCTTCGATCCGTCCGGCCGCGCGCTTTACCGGGGCGACGGCACCGAGCAGATCATCCCCATCGAAATCGATCTCGAGCAGGTCCGCCGTTCGCGCGAGCGCGGCATCAGGGGACTGGGCCAGATGGCCAAGAGCTTCCGCGACCGCCCGGTCGAATTTCCGGTCTATCGCGACGGCTTCGACAATTCCTATCTCGACGGCCTCGGCGCGCTCGCGACCCCGCGCCGGGCCGAGGGCCCGCCGCCCGCCAATGTCAGGACGCTGCCCGTCCGCCGCAGCTTCGTGAAATAGCCGCTTTGTCCGTTCAGGACAAAATCATGAGACGCCTGATCGCCGCCGCCTTCGCGCTGACCCTCTCGCTGGCAGGCCCGATTGCGCGCGCGGAAGAGCCGACCGCCGAGGAGGGCCTTGGCCTGGCCGAGGCCAATTGCACCGCCTGCCATGCCATCGGCAAGGAAGGCGCAAGCCCGCTGCCCGCCGCGCCGCCGTTCCGCGAAATCGCCGACCGCTACACCCAGGAGGAATTGATGGACGGCTTCATGGAGGGCCTCGCCGTCAGCCACGAGACCATGCCCGACTGGGACATGACCGAGGACCAGGCGATCGCGCTCAGCCTCTACATCATGAGCCTGGCGAAGTAACAAATTTCCTCCATGACCGGCCTCCGAGCCGGCCATCCAAGCAACACAGGTCATGGCCGCGCCTTCAGCCCGGCCTATACTCCGTCCCGGCTCACCCGGCCGGTGCGTCGGAGACAAGGCAGCCCAGGAGGCAGCCGAGCAGGGCGCCGATAAGATCGGCCGCGACCGACACCCCGATGACCGAAGCGACGGCTCCGAGGGTCAGGGCGGCGGCACCGCCGCTTGCGACCAGCGCGATCAGCGCCCCGACGATCAGGACGATCGTGAAGACGCCGACCATAGGCAGGATGCGCTCAAAGCAGCGTTTGAAACAGGCCCACATGACATGCCTCCCTTACTTGCTGTCGCGGCAAAGGGCGCAGCCGCCCAGCATGGCCGAGAACAGCGCGCCGAAAGTGAGAAGTCCGCGCAGGTCGGGATAGGCGTTGTAAATGTAGAACAGGATGAAAAGCAGGACTGCAACCGCTATCCAGCCGCCAAACTTGTTTCCCATGGGTTTCTCCTTTCCTGGCAGAATTGCCGCAGCAGAGGAAACGGGAAGGCGAATCGGCAGGCACATTGACAACGTGCCGAATATACGTCTTTACGTTGCGATTCGCACGTGCTCTCTACTTGCCTTCCTCTTGGGGAGGGTGGCGGGCACTCACGTGTGAGGATGGGGCACGCCGTTGCGCGTGAGTTCGCGAATCGCCGCATCCAGGGTCAGACCCTCGGCGATGGACCACCACTTGCCGGTATGCCTGAACCAGCCGAGATCGTAACGCCCGCCGCCGGCATAGGTGAGCCGCGCGAAAGGCGCATCGAATTCCTCGCCGCGATTGTGATCGAAGCCCGAGCGGTAGCGGGTCATGAACACGAAATGCGCGCCCCGCATCTTGCCATGGATCGCCACCGGATAATTATACGGACTCGGCCGGATTTCCGGCAGGTAGCGCGGTCTGAACAGAGTCTCGATGAGCCGCTGCCCCGCCGCCTCCATCGCCTGCCTGGCGGCTTCGGGAACGGCTCCCGCGCGGGCTGGGCCGCGGACCCACGAGCGTGAAGGCTTTGCCATGTCAATCGCCATCGAGGAGGCGGGCGACCAGAGCATCGATCCGCTGCGCGATACCGGCATCGGACAGCGCATCCCGGACCAGCTTCCGCGCGCGCTGGAATTTCACGTTATCCGGCAGGGGCACCGAGGCGGCGATTCTCTCTGCCTCTTCGGCCGCCTCGGCAAGCGCGCAATGCAGCGCGTTGTCTGGATCGAAAAGCGGAATCGGTAGCGTGAACATCACCTTGTCGAAGTGACGAGCACCCCATTGTCCCCGTGACTGAAGCCGTTCAATTCTTTTCCGAACAGTCTCACTGTTCAAGATTGCTGCAAGGTATCGGCCTTCAAGCTCGCCTGAGACCGGAATCCAGTAGAGCATGTGATCAATGACTGGAGCGCTGTCTCGCAGGACGCAAGCCGCAGGAATCGTGCCGGCTTTGGCGTATAGAACGCGTGTGTCCGATAGCGGGAATTGCGAAGCAAGCTTGCCGTAGTAGTCAAGCTGCTGAACAAAGCTGATTGGCGACGGTCTGTCTTCATTCCAAACTGCTTCGGCGCTTCGCATCCACCCGCTGAGGCCTGAGAGGCCCCTGGTCGCCGCGGCTTCTGCATCGAGAATCTTACCTTCCGGCGTTGATGGAACCACGCCCTCGAATGTCTGAAACACGCGATAGGGCAATATGCTCTCCCCCAGCAATACGGGCCGCAGGAATTCTGATTCGACCGCACCCTCGATCCCGAGCAGGAATTTCCATGGCGCCTTCTCCTGCGTCGTGCGCCGGCTAGCGACATGCGGCCGCGACGCGTCCCCTCCGAGAATCCCGCCGGACGACCGTCGCTCCACGAGACAAAGCATCCGCGGAACGAGCGTGGCACCTTGCCGGAAGGCTTTCCGATAGGGCGAGCCGCCCTCGAATTGACCGGCGGCCGGTATCGGCGCGTTCACGCGAACTTTGAGCCGCTTGTCGGCAATTTCTTCCGGCGAATCGCGATAGGGCAGTTCGCCCGAATAGGCGGTCACGGTGTCGGGCACCGGTTTCGCCGTTGCGCGCCGCCTTGCGAAGACGACGCAGGAGGGCACCGGAAACAGCGGCTGCACGCTATCGTCCATCGTCCACGCCTCGTCGAAAGCCAGCCGCGTGATGTAAAACGAGCCCCTGCGAAACTTCTCGAACTGGCCG
>JAEUMG010000057.1 GCA_016793355.1 Hyphomicrobiales bacterium
AATGCCATCCTGCAGTGGATCGAACAACTGAATGAAGTCGACGTGTCGCAAGTCGAGCCACTGACCTCGGTGGTCGCGATGAAAATGAAAATGCGCAAGGACGAGGTGACCGACGGGCATTACCCCAAGGAGGTTGTGCTGAACGCGCCGGTCTCCGAAGACGAGTTCTACATGGTGCCGAAGGTGGTCGAATGAGCAAGCTGACCTCGCTCACCATCGCCGAAGCGCGCACCAGCCTCAAGGAACGGAAATTCAGTTCGCTTGAACTGACGGAAGCCTATCTCGCCGCCATGGAACAGGCGCGAATCCTCAATGCCTATATCGTCGAGACGCCGGGCCGGGCCCGCGAGATGGCGAAGGCATCGGATGCAAGGCTCGCCAAGGGCGAAGGCGGAGCACTGGAAGGCATTCCGCTCGGCATCAAGGACCTTTTTGCCACCAAGGGCGTCCATACCCAGGCGGCGAGCCACATTCTCGACGGTTTCGAGCCGCCTTACGAATCGACGGTGACCGCCAATCTCTGGCGCGAAGGCGCGGTCATGCTGGGCAAGCTCAATATGGACGAGTTTGCCATGGGCTCATCCAACGAGACGAGCTATTACGGCAATGTCATCAATCCGTGGCGGCGCCGCAATTCCAATGCGGCCCTGGTGCCGGGCGGCTCGTCCGGCGGCTCGGCCGCGGCCGTTGCGGCGCATCTGTGCGCCGGCGCGACGGCGACCGACACGGGCGGGTCGATCCGCCAGCCGGCGGCGTTCACCGGGACGGTCGGGATCAAGCCGACCTATGGGCGCTGTTCGCGCTGGGGGATCGTTGCCTTCGCATCATCGCTCGACCAGGCCGGGCCGATCGCGCGCGATGTCCGCGATTGCGCGATCATGCTCAAGGCGATGGCGAGCCACGATCCCAAGGATACGACATCGGTCGATGTGCCGGTGCCCGATTACGAGGCGATGCTGGGGAGGCCGATCAAGGGCATGCGGGTCGGTATTCCCAGGGAATATCGCGTCGACAACATGCCGGCCGATATCGACGCCTTGTGGGTCAAGGGTGCCCAGTGGCTGAAGGAGCAGGGGGCGGAGATCGTCGAGATTTCCTTGCCGCATACGAAGTATGCGTTGCCCGCCTATTACATCGTGGCGCCGGCGGAGGCCTCTTCCAATCTCGCGCGCTATGACGGCGTGCGCTACGGCTTGCGGGTTAAGGGCGACGATATCGTTTCCATGTACGAAAATACGCGCGCGGCGGGCTTCGGCCGCGAAGTGCAGCGGCGCGTCCTGATCGGGACCTATGTGCTGTCGGCCGGATACTACGACGCCTATTACGTTCGCGCGCAAAAGGTCCGCACACTGATCAAGCGCGATTTCGACGAGGCGTGGAACAGGGTCGATGTGGTTCTGACACCGGCGACACCGAGTGCCGCCTTCGCGCCGGGCGAAATCACCGATCCGGTGCAGATGTATCTGAACGACGTCTTCACCGTGACGGTGAACATGGCCGGATTGCCGGGCATCTCAGTGCCGGCGGGGCTCGATCCGGCGGGACTGCCCTTGAGCCTGCAGCTTATCGGCAAGCCGTTCGGCGAGGTGACGCTCTTTCAGGTCGGCCACGCGATCGAAGAGGCGGCGGGCAGGTTCGAAGCGCCGGTGTGGTGGTAGGCGCGAGCGATCCTTAACCGTCTTCTCCCGCTTGCGGGAGAAGAAGCGGACCCATGACACGTCGTGGCATGGGGAAGATGAGGGCATCGATGCGCAAGATTTTCCCCTCACCATTCCCATCGCTACGCAATGGGCCCCTTTCCTCTCCCGCGAGCGGGAGAGGAAAAAGAGAGCGCCGCTATTACGAATACTTCCTGATGAGGCCGACGAGTTTGCCCTGGATCTTGACCCTGTCGGGTCCGAAGATGCGGGTCTCGTAGGCGGGATTGGCCGCTTCGAGCGCGATCGAGTCGCCCTTGCGGCGCATGCGCTTCAGGGTGGCTTCCTCGCTGTCGACGAGCGCCACGACGATCTCGCCGTTATTGGCGCTCTCGGTCTTGCGCAGGAGCACCGTGTCGCCATCGAAAATGCCGGCGTCGATCATCGAGTCGCCCTTGACTTCGAGCGCGAAATGCTCGCCCGCACCGAGCAATTCGGGCGGCACCGTGATGTTGTGCGTGTGATCCTGGATCGCCGAGATCGGAACGCCCGCCGCGATGCGGCCCATGACCGGCACAATGGCCGGCCGATAGTTGCCGTCATTGCCGGGAGGAAGGGGTTTCACCTTGCCGAGATTGCCTTGAATGACATTGGGCGTGAAACTGGCACGCTTGGGGGCGAGACTCGGCGAATGCGACTCGGGAAGCTTCACGACCTCCAGAGCGCGCGCGCGATTGGGCATGCGCCGCAGGAAGCCGCGCTCCTCAAGCGCCAGAATGAGACGGTGAATGCCGGATTTCGACTGGAGATTGAGAGCCTCCTTCATCTCCTCGAAGGAGGGCGGTACGCCTTCCTCCTTCAACCGTTCATTGATGAAAAGAAGCAATTCGAGCTGTTTGCGCGTAAGCATGGGTCACCTGCCTTTTATGTGAGCGATTCGGAACAATTGATAAACAAATAGCTGTTCCTGATTGGTTCGGCAAGTGTTTCTTTCAACGGCACGTCAAAAATCGATCGGAAGCACCGGAACAAGGGTTCCAGAGGGTGCGGCGGGGGCGTGCGGAGGACGGATAATCAAGGCGCCGGCCTCGGCCAAGGTGCGCAGCATGGAGGAGTCCTGCCGGGGAAATGGCCTTGTCGAAAGGCGCCCTTCTTCGTCGCGCGCGAGTTCGGCGCGGACATAGTCCTGCCGGCCGTCATTGGCGGGCATGGATGCGGCAAGCCGGGCGAGCGGCGGCGGCGCTTCGGGCGGCAGGCCGAGCAGGGCGTCGAGAAGGGGCTTCAGGAAGAGCCTGGCGCAGATCAGT
>JAEUMG010000084.1 GCA_016793355.1 Hyphomicrobiales bacterium
CGCGATCGAGTTCCTCGAGCGTCAGCAGGTCCTTCTTGGGCAGAAAGGTCATGTTCTCCGCCATGCAATAGACACAGCGGAAATCGCAGCGGTCCGTCACCGACACGCGCAGATAGGTCACATGGCGCCCGAAAGGGTCGATCAAGGCAGGGCCAGCCGGCACGGTTGGGTGCGGAATTTCGTCCATGAAAGCAATGTCGTGCTTCGCTCGATGAAGTCAAGGCGACTAGAACATAATTAGAACACAATCTAAGAGTAAAAACCCACATCATGAGACGGAGGGCCTAGAAGTTGATCAGCCGGAACGGGAATGCAGGATGCGGGTTCATGAATGTCTGGAGACTCGAAATGGCTTTCCGGTTGATGCGCGTACTCGCGTTGATCGCCCTGATCCCCCTCCTCAACCTGCCATCGGCGGCGGCTGAGCCGGATTTCGCCGAGGCGCTCAGGCCCAAGATCGAAGCCAAGCTCAAGGACGGTGTCACGCCCGGCGCCATGGTGCTGGTCGACATTCCCGGAAGGGGCACATGGATCGAGCCATTCGGAACGGCCGAATACGGGAAAACCGTAAAGCCCGATGCCAGCGGCCACACCCATATCGGCAGCGTGACCAAGACACTGACCGCGCAGGCGGTCCTCCTCCTCGCCGATGACGGAAAGCTCAGGCTCGACGACCCGATCGAGATGCACATGCCCGGTCTCGTGCCCAATGGCGGCGGCATCACATTGCGCCAGATGCTCAACATGACGAGCGGCATCTTCAACGGCACGGAGGATATTGGGGCTGAACGAAACCCTGGACGCGCAGCCGAAGAAAATCTGGGCCACGGGCAGTCTGCTCAAGCCGAAAACGCACAACGAACAGCAGACATGGTCACCGCATGCCAAATATGGCCTCGGCATCACCTATCCGGCGGGGCCGTTGCTGGGTCATAACGGCGCCGTACCGGGGTTCCAGTCGCTCATCGGTTACGAGCCGAAGACAGGCGCGACGGTCGTCGTCTTCGCCAACAACCAGCTTGAACCCAACAGCAATTTCATACTCCCCGCCGACCGGATCGCAGCGCTGATCGTGAAGGAACTCTTTCCATAGTCGCGAGAATTCGACGCTACTCAGTCAGGAAGTCTCCAGTTCCCGCGACTTTTCGCTGCGGCGACTTGTTAAATACGAGGCTTCTTCATTGAGATTTCGGTGATTCCTCGGTGCTAGACACCTTGAACCGGCGCGCCCCCGTGCGGCCGCGAGGAATGCCCGATGTCCATAGATGCGATCCAGAAGGCTGTCGATCCGGAGCTGCTTACGCCCGAGGAAATGCTGCGCCGGCTGGACGAAGCCAATGAGCGCACCCAAGAGGAAATCTCGGCATGGCTCAATGCCAACGGGCCCGGCGAGATCGAGCGAACACTCATCCGTACGCTGATCGACACGCTGCCCGACTATCTCTTCGTCAAGGACACTAAATCGCGCTTCGTCATCGTCAATCAACCGCTCGCAACCGACCGCGGATTCGACCGCGCGTCAGACCTCATCGGCAAGACCGATTTCGATATCCATCCAACCGAGTTCGCCCAGCGAACCTGGGACTGCGAACAGTCGGTCATGCAGACCGGTGTTCCGGCGATCGACATTGAGGAACGCCTCACCACTTCCGAAGGAAAGACCAAGTGGCTGTCGACAACGAAGATCCCGTTGCGAGACCCGCACGGCACGATCATCGGCGTTGCCGGCGTGTCGCGCGATATGACGGAGCGCAAGCAGGCGGAACTCCTGCGAAACGGGCAGAACCACATTCTCGAAATGGTCGCAAGCAATGCGAGTCTGCAAGACGTACTCCGCGCGCTAGCGATGTTCGCCGAATCGCAACTCGATGGGATTCTCGTTTCGATTCTGCTTCTCGACCCCAAGAACCAGACGCTCTATCACGGCGCCGCACCGAGCCTGCCTGAGTCCTATTGGCGGCCCCTCGAGGGAACGCGCATCGGACCGGCGGTCGGGTCCTGCGGCACGGCCGCCTATTCCAGGCGTCAGGTCATCGTACCCGATATCACCGTCGATCCGCTGTGGCGCGATTACCGCGATCTTGCCACGGCTCACAACCTGAGGAGCTGCTGGTCGGCGCCGATCATGTCGCATAGCGGCGAAGTACTCGGCACCTTCGCGTTGTACTCGCGTTCGGTGCGCGCTCCCTGCCCCAGCGAGATCTCCCTCATCGAGACGTCGTCGCGCGTGGCCGGGATCGCCATCGAGCGGCAGCGGGACCATATGCAGATCGCACATCTTGCGCTGCACGATTCGCTTACCGGCCTGCCAAACCGCACGCTTCTCCTGCAGCGCCTGGACGAAGCGCTGGCTCGCGCCAAGGCGACCGGCCGGGGCGTGACACTCGCCTTCGTCGATCTCGACAACCTCAAACTCATCAACGACACTCTGGGGCACGCGACCGGCGACCTGTTGCTGACAACGCTCGCGGGACGGATGGCGGATTGCGTACGCGCCAGCGATACGGTGGCGCGAATCGGCGGAGACGAGTTCGTTCTCCTGTTCGCGGACCACGCGCGCAGCCGCGCACCGATCACCGCAAAGATCGAAGCCCTGCAGCGGGCGCTCGGCGAACCTGTAGAAATCGACGGACAGAGGCGGCAAGTCACCGCGAGCATTGGGCTCGCGAGCTATCCCGGGGACGGCGACACGCCACAAACGCTGCTCATGAACGCCGACGCCGCGATGTATCGGGCCAAAGAACTTGGCCGCAATAATTGCCAGGTCTTTACCGCCGAAATCACCAGCGCGGCCCAAGAGAGGTACGAGCTCCAGGAAGGGCTGCGCAGCGCGCTTGCCAACCATGAATTCAGCCTTGTCTATCAGCCGCAAGTCGATCTTGCTTCGGGCCGCATTTTTGCTGCTGAAGCCCTCATCCGATGGCAGCATCCGACGCTCGGCATGGTGCCGCCATCCAAGTTCATTCCTGTCGCCGAGGCCTGCGGGCTGATCGTACCGATCGGCGAATGGGTTCTGCGCACAGCCTGCGCACAGGCCAAATCCTGGCAGAAAGAAGGCACGGAACCGATCGGCATATCGGTCAACTTGTCGGCGCGCCAATTCGCCGAGCGCAACTGGGTGGCGCGGGTCAGCGAGTTGCTCGAAGAGACAGGTCTCGAGCCCCATTGGCTGGAACTCGAACTCACCGAGAGCCTGATCATCAAGGACGTACCGCTGGCGGTCGCCACGATGCGGCAATTGCGGACAATGGGCGTGCAATTGTCGATCGACGATTTCGGCATGGGCTATTCGAGCCTCAATGCACTCAAAAGCTTTCCGGTGGCACGGCTCAAGCTTGACCAATCCTTCGTGCGCGAGATTCCCAACAACCGCAGCGATAGTGCGATCGCCATCACCGTGATTTCGCTCGGACACGAACTCAACCTGAAAGTGATCGCCGAAGGTGTCGAAAACGCATCCCAGCTTCGTTTCCTGCGCGAGCACGGTTGCGACGAGGCGCAAGGTTATTTCCTCAGCAAGCCCCTGAGGGCGGAAGAGATCGAGACGCTATTGCGAAATGCAAACCGATAGCGGACGCGCACTGTTTGCTCGAACAGTTCGTCCATGACCGGACTTTCGCCTCGTCGACAGCGGCTACTTCCTTTCAAGAGCGCGGTCGGCGGCGGTGGAGGGTATCCACCATTGGCGGCCATGGCGTGTCTCGACATAGTCCGGCCACGGAAAATCGAGCGGCGGGGCATAATCGCACCATGGCTTGCGATCGGTCTCGCGCTCCAGCCGACCGGCGAATTCGCGTTTTGCGGCTGTAAGCGATTCCCGATCGCTCATCAGATCGAGAATCGTGCCGGCAACGGTCTTCGCAGCGCAGGCGACCGTCGGATCGATGGTCGCGGGGATGCCGCCCAGTGCGTTCATCGCCCATTCGGGATAGGCAAATCCGGGCGGCGCCTTGAGACTGGCGCGGCCGATGTAGAAGCGCGCCGTCGGCGCATGCCAGGTCATGTCGGTGTAATCGTCGGAGGTATAATGCGTCTGCCAGGCGGGAATTTCGCGACGGATGCGCGTTTCGGCTTCCTGCGGCGCGATGAGTCTTGAGAGTTCTTCGGCAAAGGGCTGCGCCATCGGCGCGAGGCCGAGTTCGGACTGCAGGCGCTGCGCCACCGCGATCGCATCAGGGCCGAATACTGGCGGCCCGGCACGTTCGAGATTGCGATAGGTGATCTCGGCCATGGCGTGATTGGCAAGGCCCGGCTTCGATTTCGACACCCAATGGCGTTTCACCGTGCAATGGGCGAGACGCGCGGCCGTCTCGGCGGTGCGATCGAGGACAGCAAAGATCTTGCGCAGCATGGCGAGATCCGGTGCCCGCGCCGCATACATGATCTGCGCCATCTGCGCGGCGAGATTGTCGGCGGTGGCCTGGCCCGATGCGAGGATGGTTTCGTTGAGCGTCCATGTGCCGGTGTGCGGCAGCATGTGATCGCGTAATTGTTTGGACAATTGAAACATCGAAACGACGGCATCATTGGCGCCGGGTGCGCGCGCAGAGGTGTGCGCCACGGCGATCGGATTGCCGGCCGCTTCGTCACGCAGCCAGGTCTCGGGCGCTTCACAGAGGAATTCGTAAATCGCCGCCCAATAGGGACCGCAATGCGTGTCCCACCGGCAGGTGTTGCAATAAGGCAGCATGTAATGCGGGTGAAAGGAAATGATCGCATCAAGACCGTCATAGTACCCGGCGGCGGAGTGAATCGGCTTCGAGCCGCGCACCTTCTCCGCGGGCTCGCCCATGAAGCGGATGGTCCCGGCGATGCCGTGTTTCTCCATCGCAACCTTAGCAGCGAGCGCCCCGGCAAGCGATCCGATGCCCAGCGCCGAATGCGGATCGGTGTGGCCGCCGGCGAAACGCGAAAGACCCCTGCGGGGTGCGCGATAGGTGTCGGCGATCTGGCAATTGCCGGGCACCGCATCATATTCGGCATAGGCCATGATGGTCGGGCCCTTGCCGTTCGACCAATGGGCGGCAAAGGCGGTCGGCATGCCGGCCGAGCCCTCCTCCACGTCGAAGCCCTCGGCGCGCAAGCGCTTCACATACCATTCGGCGGAGCGGTATTCGCGCCAGGCGGTCTCGGCGAAATCGAAGATCGTCGCGCACCAGGCAGACCAGTTCTGCCGGTTGGCGTCGATCCACTTGTGGGCGGTTTGCGTCGCTTGCGGTGTCATGGCAAGAGCCTTTACCCCAGGCCGCGGCCGAAGACGAGGTGACGATGGCAAGAACGAACGAAGCCCCGAGTGAGCGGACGCGCGCCAAGAGGCTCAATGAGTACGCACGCTACGACCGCGAAACCTTGCACGCGATCCTCGACGCCGCGCCCTATTGTCATATCGGCTATGTGCTCGACGGCGCGGCGGTGGTGACGCCGACGATCCATTGGCGCGAGGGCGAGGAAGTCTTCTGGCACGGTTCTTCGGCAAGCCGGATGCTGCGCAAGTCCGCGGGCGCCGAAGTGTGTCTGACCGTAACCTTGATCGATGGTCTGGTGCTGGCGCGCTCGGGTTTCAACCATTCGGTGAATTATCGCTCGGCGATGCTGTTCGGAAAGACCGAGGCGGTGGAGGAACGGGGGGAAAAACTGCGGGTGCTCGAATATTTCATGGAGCGGATCTTGCCCGGGCGATGGGCGGAGCTTCGGCCGGCGAGCGAGCAGGAGCTGAAGGCGACGACAGTGCTGAAGATGCAGATTGCGGAGGCCTCGGCGAAAGTGACCGAGGGCATGCCAAAGGACGAGCCGGAAGATTACGACTGGCCGGTGTGGGCCGGCGTCGTGCCGATCGTGACGGAGACGAAGCCGCCGCTTGCCGACCCGCGCAACCTGCCGGGTATCGCCATGCCGGATTATGTGAGAAAGTATAAGTTAGGTTAGGCAACTTCCTCCTCGTGGTGAGGCGCCCGCGGAGCGGGCCTCGAACCACGAGACGGCGGCACGCCCTTCGAGGGCCGCCGTGCGGCCACCTCAGGGCGAGGTTTCATCTAACTCCGGAGCGCCCCTGCGAGCGCGACAATCGCGCTTTCTATTTCCGCCTCGCTGAAGGCCGCATAGCCCAGAACGAGGCCGCGTTCGCGGCGCGCATGCATGGCGTAGCTCGACAGCGCCGGCGCGACGAGGCCCGCCGCTTCGGCGCGGCGGGAGGCTTCGGCATCGGTCATGTGCGGCAGAGTGAGGCGCGCGATGACATGCATGCCGGACGGCTGCGGCTCGATCTCGGCGAGCCCGGAGAGATGCCTCCGCGCGGCTTCGATCAGCGCCGCCTGTCGGCGGGCATAAATGCGGCGCATGCGGCGGATATGACTGCCGAACTGGCCGCTCGCCATGAATTCAGCAAGCACCGGCTGCGGCATGAGCGAGGCCTTGGCGCCAAGCTGGGCGATGGTGGTGGCGAAGCGTTGCGCAAGCCTGTCGGGTACGACGAGGAAGCTTAGGCGCATGGCGGGCGAGATGACTTTCGAGAAGCTGCCGAGATAAAGCGTGCGGCCGTTGGGATCGAGGCTCATCAATGCCGGCAAAGGCCGGCCGCGATAGCGGAACTCGCTGTCATAGTCATCCTCGATGATCCAGCCGGCCATCGCCTCGGCGCGGGCGATGAGTTCGAGGCGGCGCTGCACCGGCATGGTCATGCCGAGCGGATAGTGGCGCGACGGCGTGACCGCGACGGCTGCGGCCTTGCCACGCAGGCGTTCGAGCATGAGTCCATTGGCATCGACGGCGACCGGCGCGACGCGCAGGCCTGCGAGGCTCAGGGCGCGCAGGAGCAAGGGGTAGCCCGGATCCTCGACCCAGATGCGATCGCCGCGCCGGAACAGGGCCTGCGCGGTGATGGCGATGGCTTCGCCAATACCGCTGGTGACGAGAATCTGGCCGGCATGGCAGGCAAGGCCACGCGCGGCGGCAAGATGATCGGCGATGGCACGGCGCAAGGGCAGCCAGCCCATCGGATCGGCGGTAGCGAGCAGATCGGGATCGGGCGCGCGCCAGATCTTCCAGGCAAGCCGGCCCCAATCCTCATGCGGAAAGAGCGAGAGATCGGGTGCCGCGACCTGAAAGGGGCGAACCGGCATAGGATGGGCTGGCATCGGCTCGCTGCGGGCGGCGGCGGGCGAGGCGGCGATTTCCAAGGCGTGTTCGGGAAGATCGGCGGTGACATAGACGCCCGAGCCGTGGCGGCCCTCGCAATAGCCTTCGCTGGCAAGCTGGTCGAAAGCGGTGACGACGGTCGAGCGAGAGACGCTGAGCTCCTGAGCGAATTGCCGGCTGGATGGCAGGCGGGCTCCGGCCTGGAGCCGGCGCGACAGGATGAGCTGGCGCAATTGGCTGGCCAACTGGACATGCAATGGGGATTCAGCCGCCGGATCGAGGGCGACGGCAGCGATGGCGGCATCGCCGGAGCGCTTGCTAAGTGGTCTGCTCATCACTGTCGAATCTGGCTATTTCTTCAAAACCAGTCATCTCTTATAGCGCGGGAAAATACAGGAGCAAGCCATGGCCAATTCCAAGCAATCGGCAGCGCCCAGCCCAAGGGTGCGCGTCAAGCGCCTGCATGAGCGGGGCCACTACGACGCGGAGACGATCCACGGCATTCTCGATGCCATGCCGATCTGCAGCGTCGGCTATGTATTCAACGGCCAGCCTTATGTGACGCCGACGCTGCAGTGGCGCGAGGGCAACCACATGTATTGGCACGGCTCATCGGCGAGCCGCATGCTCGAGACGGTGGACGAGGCCGATGTCTGCGTGACGGTGGCTCTGATCGACGGGTTTGTGATGGCGCGCTCGGCATTTCACCATTCGGCGAATTACCGGTCGGTGATGGCGCTTGGCCGCGCGCGCAAGGTGAAGGATCGCGCCAAAAAAGAAGCGCGGCTCAAGACCTTCGTCGACACGCTGTTTCCCGGCCGGTGGGATATGCTGCGGCCGATGAACGCGCAGGAGTTCAAGGCGACGACGGTGCTGTCGCTGCCGCTCAGCGAGGCATCGGCCAAGATCAGGACGGGTGGTCCCAAGGACGACGAAGAGGATTACGCCCTGCCGATCTGGGCGGGTGTCATTCCGGTGACGATGCAGGTCGGCACGCCGATCGACGATCCGCGCAATCTCGCCGGCGTCCTGCCGCCGGATCATGTGAAAACGCTGCGGCTCGGATGATCGCGGTCCGGTCCTGTGCCATACTTCAACAATGAAGATCGACGGGCAATGCCATTGCGGGCAGATCGCGTTCGAGGCCGAAATCGATCCTGAAAAGGTCGAAATCTGCCATTGCGCTGATTGCCAGACATTGAGCGGCTCTGCCTTCCGGGTCGTCGTGCCGACGCCTGATGAGAGTTTCACGCTGCTGCGCGGCGCGCCGAAGACCTATGAGCGGGTGGCAGAGAGCGGCAATCGCCGGCTGCAGGCCTTCTGCCCCGATTGCGGAACGCCGCTCTATTCGACATCAGCGAACCCCGGCGCACGAAACATCACGCTGCGCGTGGGGGCGATCCGGCAGCGCGATCAACTGCCACCGAAAATCCAGTACTGGGTACGCTCGGCGCAAGACTGGGTCATGGAGATCGGCAAGCTGCGGAGGGTTGAAAAGCAGTGAGGCGCGATTCTGCCCTCAATACTTATCATTGCCGATTTCGTTCCGGCAGTCTATTGACCCCGCAATGAATGCGGAAATAACATGTAATAAGCAGGACTCGACAAATGGTCCACTATCCAAACTGTTTTTCCATCTCGCGGCGGGCGCGGACGGCGGGGACATCAGGCAAGGGTTCGACATCGGCTTGTGTGATGATGGCGCCGTGCGCGACCTTACGGATGATGCGCAGCTTATGTGCAAGCCCGATCGGCAAGGCGCCTAGCGAGAGAGAGCGCGCCGCGGGCATGAGCTTCCCCCAGGCGCAATAGCCCCCTTCCCCGTCCAGCACGTCGCCTGGCGCCAGATCGCGCTTGGCTATGGCCACAACATCACCGCGCCAGGCCCGCGTCGATCCGGTCGCCTCGCCGCGCAGCACCGCGTTGACGACAGAGACACCGAGTTCAAGACCGATCAAGTGGTAAGGTCGATAGAGAGCCGCATAGCGACCGGCGCGGTCAGTCTTCAGCCCATATTGCCTGAAGCAGGCGCGCGCATAATCGTTCGGCGCCTCGAAGACGACATAAACACCCCAGCGCAGATTGTTCGGCAGCTCCTGGGTTTCGCCGCGCCGCGCCGATGCGACAACTTCCACCATGCCGCTTTCCGGCAGCACGCCGCCGGCTGCCTTCGGTATGAGTTGATCCTGGAGCTCGTCGCTGGCGACTGCGGGAAACTGCAAGCCATCTTGCGGAACCGCCAGGCCGGTCGCATTGGCGATGGCTGCCATTTCGATCGCCGACTTGGTTCCGTCCAGGAACGAATTAAACATCTGCGCATTCATGCCGGCGGCGGCGGCCTGATCAGCGGTGAGACCGTAATGGTCCCAGACGCCAGCCGGCGTCACGTCATGATAAAATGGCTGATAGCGCGTGCCTTTGCCGGCGGCGACAATTTCGAAACCGCAGGTGCGCGCCCAGTCGACGAGTTCGCAGACCAGGGCCGGCTGATCGCCATAGGCCATGGAGTAAACCGTGCCCGCCTTGCGATGAGCCTTCGCCAGCAGAGGTCCGGCAAGAACATCGGCCTCGACATTGACCATCACGATATGCTTGCCCTGCTCCGCAGCGGCGAGCGCATGGGCGATACCGGCCGCGGGGCTGCCGGTGATCTCGAGAACGACCTCAACCTCCGGGTCGGCGATCACGTCAAGACCTGATTCCGTAAATCGCGTCGCAGCGATTCGCTCCGAGGTCCAACCCAGAGACGCGCAAGTCTGTTGCGACTTGCCGGAGTCAAGATCGGCAATGACGACGACGCGGAGGTGCGGGCTGAAGGGCACCTGATTGAGGAACATCGCCCCGAACTTGCCGGCACCAATCACTCCGACGCGGATCGGCCCGGCGGAGTCGAGACGGCGTTGCAGGAGCTGAGGGAGGAAGGCCGGCATAAACGGACTCCATATAGCTGCGATCGCGTCTTCTCCCGTTCGCGGGAGGTGAGAACTATATCTCTTCCAATCCGCACCAGTCGGCGATGAAAAGGGCCATGGCCTGCGTCGTCCTGCGCAGTGAGTCCAAATTCACCCGTTCGTCACAGGCGTGATAATTCTCCGCAATGCAGCCATAGGTCAGTGCGGGGACACCGTCATAAAGCGCATAGACGCGGGCATCGAGATAGGCGGTGGCGGCGCGTGCCTCGAGCGGCCTGCCGACCGCCTCGCGATGCGCCTCGGCAAGTACACGTTCGGCTTCGGAGCCTGGATCAAGAACATAACCCTCGACCATGAAGCCGTTGAATACCAGCCGCGGGGGTGAATTGGCGAGATAGGGATCGCTGCGGGCGAAGTCGGCAAGGCACTTCTCGATTTCGGCGGCGGCTTCTCTTGCCTTTCTGCCGGGGAGGAAGGCGATGCGGCAATGGACCTTGCACCAGGCGGGCACGGACGATGCCCAGTCGCCGCCCTCGATCCTGCCGATATTGAGATTGAGCGGATGATCGATAGCGGAGAAATGCGAATCGGAGCGTGCAGCATCGTTCCACTTCCTCTCCAGTTCGCGCAGTGCGCCGATGACCCGATAGGCGGCATCAATGGCGTTGGCGCCGGCGCCCATATAGGCAACATGAACGGGGACGCCGCGCACTTCGAATTCGAACCACAAGACGCCAAGATTGGCGCGCGTAAGGGTTTCGCGGCCAGGCTCCGGAATCAAAGCCGCATCGGCCTTGTAGCCGCGCAGATGCGCCATGAGCGCGCCATTGCCGGTCGATTCCTCTTCGACCACCGACTGGACATAGACGGTCGCCGCCGGGCGATAGCCGATGCGGGCGAGCGCATCGAGCGCCGCAAGATTCGAAATGCAGCCCGCCTTCATGTCGCCAGCGCCGCGGCCATACATCCAGCCATTGCGGATGATGGGGTCGAAGGGCGGATGCGACCACATGTCGAGCGGCCCTGGCGGAACGACATCGACATGGCCCTGGAGGATGAGCGAGCGGCCGGTTTCCCGGCGCGGGCGATGAATGCCGACAATGATGGGCGCCGCCGAATGCTCGGGCGAAAACGGGCTGCCGCCAGGATGGGCTCGAATCTGGCCTTCATCCATGGAGAACACGTCGACGGCCAAGCCCCGCGCCCGCATCTGACGCGCCATCAAATCCTGCGCCGTGTGCTCATTGCCTCGCGTCGAGGGGCAGCGCACAAGATCGGCGGTCAAGGCGATTTGGGCTTCGAAGCCATCATCGACGGCTTTCTTGATACGTTGCTTCAAGTCCGTCCCGGTCACGATGTCCTGCACTTTCCTATTCCGATCACGACAGTTTGGCCGGGGTCACAAGGTCTCGCAAGCGCTTGCTCTCCGGCATCGCGCATTGCATGCTGCCCGCCTCA
This sequence comes from Hyphomicrobiales bacterium, assembly GCA_016793355.1. Lineage (GTDB taxonomy): Bacteria > Pseudomonadota > Alphaproteobacteria > Rhizobiales > Aestuariivirgaceae > JAEUMG01. The sequence continues at coordinate 11,505 of JAEUMG010000084.1, forward strand.
CCATCCGGACCCTCCCCATGCGGCTTCTCGTCTTCCAGCATATCGCCTGCGAACATCCCGGTGTCTTCCGCCGTTTCCTCAAGGAGGACGGCATTACTTGGGACGCGGTCGAACTCGATGAAGGCGAACCGATCCCGGCGCTCGCAAAATATGATGCATTGTGGGTCATGGGCGGACCCATGGACGTGTGGGATGTCGAGGAACATCCCTGGCTTGCGCACGAGAAACGCGCGATCCGGCAATGGGTGCGCGAATTAAAGCGACCGTTTCTGGGCGTGTGCCTCGGCCATCAATTGCTGGCTGATTCCCTTGGCGGTACGTGCGGGCCGCAACGGCCACCGGAAGTGGGCATTCTCGATATCGAATTGACCGAGGCGGGAGCGAACGACCCGCTGCTTGCCGGGATACCGAGGCAGGTGAAGGCCCTGCAGTGGCATTCGGTAAGGGTGGCCCAGGCGCCGGAGGACGCGGTGGTGCTGGCAAAGTCGGATGTTTGCGCCAATCAGGCGATGCGGATCGGCGAGAAAGCGTGGTCGATGCAGTATCATGTCGAGCTCGAGCCTGAGACGATCCCGGCCTGGGGATGCGTGCCGGCCTATGAGAAGGCGCTCGAAGCGACCCGCGGGCCGGGTGCGCTGGACGCACTCGCCGATGAAGCCAAGCCGTTGATGGACGACTTCGTCGGCAACGCGCACAAGCTCTATCGCAACTTCATGAGCCTGGCGCGCGGTTAGACGACCAGTTCGCGCAAGACGCCGCGGCAATCCATCTCGAAGTCAAGGCCGATGATCGGCGGACGGCAATAGTGCCAGATCAAACCGTGATTGGCAGCGCCTGCGGCGATGAGCTCATCGGCAAGGCAGTCGTGGAAATCGCGAATGCTGTAGGCTTGCGAGGCCGTCACATCGCGCCAGGCGAGGCCGAAGCCGGCGAGGCGCCGCTCCATTTCCCGGCGCACGAAACGGACCTTGCTGCGCATGCCGGCCGGGCTGAAATCGCCAGGGCTCACAATATGATCGCGGTAGTTCGTCTCACCTTCGGGCACCTCGCCACTTCCGGCAATGATGAATGTCGGCACAGTCGCTGCATCGGCAGGCACGGCATAGCTGAATGCATAGATGGCCGGTTCAGCCGGCGGCGAGTATTCGGGACAGACATTGCTACGCGCTACCGGGTTCGTACCGTCGGCAATCAAATCCCAGCCGTCGAGGATCTCGACATAGGCCTTATTGAAGGCAGTGAAGGCGGCTTCCGAAAACTGGCCCGGCGAGCGCAGTTCGCAAGCACAGAAGGAAGTCATTGGACGCCCGGCAGCCGTGATGATTTCCTCGACCCGGCGGCAGCCGTCACGTAACGGAGGCGGATTGCGGAAGGTGACGCGCCGGAGTTCAAAGCCGGGAAGAGCGGCAACACCGGCGGAATATTGAAACACGCCGGGGAGAAAGGCATATCCGCCGGGCTGGAATGCGATCGGTTTCATGAGGGTCCAGCCAAGAGATCAAGCCGTGCGGCGGACGAGGTCCACCATGAAGGCGATCGACCAGCCGAAGAGAATAAGTCCATTGGCGCCAATCAGGGCGGAGAGCAAGCGCCAGTCTGGTCCGATCGTGATATCGCCAAAGCCGATCGTGGCATAGGTGGTGAGCGAAAAGTAGACTGCGGGCTCGAGTCCCGACATCGCGCCGACCCCCAGCAGCACGCCGGCCCACAGCCACACGACAATGGTATGGACCAGCATGATGTAGAGCATGCAGACGATAATGACGCCGGTATTGGCAAAACGATGCAGATGACGGCGCGCATGCTGCATGAGCGTGTCGAAATGGCGATGCAGCAGGTTGTACATCTCAGCCTGGATGGCCACCGTGCAGGCGACCACCAGTGAGCCGATGAACAATTGACGCAGCATGGGGATGTCAGCCGGACAGCGCCGCCATGATCCTGACCCAGCTTCTGATGCCGCGGGTGAAGCTCGCGAGATCGTATTTTTCATTCGGGCTGTGGATGGCGTCATCATTGAGACCGAAGCCGACGAGTACGCTGTCCATGCCGAGCACGTCCTTGAAGCCGCGCACGATCGGGATCGAGCCGCCAGACCCGATCAGCACCGCCGGACGGCGAAACTCGTCTTTCAAAGCCGCAGCAGTGAGGGCGATAAAGGGATTATTCTCGGGCACCACGGAAGCAGGACTGCCGCCGGCATCCGCGGCGAATTCGACCTTGCAATCCCTCGGTACACGTTCTTTCACGAAGGCGCGGAAGGCCTTGATGATCTTCTTCGGATCCTGCTTGCCGACGAGGCGGAAAGTGAGCTTGGCGCTGGCGCGCGACGGCAAGACCGTCTTGACGCCGGCACCGGTATAGCCGCCGAGGATGCCATTCACCTCGGCGGTGGGCCGCGCCCAGATCTGCTCAAGCACCGAACGGCGCGGCTCGCCGGCCGGCAAAGACAGGCCGACTTCGCGCAGGAACTTGCGATCGGAGAAGTTGAGCGTCTTCCATTGCGCCTTGATCGCCTTCGACGGTTCCTCAACGCCGTCATAGAAGCCCGGAATGGTGACCCTGCCGTTCCTGTCGTGCAGGGCAGCGAGGACCTTCGAGAGTACCCGGATCGGGTTCATCGCCGGACCGCCGTACATGCCGGAATGTAGATCGATCGAGGGGCCGGTGATCGTGACTTCGTCATGCGCAAGTCCGCGAAGGCGCGTGGTTATCGCCGGTGTTTTCGCATCCCACAGATTGGTATCGCAAACAAAGGCAATGTCGGCGGAAAGTTCGGCCCTGTTCTCTTTCAGGAACGGCAGAAGACTTGGCGATCCCGATTCCTCCTCGCCCTCGATGAGAAAGGTCGCCCGAAACGGCAAGCCCCCGGTGGTGGCAATCCAGGCGCGGGCCGCCTCGAGAAACGTCATCAGCTGACCCTTGTCGTCGGCGGTGCCACGCCCGTAAATCCGCTCGCGACCGTCCTTGCCCTTGCGGATGACAGGCTCGAATGGCGGGGTCTCCCATTTGTCGAGCGGATCGGGCGGCTGGACATCGTAGTGGCCATAAAACAGCGCATGCTGGCCCGATGCATCGCCAAAATGGGCAACCACCATCGGCTTGCCGGCGGTCTCGCGCAGGGCAGCCCTGAAGCCAAGCGCGGACAGTTCATCGACCAGCCATTGCCCGGCGCGCCGGCAGTCCTTGTCGAAGGCGGGATCGGCGGAAAGGCTTGGAATCCGCAAGAGCGTGAAGAGCCGGTCGAGGCTCTGCGGCATGGCGGCATCGGCGGCGGCGAGGACGCGGTTCAGCTCGGACATGACACCTCCTTGTGCCGCTCGAGTTCGGCGATGATCCGGGCCCAGCTGCGCTGGCCCCTGTGGTAGGATTCGACGTCGTATTTCTCGTTGGGACTATGGAAGGCGTCGCCCTCCCGCGCAAAGCCGACGAGCAGGGTCTGCAGGCCCAGTACGTTCTGGAAGGTGGCGACAACGGGGATCGAGCCGCCATCGGCCTGCAACACCGGGGACCGGCCCCATTCGTCCCTCAAGGCGCGACTTGCGAGCGCGACCCACGGGCTCGATTCGGGGACGGTTACCGCGACATTGTCGCCCCCCGAGGAGTCGAATGCGGCCCTACAATCCTTCGGCAGGCGATCCTTGACGAATTTCCGCAAACCCTTCCTGATCTTTGCCGGATTCTGACGGCCGACGAGGCGAAAAGTCAGCTTGGCGCTGGCGGTCGATGGCAGAACGGTCTTGCGGCCCTCGCCGGTATAGCCGCCCCAGATGCCGTTGATCTCCGCAGTGGGGCGGCACCAAATCTGCTCGTAGACCGTGTAACCCTTTTCGCCGGCCGGGATGGACAGGCCCACGTCCTTGAGAAAGCGCCTTTCCGGGAACCTTAGCTGCTTCCACTGGCGGCGCGTCGCGGCGGGTACCGGGTCGACACCGTCATAGAAGCCGGGGATTGTGACCCGGCCATTGCGGTCGTGAAGGTCGGCGAGTATCCCGGCCAGAACGTGAATGGGATTGCGCGCGGCGCCCCCGAAATAACCCGAATGCAAATCCTTGTTCGCCCCGGTTATGGTTATTTCTTCGGCAATGCAGCCGCGCAGTCGCGTGACGATCGAGGGCGTGCGGTCGTCCCACATGCCGGTATCGCAAACAAAAGCCGCATCCGCCCTGAATTCTTCGCGATTGTCGGCGAGGAAGCGGTCCAAATGCGAATTGTCCCCTTCCTCGTCGCCCTCGATCAAGACCGTCAGCCGCATCGGCAATCGACCGTGTACGGACAGCCATGCCCTGCTGGCTTCCAGAAAGGTCATCAATTGGCCCTTGTCGTCGCTGGCACCGCGGGCGAATATGCTTTTCCTGCCGTCAGCGTTTGCGCGGATCCGGGGCTCGAAGGGCGGGCTCTCCCACAGATCCAGCGGATCGGGCGGCTGCACATCGTAATGCCCATAGAACAGGACATGAGGCGCATGGGACGGCAGCCCCTTTGGCGCATAGCGAGCGACAACGGCAGGCTGGCCCGTGGTGGGACGCAAGGCGGCGTCGAAGCCCATTGCCTTGAGTTCGTCGCGAAGCCAATGGGCGGCCGCGGCGCAGTCCCTGGCGTAGGCCGGATCGGTTCCGACACTGGCAAAGCGGATGAGTTCGAAAAGGCGGAAAAGACTGGTCTCGAGACCGCCGTCTATGTGCCGCAAGACGGCATCGAGATTGGACATCAAAGCATTCTCAGGAGGGATCGTCGTTACCCCGGGACAAAGCCCAATTTCCAGGCGCCGGTCAACCCTCCCGTAGGAGCCTCGCAATGAGTGCCGTGGCGGCGGCAAGTTTCGAACTGGCGCGCGATAGCCTGCAGGCGCATGAGCCTTCGGCCAGATTGTCGCGCCTGCGCCGGCTCGGCTATCAGCGCTATCGGCACGTCCGCTCGCAAATCGATCTGTTCACGCTCTGGGAGAAGCGCTGGTTCTTCATCGCGCTGATTGTCGGGGCGCTGCTCATCGTTGCCCCGACGCCATCCGGCCTCACCCACGAAGGACAGATCGTGCTTGCCATGTCGGTCATGGCGACAATCCTGTTCATCACCGAGCCGGTGCCGCTTCCCACGGTGCCGCTGCTGATCATTGTCGGCCAGGTCGCGCTGCTCGGCCTCGACCCGACCAAGGTCGCGCAAAGCCTGATGACGGATTCGGTTCTGTTCATCATGGGCTCACTGATGCTGGCCGTTGCGATCGTCAAACAGCGGCTCGACAAGCGGATCGCCTGGTGGATCGTGCGCATGACCGGCACGAATATCTACTGGATCAGTTTCGGGATTACCGCCATGTGCGGGGCGCTTGCCGCCTTTATTGGCGAACATACCGTTGCGGCGATGATGCTGCCGGTCGGCGTTACCATCATAACGCTCGCCTCCAACGATCCCAAGAATGTCCGCAACATCGCGGCGATCGTACTGTTCTCGATCTCCTATGGCTGCTCGATCGCCGGGGTCGCCACACCCTCGGGTGGCGCCCGCAACGCCATCATCATCAGTTACTGGAAGGATTTCTTTTACAATCCGTTCGATCCGGCCACCTATCGATACCTCGTGGATTACGTGACCTGGATGCAATACGCCTTTCCGATGTTCCTCCTGCGGCTGCCGATCGTGACCATATTGCTGATGGCCACCTTCAAGCCCGAGACGACGGACATGTCACGCTCGGTGGCGCGATTGCGTACTCAGGTGATGATGGAGGGGCCGCTGAAGCCCTCCGGATGGCTTACGATCGCAGTCTTCATCCTCACGATTCTCGGCTGGATATTCCTTTCCGAGCAATTGGGCCTTGGCATCATCGCTCTGATCGGGGTCTGCGCCTTCCTCGTATTGGGTCTCGTCCGCTGGGAGGACATCAATTCAGGCGTCAACTGGGGGGTCGTGCTTCTCTATGCGGCAGCTATCTCGCTCGGCGTCGAAATGAAGGCAACGGGCGCGGCCGAATGGCTGGCGCAGAGCTTCCTCTTCGTGCTTGCCTGGATGGGAGCCGGCACCGGCGCTGCCTTCGACCTCGCGCTTTCGCTCCTGACCATTGGCGTCTCGAATACGATGACGGCGGGTGCTGCAATCGCGGTGCTCGGGCCGATCATCCTGAAGACGGCTGTTGTCGCGAAGGTCGACCCGATCATTGCCGGCTTCATTGCCGCGATTTCCTCGGCTTTCGGCTACCTGACCCCGGCGGCGCAGCCCGCCTTCACCATCATCTATGCCTCGGGATACCTCAAAGGCGCCGATTTCTTCAAAATCGGCATCAAGATGATGGTGGTTTCGGTGGCTATCCTCATGTTGCTTGCGAGCCTTTACTGGCCGATGCTCAATCATTAAGTCTCAGCGCAAAGGGGTAGGCCGCCTTGCGAAGCCTTTTCAAGCGCACGACCTTAAGCGACCGCCAGGAACGCGCGGTTCAGAAAACGCTGAAAAATCTGCATGCGCAGCGCCGCAATCGTTTCCGGGTCCTGGCCTGCATCGACGGATCGGACGATTCCTTCATCACCGTGCGCTTTGCGGCCCGGCTGGCGCCGAATGACGATTGCGACATTATCGTTCTCTTCGTCCGCCCCATCGACCAGGGCTTATGGTCGGGCGGCCTGCAGCTACGCCTCGCACGCCAGAACATGATGGATGCGGGCTTCGAACTGCCGGGCGTGCGCGACCTCAAGAAGGCACTCGCCATTCTGAAAGAAGAAGGCATCGATCCCGAAAGCTGGCCGCGCGAGGCGAGTCAGCAGGATGCCTGGGGCGATCCGGCGGGCGACACCAAGGTTGAATATCGCAGCCCCGGGGGGCGAACCGTCGTGCTCAAGCTCAAGACCGCGCCGGATGCCGCCAATGGCATTCTCGATCAGTATGAGCTCGGTCCCTACAATCTGATGATCCTCGGCGAGCCGTCCCGCTGGCGCGGCGAAATCCAGTCGTGGTTCGATGCCGGCGTCGTGCAGCAGGTGGCGTTGATGGCGCCCTGCTCTGTGCTTGTGGCGCGCAAGAGCCTCGACAAGAAAGGCTTCTTCATCTGCACCGACGGGACCTCGCGATCGATGCAGGCGGTGCGGCGGGCTGCCGTTCTCGCCTATGTGGCGCGCGAGCCGATAACGCTCTTCTCGGTGGCGACGACAGAAGCGGGGCGCCCGGCCGCGGAAGAAGCGGTTGCCAATGCCAAAGCCCTGCTCAAGGCCATGAAGATCGACGTCGCGGATACGCGTACCGCGGTCGGCAATCCCGCCGAAGAGATCATCGAGGCGAGCCCGATGCACCTTCTGGTGGTGGTGACAGATGAGGGTCGCTCAAGATTGCAGCGCATATTCCGGGGATCGACCGCCATAGAAGTCGTGCGCGGGGCGCGCACAAGCGTTCTCGATGTCCGTTAGACGGGGCCTTGCCCGTAACAAGAAAGCCACCTAAGCGATCCGCCGGGCGCGGCAGATGGTAGGGAGGGCGCGGTGGCCGAGTATGAGCTCTATTGCTTTGCAGAATCGGGCAACGCCTACAAGGCGGCCTTGATGCTCGAACTGACGCGACAGGACTGGAAGGCGCGATGGGTCGACTATTTCAACGGCGAGACACGCACACCTGAGTACCGGGCCAAAGTCAACGAGCTTGGCGAAGCGCCGGTGCTGGTTCATGGGACGCTCAAGCTCACGCAGTCCGGTGTCATTCTCGACTATCTTGCTGAGAAGACGCGAAAATTCGGACCCAAGAGCGATGATGAGCGGCGCGAAATCCTGCGCTGGATCCTGTTCGACAATCACAAGTTTACAAGCTATCTGGCAACGTTGCGCTTCCTGGTCAGCATCGCCAAGACGGGCGAGACAGAGGTGACCGACTTCCTGCGCCAGCGTGCGATCAATGCCTTGAAAATCGTCGATGGCCATCTTGCCGCGAGTCCGTTCATCGTCGGAAAGCGTGCTACGATCGCCGATCTATCCATGTGCGGATATCTGTTCTTTGGAGACGAATTGTCGGTACCGCTCGGCGAATACCCCAATATCCTCAAATGGCTCGATCGCATCCGGGCACTGCCGGGATGGAAACATCCCTATGATCTGTTGCCACGAGGGCCGAAGGATTAGAGCGGCTTAACATGCTTTGAGGCGTCGCCTTTGGCGAAGCTCCTCGGCATGAGGATTACGAAGCCTCGCAGTGAGATGGCGACGCAGCCGCCCTCGACGCACGAGTCCGAAAGTTACCCCTTGGCCGGCGACATCGCGTCGAGATACTCCTCGAGGTGTTCGAGATTCTCGAAGCGCATCCAGCCCTCATCGGTTTCGGCCTCGACAGTGCCATCGGAGAGCACACGGGCGGGACGGCCGCGGATGAGCTTTTCCTCCATCACATAAAGCTGCTCTTCCTCGCCCTCGGCGGGGGCGGCATCGAATTCGGTTTCGACCTCGGCAACGAGGACCGTTTCCCTCTCGGCAGGAGGTTCGGCGGCGGCCGGCGCGCCAGGGGGCGGTCCCAGCGCCGTCTCGAGATCGGATTTCGCCTTCTCGATCGCGATGATGGTTTCGCGCGTGGTAATCCGCGTTTCGGCCGCCGGCTGATCGACGGGCTTGAGGCCAGCACGCTCGCGGGCCTGCTCGAGGCTGCGCACCGAACCCGCAAAGACCAATGGTTTCTGTTCCGGCGCGGGTGCGGGCTCAAGGTCGGGTGCCGGCGCGGGAGGGGTTTCCGCTTCCGGTATTGGCGGCGGGACTGCCTGCTTTGGCGGCGACGGTTCGGGCGCGGTCTGAAGGTGGGTGGCGCGCGCCAGACGCTCCGCCGCCCGGTCGGTCCGCGCAACCAGGGTCTCGGCCAGATCGCGGAAGAGCTTGCGCTGTTCATTGACCGCATCGATGGCGCCGCCAAGACCGACCGCGAGTATCCCTCCGACCAGGAAAATCGCAGCGACTTCGGCGGTAAGGCCCGCGACCTGCATCTGACCCGGCGACATATAACCGAGCACACCCACCGCGACACCGATCGCCACGGCGAGTATGCCCAGCACGATCATCAGCTTCGACATAGCACCGACCCCCTCCCAATTCACCGACTCGCAGCCCGTTTGGCGGCCTGACTGTTGCGTCAGGCTACCATAAGATCAAGGGTCTTGTGGTCTTACCAGTGGTCAGTCTTCGATGACAATGCGAGGCGCGGGCTTGCTCCGGCCAGGCTCGGCCAGCGCCGCCCAAACGCGGCTTGCGATCCCGCGATAGGCCTCGGCCAGGGCACTGCCCGGAGCGGATGCGACAACCGGCTCGCCAGCATCCGACCGGATGCGCAAATCGGTGTCCAGCGGCACCGCTCCCAGGAACGGCACGCCAAGCCGTTGAGCCTCTTCCTCAGCGCCGCCATGGCCGAATATCTCATGGCGCTCCCCGCATTTTGTGCAGAGGAAGTAACTCATGTTCTCGACGATTCCGAGTACCGGCACATTCACCTTCTGAAACATGCCCAGGCCCTTGCGGGCATCGATCAGCGCCAGATCCTGGGGTGTCGACACAATGACGGCGCCAGAAAGCGGTGTCTGCTGGGCCATGGTCAATTGCGCATCGCCGGTGCCCGGAGGCATGTCGATGACCATGACATCGATTTCTCCCCAGGCTACATCCCGGATCATTTGCATGAGCGCCGACATGACCATCGGCCCACGCCAGATGACGGGGGTGCCCTCGTCGACAAGAAAGCCCATCGACATGACCTTGAGGCCGTAATTCTCCAAGGGAAGCATCTTCTTGTCGGAACCTTCCGCCGCACGCGGCCGGCCGGAAAGGCCAAGCAGTTTTGGCAGCGACGGTCCGTAGACATCTGCATCGAGCATGGCGACCTTCAGACCCAGCGCCTGTAAGCCGAGGGCCAGGTTAACCGCCGTCGTCGACTTGCCGACGCCGCCCTTGCCGGAGGCGACAGCGATCAGGTGCCGGATGCCCGGGATGCCGGAGCGCAATTCGCCTGCCTGCTGCGCGCGCGGGCCAGGCTGGCGCTGCGGCGCCCGTTCGGCGGTTAGCGCGACGATGGCTTTTGCCACGCCGGGCAATCGCGCCACGGCTGTTTCTGCCGCCTTGCGCAGGGGCTCAAGCTTCGGCGCATCGGACGCCGGAACATTGAGCGCAAACATTACGTTACCACCACTGATGGCAATGTCGGAGACGATGCCGGCCGAGACGAGGTTGCCGCGGCCATCGGGTGCAGCAATGTGCTTGAGCGCCGCAAGCACCATGTCCTTGTCAAGCTGTGTCATGGCCTTTGCGTACCGGCCCAACTTCTATCCTGTCAATTCGCGTACGCGCCTTTGCGCTTCAGGTATGACGTCAGCGATGAACCAGGGGTTGGCCTTGAGCCAGGCATTGTTGCGCCATGAGGGGTGAGGCATGGGGATGACCGCCGGCTTCAGCAGGAGCGCCTCGCGCCAATTGCGCACCGTATCGGTAAGATTACTCTTGGCGGCGGTCGCCATGTGCCATTTCTGGGCATGGGCGCCGAGCGCAATCACAAGCTCGATCTGGGGGAGAGCGGCCATCAGCCGATTGCGCCACGCCGGGGCGCATTCGCGCCGCGGCGGCAGGTCGGCGCCGCGCTCATCCTGTCCGGGAAAGCAGAATCCCATTGGAATAACGAGAACCTTTGCCGGGTCGTAGAAGACCTGAGGCCCAATCCCCAGCCATTGGCGCAGCCGGTCTCCCGATGGGTCGGTAAATGGGCGGCCGGAGGCGTGGACGCGGGTTCCGGGCGCCTGGCCTGCGATCAGGAGCCTTGCTCTTGCGTCAGCCTGGAAGACCGGACGGGGCTCGTGCGGCAGAGGTTTTCCGGAAGGGCTGTCCCTGCAGATCCGGCAGGCGGAAATCGCCTTGGAGAGCTCGTCGAGCGCCGTCATCTTGACCCTAATTTTAGCGAGTTGCGGAATATGCGCTTAACACCCGGTTGCTAGCTTTTCCCCAATAATCGCGGGAAGAGCCAGAACCATGGCAATGACGAGCAAGCTCGGGCTGGGCACCAAGGAGCCGGCCCAACCTGAAAAGGAAGAGCGTACCATCTGGGAAGACGGCGATTCGATCGGCTGCGAGCGCGAACTGCTCACGCTCTTCGCCCAAAATCAGATCAAGGTTGCGCTGGCGCTGCCGTTACTGGCGGTCCTGTTCGCGCTGGCGAGCCTGACCTGGACAACCCCGTTCCACGCCATCACCTGGCTGGTCGCGGCGATCGGCTGCCAGATGATCCAGGTCTATCTGTGCAAACAGTACCTGCAGACACCCACCAACAAGATTCGCTACAGCGACTGGATCGGCATGCTTTCGGCATCCGAATTCCTGATGGCGGCGTGCTGGTCGCTCTTGGTGTTCATCCTCTGGGACAGCGCCAACGCCTTCGAGCACATCTACATCATCGCAACGCTCATGGCGGTGATCGCAATCAGGATCATGATCGCTGGCAATTTCATGCCGGTGATTATCGCCGGCACCGGCTTCTTGACCTTTAATGTCGCGATCCGCTGCATCATCGAGGCGCAGCCACTCTATATCGCTCTGGGTGCGATGGCGATCGCGCTCGAAATCTTCTTCATCCAAATCTCGGTTCGGTTGCAGACCGTCGCGCGCGATATGCTGGTGTTCAAGGCGCAGAAGGAGAAGCTTATCGAGGAACTCGCCAGGCAGAAGGATGCGGCGGACGCAGCAAGAGTTGAAGCCGAGGAAGCGAACCGCGCCAAGTCGCAGTTCCTGGCGACAATGAGTCACGAATTGCGCACCCCGCTCAACGCAATCCTTGGCTTCTCGGAAATTCTCGGCCGGGAGATGTTCGGTCCGCACCGAGTCGAGGCTTACAAGAACTACGCAACCGACATCCACAATTCCGGCAATTACCTCCTCAATCTCATCAACGATATTCTTGACTTGTCGCGCATCGAAGCCGGACGGCGCGATCTTGAAGATGCGCCGGTCGCCTTGGCGCAGTCGGTAGCCGAGGCCGTCCATGTGCTCGCCGAGCGCGCTGCGGCGAAGGGACTAAGCGTCACCACGGACATCGCCGACGATCTTCCGAAGGTTCTCGCCGACAAGCGCGCCCTGCAGCAAATTTGGCTGAATCTGCTATCCAACGCGGTGAAGTTCACGCCCAAAGGCGGCAGGATCGCTGTCAAAGCGAAGCACAACAGTAATGGCAGCATCAGCGTGAGCGTCATAGACACCGGCCCGGGCATCCCGCCGCGTGAGGTCGACATTGCGCTTCGTACCTATTCGCGCGGAGCCTATGCGACGAAGAAGGCCATCGACGGCGCCGGCCTCGGCTTGCCGATCGTCAACGGACTCGTCCAGTTGCATGGCGGCGAGTTCAGGATCGTCGGTTCGCGCAGCGAGGGCACCGAAGTCACCGTGACCTTTCCACCTAAGCGCGTGCTCGACGGTCCGCGCGGGGAAATTCTGGCGGCACCGACGGTCAAGACCGCGAGCCAGAGGAAACTGATTTCGCTGACCGGCTGAGCGATCAAAGACCGAAGCTGACGTGGCCGTCCATATCGATCGACCAGGCTGGATTCCAGGCAATCTCCCAGGCGTGATCATCAGGGTCGGCGACATAGCCGCGAAATCCGCCATGCTCAGGCGCGTCGGCTTCCCGCAAGACGCGCCCGCCGTGGCGACTTAAGACCTCGATCACGCGCTCCACTTCATGGCGGTTCGCTACATTATGCGCCAGAGCAAAAGCGCCGGGTCGCGCGAGCCTTTCGCGTTTCATGTCGCCGGCGAGCGCCGTTTCGAGCCAAGTGCCGAGAACAAAACCATTCATCTGATAATAAACGATCTCGGGATTCTCGAAGACCGGTTTCCAACCGAAGCCTTCGCCGTAGAAGCGCCGCGAGCGCGCGAGATTGGCAATACCGAGCGTGATGACCGAAATCTGCTGTTGCATCGGCACTGCTAGGCTTCCTTGTCGCTGACGCCGGCGCTTTCGAAAGTCGCCATGCCAGAATGGAGTTCGGCAGCCGCCTTTACGAGTCCAGCGGCCAATGCAGCGCCAGAGGCTTCCCCGAGCCGCATGCCGAGATCGAGCAAGGGCTGCTTGTCGATACGCCTCAGAAGCGCGCGGTGGGCCGGTTCGGCCGAACAATGTGCGGCGAGGCAATGATCGATCGCGGCTGGATTGGCGGCGTGCAGGATCGCCGCCGCCGCGGTTGCGACATAGCCATCGAGCAGGACCGGCACGCGGTTGTGGCGGGCCGCAAGAATTGCGCCCGTCATTGCCGCCTGTTCGCGGCCACCGACCCGGCGCAGGACTTCCAACGGATCGGCGAGACATGCCTTGTGGAACGCGATAGCCCGAGAGACCGCGTCGGCCTTGCGCTTCAAGCCTTCCGCGTCGACGCCGGTACCGGGTCCGACCCAGTCTTCGGCCTTGCCACCATAAAGTGCATGACACATGGCCGCAGCGATCGTGGTATTGCCGATACCCATTTCGCCGATGCAGAGAAGATCGGCACCTTCGGCGATCGCCTCCATGCCATAGGCCATGGTCGCCGCGCAGTCGGTCTCGCTCAAGGCCGCGTCCTGCGTGATGTCGGCTGTCGGCTTCTCCAGAGCGAGTTCGAATACTTTGAGACCAAGCCCGAAGGTCCGGCAAATCTGGTTTATCGCAGCACCGCCTGCCTGGAAATTCGCAACCATCTGGGCGGTGACTTCCGGCGGATAGGCGGCGACGCCCTGCTTCACGACACCATGATTGCCGGCGAAGACCGCAACCACGGGGCGCTCGATGCGTGGCGGATGGCGGCCCTGCCAGAGCGCCAGCCATTCGGCTATCATTTCGAGCTGGCCGAGCGAGCCCGGCGGCTTGGTAAGCCGCGCGTCGCGAGCGCGAACGGCAGCGCCGGCCTCGCGATCGGGCTCCGGCAGGTCGCGCAGGAGCGCGCGGATATCGTCGAAGGGCTGTCCGGCAAGAGGCTTTTGCATGTACTATTCCGGCGATTGTCCGGGTGAGTTCTAAGCCGCCGACAGGGACAGGGAAGCGACATGAGCGACGAAGCATGGAAGCGAAGCGAACCGCAACCATGGCGGGAGCCGGGAGCGAAACTGGCTGCGAGCCTCGCTTTTCTGACGCGGCTGCCGATCTCGGCACCGCAGCGGCCGATGGCCCTGGTCGCCGCCATGCCGCTGTTTCCGGTCGCCGGCGCGCTGATCGGTGCATTCACCGGCGTACTTGCGGCTTTCCTGGCCGATGGCGGCGTTGCTCCCCTTCTCGCAGCCTGCCTCGCCTTTGCAGCCACCCTGTGCCTGACCGGGGCCCTGCATGAGGACGGGCTTGCCGACACTGCCGACGGCTTCGGCGGCGGTACCACGCGGGAGCGCCGGCTTGAGCTCATGCGGGACAGCCATATTGGCACCTACGGCACGTTGGCGCTGGTGGCGGCAGCGATTGCCAAGGTGACAGCGATCGGCGCGATCGTTCCGGCCCTCGGCTGGTGTGCGGTTCTCGTATTGGCGGCGACCGGCGCGGGATCGCGGGCTGCCATGGTGTGGCTGATGGCCAAAACACCGCCAGCGCGGTCCGACGGCCTTTCGGCCTCGACGGGGCAGCCGGACGGGGAGACGCTCAAGTGGACAGCCGTCACGGGCTTGATGATCGCCCTGCTCCTGCTTTGGTGGACGGTTGGCTTCCTTGACGCGGCCTTCGCGCTGCTCGCCGGGGCCGCCGCGACGCTTGCGATGCAGAGGCTCGCGCTTCGCCAGATCGGCGGGCAGACCGGAGACGTCTGCGGCGCCACCCAGGTGGCGAGCGAGATCGCCATTCTGGCGGCGGTGACTGCAAGCCTTCCTTAAGTTTTGCTGGCGATTGCTAGGGCTTTCGCCATGCGGAGGGGCCGATGAAAATCAGCGCAACGCTCACTTTCCTGTTCGCAATCCTTCCGCAGACGGCGTTTGCCGCCATGACCGAGATCAAAGCGGATGATCGCGGGCACTTCATCACCAGGGCCGAGATCGACGGTTCCGGCATTACAGTCATGGTGGATACGGGCGCTTCGGTCGTGGCGCTTTCCTATGAGGATGCAGACGATATCGGGCTGAGGCCCGCCTCGCTTACCTATGACACGCCGGTGATGACCGCCAATGGCCAAATCAAAGCCGCGCGCGTGACGCTCCGGCGAGTCGAGATTGACGGGGTCCGGGTGCGGGACGTCGCCGGCATGGTCTTGCCGGCCGGCAGCATGGACGGCTCGCTCCTGGGCATGAGCTTTCTATCGCATTTGCGCAGCTTTCGAATTGAAAACGGCATCTTGCGGCTGGAAGATTAATGCCGCTTTGCGACCCAGGCATGCCGCTTGACGCCTGCAAACGGGCCGGGAGGATTTCTATCTTCAGGCCATGAATGCCGTAATCCCGCTCGAAATCGAAACACCGTGCATTAAGGTTTGCGTGGTCGACCCGGAAACCGGATTCTGCATCGGCTGCGGACGGACCCGCGACGAGATCGCTGGCTGGCTCGACTATCGCCCGAGCGAACGACATCAGATCATGCAGACGTTGCCCGAGCGGGTGGCAACCCTCACCCTGCGCAAACGGCGCAAAGGCGGCCGACGCGGCAGGCTCGGCGAGTGACCGAGCGGGAAGCGGGTTCGCAGCATGGGGCAAACGCTCGAACTCAAACACTATCTCAAGCGGATCGGCTATGACGGCTCGCCGGGCATCGATTACGACACCCTGCGCGCTGTGCATCATCTTCAAAGTGACGCGATCGCCTGGAGCGTTTCTCGGCGAAGCGGAATCGTTTCGCCGATAAGGAAACGCGCCAAAACCAAATCGACTGGCGCATATCGTTATCGCCAAAGTGCGCACAGTTTGGCGGGCTACGCGCTAGAACCCGTCGGCGCAGCGCGACGTCGCGATCCATCCCGAAAGCCGGGCGGGCGCTACTATCGCGGCACTGACATCGTAACAGGCAGCCTCGGCGCTAAGCGGCGTTGCCAGCAGGTCGTCGGGAGCGCGCGTGCCGGCGACTGGAACGAAGATGGCATCGCCCGCCCCGGCACGGCCGTCCTTGATCGAAGCCGGCTCGATGCTACTCACCGTCTCGCCGATCGCCGCGCAATCATAGCCGCCGCGCGAGCCGAGAATGCGGATGCTCCGCTCGCCCTCTTCGCGCTGGCGGATATCGATCACACGCAGTTCGACATCATGATCGCGCAGCCGGTCGAGACAGGCGCGGATGGAAGGTGCATGTTCGCGGAGATTCTCGGACCAATGAGGATCACGGCCCGTAAGCGCAATCAGATCGGTCGTCTCGCGCAGGGTGAGCGCCGCCTCGCAAGCGACGATGCTACCCTTTGCCGCCCCGACCATCGGCGACAGCGCGCGCACCGCGCAGGCCGCGGTGCGATAGTCACGAAAGGCTTCGGCGGCCTTGTTCGCCGAAGCACCGCCATCGGGGCCAGTCGCCTGGATGTTGACGGTCGCGAGCGAAAGCTCGAACGCCTCGGCAAACAGCGAATAGCCGACATCGGCGGCAGCGAGGAAGGAATCAAGACAGGCTTCCTTACGCTTCGCCCTTTCTCCCGATGTGCAGGTCCGGGCGGGATCCGGCGGCAGTGACGGCCCCGCCATCAGCCGCCACAGCAGGGTCAAGGCATCGAGGCGGCGCTCAATGCGGCGGGTGAGACAGGGCTTGGGATCGGCGGCACCGCGGCAGGTGTCGAGCGTTGCGATCCAATCTTCCTGTGCGGTCTGGATCAGGCCGCCCAGAGTTTTCTTCCGGGTCGCCCCGATGACCTGGGCAAGTCGCGAAGCGAGACGCTGGTCCAGGTCGCGCAGATCGGGATCGGCGCAGATGCGGTCGCCGGCCCAGTCATCCGCGACGCAATCGACGGTTTGCGCCATACCGGGAACCGCGAACAGGCACAAGGAAACGATCAGTATACAGAGGACTCTGTCTGCTTTCATTCTGCGGCAAGCGCCCATGCCGGGCGCTCGACGCAGGCAAGCGCCCGGTCGAGGACTTCCAGACCGGCACCCTTCCGCGTCGATCCCTCCGAAAGCACGCGCCGCCACAGGCGGCCGCCGGGTTCGCCGTGATAGAGTCCGAGCATGTGGCGGGTAATCCGCGACAGCCAGGTTCCGCGCGCCAGTTCTTCGGCGATGTAGGGCCGCATGCGAGAAACGGCCTCGGCGCGGGTCGCGACTCGGGGTTGCTCGCCGAAAACGTCGCGATCGACGGCGGCGAGGAGCCAAGGCTGCTGGTAGGCGGTGCGGCCAAGCATGACGCCGTCCACAATTTCTAGGTGTTTTTTCACGGAATTGTGATTTGAAATCCCACCATTGATGATTATATTCAACTCACGATGAATAGACTTAAGGCGATATACGCGGTCATAGTCCAAGGGTGGAATCTCGCGGTTCTCCTTTGGCGACAAGCCTTTAAGCCAGGCCTTTCGGGCATGGACGATGAAGGTACGGCAGCCCGTCGCCGCCACGGCCGAGACGAAACGCTCAAGCGCCGCTTCGCTGTCCTGGTCGTCAATGCCGATCCGGCACTTGACGGTGACGGGGATGCGCACCGCCGCCTGCATGACGGCGATGCAGTCGGCGACGAGCTCCGGCTCGGCCATCAGGCAGGCGCCAAACCTGCCCTCCTGAACCCGATCGGAAGGGCAGCCGACATTGAGATTGACCTCAGCATAGCCGAAATCCTCGCCCCAGCGCGCCGCATCGGCCAGCAGGCGGGGATCGGAGCCGCCGAGCTGCAGGGCCACCGGCGCCTCGCGAGGATCGAAGCCCAGAAGTCGGTTGCGATCGCCATGGCGCACCGCCTGGGCCGTCACCATCTCGGTGTAGAGCAGCGCGCGCGCCGTCAACTGGCGATGGAAGAAGCGGCAATGCCGATCCGTCCAGTCCATCATGGGTGCGACACAAAACCTGTGCGCGGAAGTTTGCGCTGCCGCGGTCATCCTGCCTTTTACTCTCGATCTGACGCACCTGCGCGCGCAGACCTTTCTGAATTCGGGTCTTATAGGCCGTTGACCGTCGCAGGCTCAATTGGAAAAGGTATGAAAAGCAAGAGGTTTCGGTTCCAGTGAATGGTCTCAAAATCGCACATCGACGGAATCGCTCAATCAAAAGCCATAGAGCCGCGCCGGATTATCAACGAGCACACGCCTGCGCATATCCTCATCCGGAATCCAGTCGAGCAGGTGATCCATGAGATCGCCGTCATTCGGCATGGGCACCCTTATCTGCGGATGCGGCCAGTCTGATCCCCAGACACACTGATCCGGAGCGGCGCCGACAAGTGCCTTGGCCAATGGCGCAACATCGGAGTATGGCGGATGGCTCATTCGCGTCAGGCGATAGGGTGCCGAAAGCTTGACCCAGCAACGCCGCTCGCGAAGCAAGGCCAGCAGCGTTTGGAAGCCAGCATTCCCGGCGCCCAGATCGGCAGGCACATGCCCCATATGGTCGATCACAACCGGAGCGGGCAAATCTCCGACCAATGCTGAAAAGCCGTCAAACGCCGACACGTCAAGCAAGAGCTGGATATGCCAGCCGAGCCGCCGGATACGCCGGCCAAGCTCCCATGCCTCATTCAACGCAGCGCCGCCGCCAAACAGAACATTGAAGCGTAGGCCTCGGACGCCGAGCGCATGCAAGCGGTCCAATTCGTCATCGCCGCATTGCGGATGCACAACCGCGACACCGCGAAAATCCGGGCCGGCCCGGCCAAGCGCATCGATAAGACAATCTGTGCCAAAGCCATAGACACTCGGCTGAACCAGGACACCGCGCTTGACGCCTAGTATGCCAAGAACGCGCCGATAGTCGGGCAGGCTTGCGTCGGGGGGCGTGTAGTTGCGGCCTGGTGCGTAAGGGTATTTCTGAGCGGGGCCGAAAATATGAGCATGGCAATCGACCGCGTTGTCGGGAACGCGAAAGCGCGGAGCGCGCGGGTTCGGATCTGCTGAAGCGCACAAGGGCAAGAGCAAACTATCCGTGGCTCATATCTCGTAGTTCAGGCGAAAGCCCGGCGCGTCCCATTTCATGGAGACCAGCTTTCCGGTCCCGGACAGCGTGATGTAGGCGGTCTGGTAATCAGGACCACCAAAGCAAATGTTCGTTGGTATGGCCTCCGGCATTGGGACTTCCCTGACAACCTCGCCTTCCGGCGAAATGACGGTGATCTGCGGCTTGTCCCAGATCGTGCCAATGCAGATGCGGCCGGCGGAATCGACGGCGAGGCTGTCAAATCCCTGGAAGCCCGGAAGCCCGCACAGCAAGCGCCCGCCATTCAAAGAGTGGGGAAACTTGATTTTCTTCACCACGCCGGGACTCAGTGTCTCGTAGGCCCACAATCGTGACGGCTCCAACTCGACCGCGTAAAACGTCTTGCCGTCCGGCGACAAGCCGCAGCCATTCGGACCCGACACGGGGTAAGCAACCTCGACGATCCTGGAGCCGTCGGCCTTGGCATAATAGAGCCCGCCATTGTCGCGATCGCGCTTTCGGATTTTCCCGAGATCGGTGAAGTAAAAGCCACCATGGCGATCGAAGACGAGATCGTTCGGTCCGCACAGGGGATTGCCGTCACAGGAATCGTAGAGAGCCGTTATCTTGCCGGTCGCCGGATCGACGCGCTCGATACGGCCGCCGGAATAGTCCTTCGCCTGGCTCACCGGAACCAGGAGGCCGCCGATTTCCTCCCAGTCGAACCCGCCGCTGTTGCACACGTAAAATGCCCCGTCGGGGCCGACGGCCAGCCCATTGGGACCGCCGGTGTGCTGTGAAATCACCTCGACTTTCCCGTCGGGACTTACCAGGCTGACGGTCTTTCGTTCGATTTCGACGAGTGCGACAGATCCGTTTTTCAACCAGACGGGTCCCTCGGGAAATCGCAATCCATCCGCGACCAGCGTCAGTTCCGGAAGCTTCATGTCCATCTCGATCTAATTGCTGTGGATGACCTGGGCGACCTTCGCCTCATTGCCGGGAGCGTGCCCGTATCGTGCATGGCTCATCTGCTCCAAAACCTTCGCCATCTCCTGATCGGACAGCAGGATCGGCTCCCCCATGCTGCGAGCCTGGATATAATTGCGCGCCAGGATCTCCACCTCCACGGCAAGCCTGAACGCCTGTTCCATGTCGCGACCGATCGCTATCTGACCATGATTGGCCAGAAGGCAGGCATCGCGCCCTTCCAGAGCCTTCAGCGCGTTTTCAGAAAGCTCCTGCGTGCCATAGGCTGCATATTTCGCACATCGGATGGTCGTTCCGCCCGCCAAGGCGACGAGGTAGTGATAGGGCAGGATATCGCGACGGTGACACGAATAGGATGTCGCATAAGTCGAATGGCAATGAAGTACGGAATGCCGATCGGGACGCGCCTTCAGAATGTCGAGATGAAAACGCCACTCGGTAGACGGCTTTCGCCTTCCCGAATGGGTTCCGTCGAAGTTCATTTCGACAATGTCGTCGGGCTCCATAAGCTCATATCGAAGGCTCGTGGGCGTGATCAGGAAGCCGTCGCCGTTGCGGACTGACAAGTTTCCGGACGTTCCCTGATTGATGCCAGACGCGTTCATTCGCCTGCAAACTTCGATCATGTGTTTGCGAAGCTCCGACGTCACGGCAACAGGTTCCTTTGTTTCAGTGGCTCGCTCGATTCATGGATGAGGCATCGCCCTCGCCTTCCAGGCTCGCTATGCGCATCGAAAGCATCGTCCGGTTCGAGACGTCCAGTTTGCGAAATACGCTCAACAGATGCGTTTTGACCGTGCCCAATCCTATCCCCAAATCTTCGGCGATATCCTGATTGGTCAAGCCCACGCCTATCAGATTGGCGATCTCAACTTCCCTGTGAGTCAGTCCGTAAACCCTTCGCAGCCGCTTCTGACGCTGATACTCGCGCTGCTGCGGATGGCGCGAGAGATTGTACTCCAGATAGGGCTGCATCGCCCAACCGACCCGCAGATCTTCGCTGGTGATCGGCGGATCGTCGAGGGATTTCATGATGCCCAAGCCGGCAAACGCCTCGTCGCCATTCCAGAAGACGAAGTCCATGACATCGCAAAAGCCGCTGTGCTGCATGAACACGCTGTAGCGCTCGAATTCATTGTCCGGCGCGAGGTCGCGATCGTTGCCGATGGTCGCGACGCGTTTGCGGGACGAGACAAGCCGCTCCACATTGAGCGGGTCATAGGGTTTCATATCGCGCAAATAGTGATTGACGCTTTGCGCGCAGGGGCCAAAGGCATCGATGACGCGCATTCTGGTGCCGTCTTCGATCCAATAGAGAATTGTCGACTTGGCCTGGAAAGTGCCGAGCGCGACCGTGCGTATCTGCTCGCATTGATGGTCTGTGGCCGTTGCCTGCCGCCGTTGCACCGTGGGAGTCATGGTCCATCTCCACTGCCGCCGCGGGCCTTGTTCCGACCCGATCATCCAGCTTGACTCCGGAGGACCACCCTCACAAGAGGAAACGCGCGGAAACAAAGCGAGGGCGTCACCTACGGCCTCATGACTTCGAGTGCGCGAAGGAGAACATCCGCCGAACCCATCTTGCCGGGCTTGAGATAGAGAGACAAAGCTTCGCCACCCTCCGCAACGCAGAAACCGGTTCCATCCTTACCCCTTGGAATTGATCGCACACGCGTGATCTTGAGCGCGGCAACGATCGCTCCGGAGGTTTCACCACCCGAAACGATGAAGCGACGGACGCCGGACTCACGCAATCCAGCCGCCACCGCGGCCAGCATGCGTTCGGCACGTCTCGCCGCCCCGATGGGTCCCAGGGCAGCTTGCGCTCGTTGGACTCCCTCGGAACAGGTGGTTGTGGCAACCGCAAACGGATGGCCGCCAGTCATGTTGCGCGCCCAGGCCAGCGCCTCGACCACGGCTGCCTCTTCGCCTCGCGGATCGAGAAGGTCCAGCACATGGACGCGATGGACCTCTCCAAAACGTTTGAGATGGGACTCAGCGATCGGTCCAACGCTTCCAACAAAAACCGCCGCCGGACCGTCCACATGCCTGGGAGCCGGCGGTGGTGATCGACGCGAATTTTCGACCAGCCGATCGGCGAGCCCGATGATCAGCGAGTCGCCTGCCGCGACAGTGCACTGTCGTGCGGCCGCCACCTCGGCCGAAACATCGACGTCTCCGTCGTCCGTGACATCCATCAGGACATGCCCGGCGCCCTCACGGGCTAGGTCGTCCAACAGCGCATTCACATGCGCCGCTCCTTGCTGCAAGGCGCGGTGATTGATCAGGCGAACCGAATGCGGCGTCTGATGGCCCAGGAACCGGACGAGATCGGGATCGGGCATCGGGGTCAGCGGATCGAAGCGCTTGTGCGAGTCGGTCACGAGTCGACCGGCGACAAAGAGATATCCCTGGTGAACGGTAATATCGAAGGCGGGAAAGCCCGCACTCATGATGACCGGCCGCGCGCCCAGCCGATCCGCAAGCAGGTCGGCGATCTGACCGATGTTTCCTTCCTCGGTCGAATCAAATGTTGCGCACGCCTTGTAGGCGATCCTCTCGCAGCTGATCGCTTCGAGAGCATCCGCGGCTCGCGCCGCCGCTTCGAGGGCTTCATCAAGCGGTATCGTTCTGGTTCGGCCGGCCGCAACGACAACCGGGGCATCCTGCAATTCCGCAATGGCGGCAGGATCGTAAGCCACCGGGCAATGGATGCCCAGTTCCTCGATGTAACCCGCGACCATCAATCCCCCGGTAAAGTCGTCGGCTATGATCCCGAGCGCCGTCGCCATTTCAATTCCTCACCGTGATCTTTTCTTGCGATCATGAATCAATTTCGGCCATGGCGCTATCTGCCGAACGGATGACCCATCGCGAATCCAGAAGCGCTAGGCATTGGCGAAGTGGCAATTCACCACGTGTCCCTGGGCAAGTGTCACAGGCGGGGGATCGATCTGCGCACAGATCGCAGCGGCTTTGGGGCAGCGGGTCCGAAAGCAACAGCCCGTTGGCCGGTTTGCCGGGCTTGGAATCTCGCCGCGCAGAACGATGCGCTGCCGCTTGCGCTCTCGTATCGGGTCCGGCATCGGTGCAGCCGAGAGCAATGCTTCCGTATAGGGATGAGCCGGACGCTTGAAGAGGCGGTCGCGCGGCGCGGTTTCGACGATCTTGCCGAGATACATGACCGCGACGCGATCCGAGAAGTGGCGCACCACCGCAAGATTATGCGCGATGAACAGATAGGCGATCCCCAGATCCGCCTGCAGGTCTTTCAGCAGGTTGAGCACGTCGGCCTGGACCGAGACGTCCAATGCCGAAACCGGCTCGTCGAGCACGACCATCTCCGGGTTCACCGAAAGCGCACGCGCGATGCCGATGCGCTGCCGCTGGCCTCCCGAAAACGCGAAAGGATAGCGATCCCCGAATTCGGGGCGGAGCTGAACCCGTTGCATGGCCTGTTTCGCCCGCTCCACCTGTTCGCGGCGATCCATGCCAAGCATGCGCAGCGGCTCGGCGATAATTTCGCGCGCCGTCATACGCGGATGCAGGCTCGCATACGGGTTCTGAAACACCAGTTGGACATGACGGCGGAATGGCCGCATCTTGGCAGGCGAGAGTTTTGTGAGATCCACGCCCTTGAAGAGAACCTGCCCCGCACTGGCTGTGACCAGCCGCAGGATGGCGCGGGCCAAGGTCGACTTCCCGCAGCCGGACTCACCGACTAGGCTCAATGTCTCGCCCGGAGCGACCTCGATCGATACGCCGGCTACCGCGCTGATGCTGCCCACCCGGCGAGGAAAGACAAGGCCTTTCAGGATCGGGAACTCGACATGCACCCCCTCGACCTTGAGCAACGCGTCCTCAGCGGGCATCGGCAGTATCCGACGCGAGATTCAGTTCTTCCGCACGATGGCAGGCAACCACGGTCTCCCCGAAGCGCCGGAACTCGGGGTTATACTCAGCGCAGCGCGGCAGCGCGAAAGGGCAGCGCGGGTTGAACTGGCAACCGGGCGGGCGATCGGCGAGCGACGGCGGCGTGCCGCGAATGGCGTATAGCCGCGCGACGTCGGCATCGATCGATGGCACGGCTGCCAGCAATCCGGCCGTGTAAGGATGGCGCGGCCGCTGAAAGACGGCACCGATCTCACCACATTCGGCGATACGGCCGGCATAGAGAATGGCGATGCGGTCGGCCAGGCCGGCGACCAGACCGAGATCATGGGTAATCAGCGCGATCGCCACGCCCTTCTCGCGCCGCAACCTGTTGAGGATATCGACGATCTGCGCCTGGATGGTCACGTCGAGTGCGGTGGTCGGCTCGTCGGCGATCAGCAGGTCGGGGTCGTTGGCGACGGCGATGGCGATGACGATGCGCTGGCGCATGCCGCCGGAAAATTCATGCGGGTACTGATCGAAGCGTTTGTCCGGTGCCGGGATTGCCACCAATTCCATGAGCTCGATGGCGCGGTTGCGGAGCTCGCGGCTGGATAGAGAAGGATTGTGAAGCTCGATCGTCTCGACGATCTGCGCCCCGAGAGTCAGCACCGGATTGAGTGCCGTCATCGGATCCTGAAAGATCATCGCGATGCGGCCGCCGCGCAGTCGGCGCATCTGGCGTTCCGGCAAGCCGAGTATCTCCTGACCCTTGAACCGGATGGAGCCGGAGGCGCGCATGCCGGCCGGCAAAAGGCCCATGACGGCGAGCATGGACAGGCTCTTGCCGGAGCCCGACTCGCCGACCAGGCCTAGGATCTCTCCGCTCGCCACGGTGAAGCCGATATTCGCGACCGCAAGGTGCTCACCCTGGCGACCCGGGATGGCGATGCGCAGGTCGCGGACCTCCAATAGCGGCTCGGGGATCGCGGTCATGTCACCGATCTTCATGGCAGCGTGAGAGTTCACGCCGGTAGCTTCACTTGAGGATCTAGGACGTCACGCAGCGCATCGCCAAGAAAATTCGAACTGATCGAGATTAGGAAAATGGCCATGCCGGGAGCGAGAGCGATCCACCACGAATAGAAGTTGGAGGCACCCTCGGCGACCATCTGTCCCCATTCCGGCGCCGGCGGCTGGGCGCCAAGGCCAATGAAGCTGAGGCCGCTGGCCAGCAGGATGACGAGGCCGACATCCATCGTCGTATTGACCAGGATGGGGCTCCAGCACAGCGGCATGATGTGCTTGAAGAGGATGCGAAAGCGCCCGGCGCCGGCGATCACGGCCGCGTCGACATGATCGAGTTTCTTCACATTCAAAACCTGCGCGCGCATCAGGCGGGCATAGATCGGCCACCACACGATGATGAGCGCGACCGCCGTATTGACGAGTCCGGGGCCGAGCGAGGCGGCGATCGCCATCGCAAGCAGCACCGGCGGGAAGGCAAGCGTAACGTCGGCCAATCGCATCACCGCATTATCGATGATGCCACCGAAGAAGCCGGCTGCCGTACCCAGGAGAACGCCAACGGGAACCGCAACCCCAAGTACGAAGACCGCAATCGGCAATGAATACCGGGTGCCCCAGAGCGCGCGGGTCAGAACATCCCGGCCGAGCGCATCGGTGCCGCACCAGTGCAGCGCACTTGGCGGCTGCAACCGCCTCCCGGCCATTCCGACTGGATCATAGGGCGACCAAAGCGGTATGGTCACCGCGATGACGATGAAGCTGATTATAACGAAGAGGGCGAAGATGAGCGTCGCCGAGCTCCAGCGCAGCGTGATCCCGGGCCATATCGACTTGCTCTTCAACGATGCCGCAACCGTCATGCTGCCGCGCCGCGCATCCTGGGATCGGCGGCCGCGTAGGCGATATCAGTGAGCAGGTTTGCGATCAGAAATCCCAGACCACCGATAATGGTCACACCCGTAATGGCCGGATAGTCGAGCGCGCGTGCAGCCTCGACGGCGTAGGAGCCGATGCCCGGCCATGAGAAGATCGCCTCCACCAGCACCGAACCGGTAATGAGATAGGCGAAGGTGAAGCCGAGGATGGTCAGCGCCGGAATGAGAGCATTGCGCAGCGCGTGATGGACGAGCACACGCGTGGCGCTCGCCCCTTTGGCACGGGCCATGGTTATGAAGTCCTGCTTCATCACGTCGAGGAGGCTGGCGCGGACCATGCGCGACACGATCCCGGTGACCGACCATCCGAGCACCAGCGCGGGCAAAACCAGGTGAAGGGCGGCATCGACGAAAGCATTCCAGCTATCGACCAGCAGCGTATCGACGAGCATGAATCCTGTGACGGGCTCGATCTGTTCGGCGCGCAAGTCCAGCCGCCCCGGACCCGGCAACCATGGCAGTTGCACGGTGAACAGGAACAAGACCAGCAAGCCCAGCCAGTAAATCGGAAGGCAGGACCCAAGCAGCGCGATGAATCGTGCCGCGTGGTCGGCGGCCCTGTCGTGAAACTGCGCCGAGATCACCCCGAGCAGAAGTCCCGATGCCGCGCCCACAATCATGGCGCAGATCACAAGCTCGAGCGTCGCCGGCAGTCGCTGCGCCAGATCGGCGAGGACCGGCTGCTTGGTGCGAAACGATACGCCGAGATCGCCACGAGCCAGGTTCTTGACGTAGATCACATAGCGCTCGGGGATCGAGCGATCCAGTCCCCAGCGCTTCTTCGCGGCGGCCACGACCTCGGGATTGGTCAGGGCCTTGGCGCCGATGATCGACACCAGCGGATTGCCCTTGGTGAACTGCGCCAGGATGAAGGTCGCGGTGACGATGCCCAGGAGCAAGAAGGGCATCACGAACAGCCGCCTCAGCACGACCTCCAGCACTGGCCTTCCACCTCAGTTCTTTACGATCTCCGCGAGAGGCAGGTTACAGCAGGCGCTGTAGCGCACGCCACCAATATCCTTGCGATGGGCGAGTACGAGGTTGGGACTCACGAGCGGAAGAATGATCTTGTCGTCGATCATCTTCATGGCAAGCGCGCGATAGGCCTCCTCCTGCTGCTCGATCGCGGCGGCAAGCGCCTTGTTGAACAATTCAAGCTCTTCCTTGCCATCGAGCCCTTCTGCCTTGCCGACCCCTGCCCGCGTGCCCCACGGCATATTGGGAATCATGCCGAAATACTGGACATACTGGGCACTGCCGAAATAGTCCGGGGCGAAGAAGCCGATCGTAAAAGGCACCGGCTTGTCGATGTCGGTGACCCAGACGTTGAAGGTTGCAGGCTTGAGCGCAAGCTTCACGTTGATCTTCGCCAAATCCTGCTCGAGCTTCTGCGCCAGCAACGAGAGATCGATGCCGTAGACGTTCATCGCGGCGAAGGTGAGATCCAGCGTGAAGCCGTCGGCAAGACCGGCCTTTGCCAGAAGCTCCTTGGCCTTCTCTATGTTTGTCTCCGGATCTGGCAGGTTGGAGGTTCCGGGGAATCCGTTGGGAATGGCCGCCGGCTGCAGTTTTCCCTCGCCGCCCACCGTGAAGTCGATGGCGCCCTTGTAGTCGATCGCCAACGCAATGGCTTCGCGGACATCGCGCGTCAGGGGAACGGGCGAGCCTTCCGCAACCGGGCTAAAGGCCACATAGACGAAGTTGAAGGACGGGATGGTCTGAAAGACGATATTCGGATCCTGTATGCTTTTGGCAGTATCTGGATCGATCTGCATCGCAATATCGGCCGTGCCTGATCCCAGCATCTGTGCTTGGGTCACGGCATCGGCCGTCTGCTTCATGATGACGACTGCGGCCGCCGGTTTCGTGCCCCAATAGTTATCATTGCGCTTGAAGCGCAGATTGTCGTCCGCCTTGTAGCTTTCAAGCGTAAAGGGGCCGCTTCCCGCGGAATTCGACAGGAACCAGGTATCGGAAGTGTCGCTGGTTGCCGCGTCTTCCGCTGCATTCGCGCCGTTTGCTGAGGCGAGCTTGCTGTTGATGATGCCGGTATAGGGCGCGGAAAGAATGCCGAGGAGTTCCGAATTGGGCGTCTTGGTGGTGATGACGACAGTATGCGGATCCTTGACCTCGATCGACTTCACGCTGTCCATCAAATAGGAAGCGCTGCCCTTGACGTTCTTCAGCCGCTCGAGCGTCCACTTGACGTCGTCACCGGTCACAGGACTTCCGTCGGAAAACTTTGCCGCCGGATTGAGGTTGAATGTGAATGTGGTGACATCGGGCGATACCTCCCACTTCTCCGCGAGGCTTGGGATGATCGTCTTGTTGTCGGCCGCGAGCGTGAGCAGCGGCTGATAGACCGCCGAAAGATAGATCTGGCAGGTGTCGCAGTAAGCGCGCGCCGGATCGAGCGAGTTGATGTCCATCGCACGCGCGACGACGATCGTATCGTCCGCGGCTTTGGCTTCTGCACTTATGCCGAGGGTGCCGACCAGGGCAGCGGCGAGCAGGACGCGAGTAAATTTAGGCTTCAGGCGGAGGAAAACCGAAGGGAGCACGTCAACCATCAGAGCATCTCCATGGATCAATTGCGGGAAACACCGGCGCTGTTAGTTAGTGAGTCACGAACTGCCCGGAAGCCGTGTTCAGCAGCGTCGAGCGCGCGTTCGATGTCGTTCGTCGTATGGGCTGCTGACAGAAACATATTGTGCAACGGGTGGAAGTAGATTCCGCGCTTCACGGTTGCCGAGCAGAAGGCGAAGCCCTTGCGGTTGTCGGGGTCGTCCTCGAAAAGCACCATCGGCATCTGGACAGGTCCGGTCTGGCGTATCGGCAAGCCGTGAGTTTTGCTCAGGGATCCGAGCCCGTCACGTAGCATGCCGCCAAGGCGCTCCATATGCTCGATCGCATTGTCGCGCCGCAGCGCCGTCAGTGTCGCTACCGCCGCCGCCATCGAGACAGCAGAACACCAGAAAGACCCGGTGGTGAAGAGCTTGCTCGTCGCATCGCGGAAGCGCTCGTTGCCGGTCACCGCCGCCAGCGCAAAGCCGTTGGCGATCGATTTGCTCCAGGCCGAGAGGTCGGGCCGAACACCCACAGCTTCCCAGGAGCCGCCAAGGTTGAGCCGGAATCCGGCCCGGACGTCGTCGACGATCAACGCGGCATCCGCGGCGTCGGCCGCCGCACGCGCAGCCTTCGCAAACTCGCGGGTCGGCAAGCACTGGTCGCGGCCGTAATCGTGCTTGAAGGCGCTGGCAATGATCCCGGCGAGGTCGCCGCGGGCTTGATCCGCAGCCCGGTTGAGACTTTCGACGTCGTTATATTCGTACTGGACGATATGCGCCCGATCCTCGGCGGTCACGCCGAGCAGCGATGGCGAGCACCACGGCACCGCCCCGTGATAGGCACCGCTCGCAACGAGGATTTTGCGCCGGCCCGTACCGGCGCGCGAGATCGTCGCGGCAGTGGTCATAGCGTCGCTGCCGTTCTTCTGGAACTGCGCCCATGTGGCATGCGGCAGCATCTCGACGAGCAGCTCCGCGAGCTCGACCATGGATTCGCTCGGGCCGTTCAGGCAGTCGCCGCGCGCGAGCTGCTTCTGCGCTGCTTCGTCAACTTCGGGATGATGATGCCCAAGGATGATCGGGCCCCAGCTGCACATGAAGTCGACGAACTCGTTGCCGTCGACATCCCACAACCGGCTGCCTGAGCCGCGGGCGAAAAACTGCGGATAGCCTTCCGGAAGCGCGGCCGCGTTCATGTGGCCCCACATGCCGCCTGGGACGACTTTCTTGGCGCGATTGCGCAACTCCGAGTCGAGCGAGTTTACCTGTTTGTCCATTTCCGCCTGTCGCGGGTGAATTTCAGGTCAGAATGCTAGGTCACGCACTGGCGGCTGCCAATCGACCGAAAGTAATACGGGTGTCGGCTCTACGACTTGACGTGGGTATCCTGGCAAGCAGGCCAAGGCGCCGACCTCGCCTCTGTTCCTCGTCCACATCGGTTCAATTCTTGGGCAAGGACGGTTCCATCACCCGACTTCACTCAATGCGCTATCGCCTACTGCACACGGATCGCACACGTCGACTTCTAAGAGATTGATTTCTTTGCCTTGTCGCTCCCATCCGTCATGGGTGCAACGGCGAATATTTTTCCCTTACAATTCAATATCTTGCCTTTACTATCCGAGAAAACAAACGTGTTCGTGCGCACACGATTTCGGAGAGGAGTGCACACGGATACCGGGCGTCGTCAAGCTAGCCTTTTACCTGGCCGGCTTGAGACTCGACAGCCCTTCGATATTTGTGTCGGGCCTATTGCCCTCGTCTCCCGACAGCGTAACGATTTCGCGCGTTGTTTCCCCGGTCTCCCGATTCACGACCGATTTAGTGGCTGTTACAGCCACGATCTCATCGCTAAAGCGTCCGGCGGTCTGCGCGGCCGCGGTGCGCTGCTGCGACTGCAGCGCGTAGGCGTCCTGTCTTTCGCGCGAAATGCCATACCGGCCGGCTACCACTTCCGCGGTATCGATCATGGTCATATAGGCATCGTCACGCACGGCCACGAGTTCGGGATCGACATGCCCGAGACTTCGACCGGCTAGCCGGCGCGCAATGCCGCCGTCCGGCCGATCGTGTGCTGCAATCCTTGGGATAGAGCGCAGCCGATGATGCAGTCGTCGATCTCTCCCGGCTCAACTCCCGAGCGTTCCACTGCGGCGCGAATCGCGTGTGCCGCAAGGGTCGGCGCCGATGTCGCGTTAAAGATGCCGCGATAGGCCCGGCCTATCGGAGTCCTCGCCCTAGAAAGGATCAACACATCGCGCATCTCAGGCTGCTCCATTGACGGCATTCTCAATTTCGAGCCTACTCTGGCATTTGCCATTTTCCGGAACGAACTCTCCGGCTCGGTCGACAATCTTCGACCAGGAGGCCGCTATCAATTCAGGCGCGTCGGGTCCATCACCGACGAATAGGCCCGGCGTCAGCGTCACATGGACTGCTTCAAAGGACCCCGCACCGGCGCAAAGAATAGCGCGCGTCGGTGCGTTCTCGCTAACCAGAACCAGCACACCAGGACTCACGCAGCTGGGCTTCAGCAAGTCGAGTTCCTCCGGTGGCAGGAGGCCCTGTAGCATCTGCGTTGCCGCGGTCGGCGCGATGCAGTTGACGCGGATATTGTTGCGCGCCCCCTCCAGCGCAAGCGTCTGCATCAAGCCCACCAGCGCCATCTTGGCGGCGCCGTAATTTGACTGGCCGAAATTTCCATAGAGGCCGGACGATGACGTCGTCATCACGACGCGGCCGTAGTTCTGCGCGCGCATGCAATCCCACACGGCCTTGGTGCAGTTCACGGAACCCATCAGATGCACCTCAACCACCAGCCGGAAATCGGCAGTATCCATCTTGGCAAATGTCTTGTCGCGGAGAATGCCGGCATTGTTGACCAGGATGTCCACTCTACCCCAGCGCGAAATTGTGTCATCGACCATCGCCTGTACGGCATCGAAATCCATAACCGATGCTGCGACCGCAACCGCCCCGCCGCCGACCGCCACGATCTCGGCAGCGACCGCCTCGGCCGCCGCTTGATCGAGATCATTGGCGACAACGCGCGCGCCGCGCTTCGCAAGCAGCAAGGCGTGCTCGCGGCCAAGACCATTTCCGGCGCCCGTGACGATGGCAACACGTCCTGAGAGATCGATCATCAAGTTTCTTCCTTCTGGACGTGGGATCGCCAAGCTTGCGGAGACGACCCGAGGCCAAATGCGTGCTGTGGGTTTCTAGAAAACTGGATCGCGCTTGGCGCGGAACGCTGCAAGTCCCTTGGCGAGATCGCTACCCCTGATATGCTCCGCGAAGCTCTCCAGTTCGGCACGGATGCGTGCCGCGCGTGCGGTGCTTTGATTGGCTGGACGGGTCAACGCCTTGATCTGTCGAATGGCTTCCGGGCTTCGCCGGCAAATATCGTGGGCTATCTGCATTACTCTTTCCGTGAGACGTTCCCTTGGCACAACCTCGTTGACCAGGCCCCACTCCATAAGTGTCTCCGCTTCGACGAGAGTTCCAGTGTAGAAAAGCTGGGCGGCATGCGATGGTTTTATTCGCTCGGCGAGCCTCACGGTCGCCCCGCCGGCAGGGACGATACCGTATTTGGCATGCCCATCGCCGATCTTCACACCTTCCACGGCGATGATCAGGTCACAGGCGAGGAGGAGTTCCAGGCCGCCGGCAACCGCTACGCCGTTTACAGCGCCGATGACCGGCACCGGCATGTCCTCGACCATCTGGATGACGTCCTGGTTGTGGCGCAGTGTGTCGATCAGCTTCGTCCCGCCGGCCTTCAGCATCATCTCGAATTCGATTAGGTCGCCACCCGCGCAGAAGGCACGCCCGGCACCGGACAGGATCACGACGCGCAATCCCGGTAGATCCGCGACAGCACGGAGCCGGCGTTCGAGCGAATGCATCATCGCCTCGGAAGCCGCGTTCAGACTTTCGGGCCGGTCGAGCGTCAGGATGGCGACGCCGTTCTCAAATTCGAGCCGAACGGACTCTGCAGCCTGCTCGACGCTGCCCCGCACGAGATAGGTCTGCGGCAGCGGCTTCAGGGTCTCTTCCAGTTCTGCGATCTGGCTATCCGCTGCACCTAAGAGCACGACCTCGACAAGCGTCCGCTTGCGCCCGTCCGTCGCGATATCGATCGTTGCCGATACGCTCCTACCGCAGATCCGTTCCGCCTCGAGCCGGACTTTCTCCTTGATCGCCAGGTCGCGGAGAGCCGGCTTGAAAATCTTGCCAACGGCGGTCACCGGAAGAGCGTCGATGATCAGAACACTCCTCGGTCGCGCGGGCGGTTCATGGACATTGGCTTCCAGATGGGCCTTCAGCGCCTCGAGATTTATCTGCGAGCCTGGCGCCGGCACGACGAAGAGCGTCGGGACTTCGCCGGCATATTGGTCCGGCATGCCGACGGCTGCACTGATTTGCACGCCGGGAAAATGGTTCGCCACGTCCTCGATCGCGGCCGGATCGATATTGTGGCCGCTCCTGATAATCAGGTCCTTCTCGCGCCCTGTGAGCGCGAGCCTTTCGTCATCGGTCAGGTATCCGACGTCGCCGGTCGTCAGCCAGCCATCATCGGCGAGCGTGCCGATATTGTGAACGGGATCGACATAGCCGGGAAAGACCTGCGGCCCGCGCACCTGCACAAGACCGGTTTCGCCCGGCGCGCAGGGCGCATTGTTGTCGACGCCAAGCCGGACGATCCGCGTTTGCGAGAATGGTGCGCGAAAGCCGACGCTTCCCGCAAGCGGGGTGCCCCGGCCGGGATTGAAGGCGATGGCCGCCGCCGTCTCGGTCATCCCGTAGGTCTCGAACAGGCGTATTCCGGTCGCCGTTTCAAATCTTTCGCCGACCGCCTTTGGCAACACCGCGCCGCCGGTTACGGCCATCCTCACTGTGGACACGTCGGCCCCTGGCCTCCAGCTGTTTGTGAGCGCCGCAATCGAAGTAGGCACACCGCCGACGACCGTGGCGCCAAAATGCTCGACCAATTGCCAATAGGCATCGAGGACGGCCGGCGGCCGCAAGCCCCAGGGAGACGGCACGAGAACGTGACCGCCCGCCGCGAGCACGGATAGCCCGACCGTCATCGTCCCGCCGACATGGAAGAAAGGGAAACCGTTGATAACGATGTCGTGCTCGTCGTATCCGAACACCTGCGCGAAGCCGAAGGCGGCATGGATCTGGTTGCCGTGGGTGAGCTGCACGAGCTTCGGCTGACCCGTCGTGCCGCCGGTGTGGAACAGCGCACATACCGTATCGCGATCCGCCGACGGTTCGAAGTCGAGCCCATCGGTCCGGCTTTGAGCCAGTGCCTCCTCGAGGTTCCGATATCCTCGGCGTCCCTCGCCGTCTCCGCCGATGACAAATACGTCGGTCAGCGTCGGCACCTGCGCGAGCACGCTCTCCGCCTTCGCCCAGCAGGTCTCATCCAGCGACCGTGCCGGGACAACGAGTATTGTCGCCTTTTCGGCGTTCAGAAGATCAATGATCGCGTCGCGGCTCAACAGGTAGTTCAGCGAACTCGCAACGCCCGCCACCTGTGCTCCAAGCAGCAATGCCGGAACTGCCGGCAGCGTCGGCGACAGGAAAGCGACCATGCCATTTCCCGGCGAAGCGCCGAGCTTGCGGAACATGTTTGCGGCACAGGTGATCTGGGCGAGAAGCTGGCGATGGGTGAGTGCGACACCGATATCCACTGGGTCTGGCGAGCGCAGCACCGTCAGGGCCTTGCGGTCGCCGCCGTACCGCGCAGTCGCCAGGAACAAATCATAGAGATTGCGCGCGGTGACCAACTCGTCATAGGGCAGGCTCTCGATTGCGACGATATCTTCGATCGTTCGCACGTCGATGACCGGACGCGTGGTCTTGAGCACGCGCTCCATCAGTGGACCGCGGCGTACATGATGGTTTCCTCGTCGGCCTTGTGGCCTTCGAACTCTTCGACGATCCGGCCCTGCCGGCATACCAGAATGCGATCGGAGAGTTGCAGAACCTCCGGCAAATAGGACGAGATCACCATCACCGCGATGCCCTGGTCCGCGAGATGGTTGATAAGCTGGTGGATTTCGGCGATTGCGCCAACGTCGACTCCGCGGGTCGGCTCGTCGAAGATGATCAGCTTCGGCTTCTGCACCAGCGCCTTGGCGACCACAACCTTCTGCTGATTGCCGCCGGACAATTCGATAACGCGCGCATCGGCGTTGATGGTCTTGACGTTCAATCGCGCGACCCATTCGTTCGCCATCGCTCGCATCTCGCGCATGCTGACGATGGCAGACTTCGCCTGCCCGCCGGCCATGGCCGCGAGATAGATATTCTCGGCGATCGACATAGTCTCGAAGAAGCCTTCGATCTTGCGGTCCTCGGTCACATAGATGATGCCGTCGCGAACCGCCGAGCGGGGTACCCGATAGCGCACTGGTCGGCCATTGAGGCGTATCTGGCCGCCATGGAAGAGATCGCGCTTCAAAACGCCGGCGACGACCTTTGCCGCCTCGGTGCGACCTGAGCCGATAAGACCGAAGATGCAGGTGATCTGCGCCGCAAAGACCGAGAAGGATGTGTTGCGCACCATATTGCCCATGGAGAGATTCTGCACGCTCAGAACCTTTTCACCGGCCGGGCGCACGCTGCGGTCCTTGTTCGATCCGTATAGTTCGCCGGTGAGCGTGCGGCCCACCATGGCGCGCACGATCTTCTCGCGGTCGAAGGCCGCCGTAACCTCGGTCACCACATGCTCGCCGTCGCGCATCACGGTGATGCGGTCGGCGATGGCGAGCGCCTCCTCCAGGGCGTGGCTGATGAAGATGATCGAGACGCCGCGCTGTTTCAGGCGTTTGACGAGCGAGAAGAACTGGTGCTTTTCCTCGGGCGTGAGTGTCGCCGTCGGCTCGTCGAAAATGATCACCTGGGCATTGTGGTGCACCGCGCGTGCGATCTCGACCATCTGCTTCTGGCCGGCGCCAAGGCTCGACACCATCGCGGTCGGATCGACGGGAAAGTTGAGCGACTGGAGGAACTGCTGGCCGGCTATGTAGATGCCGCGCAATCTGTGGAAGCGCTTGTTGTCGGTGAGATAGATGTTCTGCGCGACGGTAAGCGAAGGCACGAGACTGGTCTCCTGGTAGACCATAGCAATGCCGCGCTTCAGCGCTTCAGACGGCGAGCGAAATTCGGCCCTTGCCCCGTTTATCCAAATCTCGCCGGTGGTGGGCTGGACGACTCCGGCGATCATCTTGGTCAATGTCGACTTGCCAGCGCCGTTCTCGCCGAGCAATGCATGTACCTCGCCGCGATGAAGCGTGAAGGACACGTCCTTTACCGCCGCGACACCGCGATATTCTTTCGTCGCTTTGCGGATATCGACGATCGGCGTCACGCTTCGGCTCCTCCGAGAGGCGTGACGGGAAGCGACACGACGACGCCGTCGCCACAGGCCGCAATGAAAACCTGTCCATCATGCTCGGCAACACTAGTCACGCCATGCGTCCGGCCGTCCGCGCGGCTGTGCAGGCTGGCACGCGGCTGAAACGCCCGGTCGAGCTTCACGCAAAGGCCGGCCGACATTGTCGGCGCCCACGGCTTGAGCAAGCCCAGATGCTTCACGCCGCCGCCCTGCAGCGACTCGCAAAAGCTGCGGCCGGATCGGAGTTTCGGCGCCACCCAAAATGCTTGCGGCACCTCGGCCATCATGCGCCTGCGGTAGGCGGACTCGCGCAAGACGAATTCGACGAGTTGGCTGCGCGGCGCAAAAAGCGCCAGCCAATAACCATCCGTGGCGGGAGCGATCCGGCCCGGATAGGCCGGGAGGTCGGCGTAGAGCACCTTGAATCCTCTTTGATCGATCCTGACAAGCTGGTGCTTCCAAGCCTCGGAGAAGACCGGTCCTTCGGCGTCCGGGGCAAGGCCGGCCGGCCAGGCGAGACCATCGGCGAGCCGGGTGAATGTCCCGCTTTCGAGGTCGAGGCGCCAGACACTGCCGGAAGCATTGCGCTCAAGAAGATCGCGCTGCCAGTCAGCAGGGCCATTCTTCGCCGAACCATTGGCGATGTAGAGTTCGGAGTCTGTGCCGGCCATCGCGGTCATGCACGCAAGCGGTTGGGCGGGCTTGTAGCGGCGCCCGCCAAAGCAGCCACCTTCGATGACGATCTCGCCAGTGGCGAGTGCTATGGCGAGACATTCTTTGCCGATCGCGGCCAGACACAGGATTTCCGCATCGTATTCGCTACGTTTATGCCATCGGCCTTGATCGAAGCGATGGATCGCTCTTCCCGAAGACGCCAGGACTTCGCTCGAAACCATTGCAAGACTGTCGACGCCGGCAAGCGGGAAGCGCGCCGCAGCCTCATCGAGCGCACGGTTCGGCCTGAATGCTCCGTCGAGCGGCGGCACGGTGACCGCAGCTTCTCCGCGGCCGAACAGATTGTCGAAGGCGCGGGAGAATTCGACGATCATGCCCGGCCCCAGTAGGACCGCTGTCCTGTCCAACCGGCATCGACGCCCGCGAGTTTCAGCCGGCCGACGCGGTTGTTCAGGATGCCACCGATATAGAGATACCCCTTGTGCTCCCGCATGGAGGTGATCATCGGATGATTTTCGCCACCAAGATCCCACAGCGTTTCAATGATGCGGCCGGTCTCGTCAAAGCGCAGCACGCAACCTGTATTGATGTTAGGATACATCCACTCGTCCGGCGCAATTCGTCGTGCCATGCGCTTGCGAAAGCCCGGCATCTTTAGCGCCAAATCGAGGGCCGGCGTCCGCATGCCGACCAGTGCCAGCCAGTAGCTACCGTCAGAAGCGCGGTTGATGTTGTCGGGATAGCCCGGCAAGTCGGCGATCACCGTTTCGACCTGCCTCTGCTTCGGCCCATCGAACCAATAGCGGCTGACGCGGCAGGCCCAGGTCTCTGCGAACAGGAACGATTGGCCATCGAGAGTCATGCAGATGCCATTCGGGAAGAGGAGATTCTTCAATACCGTGCGCGTCACACCGGTGCTCGGGTTGAAGCAGATGATGCGGCCATTGCCACGCGATTCCAGGCAGTCGACCGGCCATTCGTGCATCTCATAGCGGATAGTCGCCTCGCTGAAGAAGACGCGCCCATCGGGCGCGATGTCGAGATCGTCGGCAAGCCGCAATCGCGAATCGTCGATAACCGAAAACCAGGAGCGATTCGTCTCATCGGTGAGCTTCTCAATCTTGCGGTCGCGCGTGATGCGATAGAGACCCATGCCACCGATGCAGCAGAGCAGCGAGCCATCGCGAGCGAACGCCATGCCGAGCGGCCGGCCACCCACATGGGCGAAGACCTCCTGCCGCGAATAGTCGGGTGCATGGAAGCGCACGATGTCGCCGGTGCGGTTGCCGGCATAGATGTTGTCGTCCTCGTCGAGAATGACGTCTTCCGGCCCGTCGATGCGGTTAAGTCCGATCGCCTCGACCGGCCGCAATCGGTCATTCAGTGCATATGGCGATTCTCCCTCCGTTGCCGGTGCGGGCGGCAGTTCTGCATAGGTTGGCGACACGTAGACCTTCGAGAGAAGCTTGTGCCGGTTCTTCAGCCAGCGCACGTCAATTGCGACCGCCGCCAGAAGAATAATGCCGAGCAGTAGCGAACTGCCTCCTCTAGTGATGCCCAGACGCACCAGACCGTTGACCATGATCATGACGATGATTGAGCCCATGATCGCCTTGGCCGCGGAGCCGCGACCGCCGCCGAGGCTGTTTCCGCCCAGCACTGCGGCGGTCAGGGCAGCGATTTCAAGCCCAACCCCGGTATCGGCGCCCGCGCCGCCCAGTCGCGATGCGAAGAGCAGGCCTGCAAGTGCACTCAGCGTTCCCGACACGACATAGGTTGCACAGATGACGCGGCGCACCGAAATGCCGACATTATGCGCCGAGCGCCGCGAGCCGCCAGTTGCGAGCACATGCCAGCCGGCGCGCGACCGCGTCAATACGAGGTGAGCAACAATGGCGACGATCGCGGCGACGACGACGCTAAACGGAAGTCCCAGGACATATCCCTCGCCGAGATAGTACCAGAAATCGGAATCAACGAATGCGGCGGCGATCGCGACGGAATATTTCAAGAGCAGCATGTCGACCACTGCCCTGACGATAATCAGTGTGACCAGCGTGGTGAGGAAAGCGCGCAGGCGCAGATAGCCGACGAGCAGTCCGTTCACCAGGCCGACCGCCGCGCCGCAGGCCAGCGTGCCCACGATGACCGCCGCCACGGGCCACTCGGCCACATTGAGCAGAGCGAGCGCGACGATGTTGCCGAGTGCGAAGGTGGACCCGACGCTCAAATCGATGCCGCCCGCCACCATCACGATCATCAGCGCCAGGACGATCAAGGCGAACTCGCCCCATTGCCGCATCAGGCTGGAGATGCTTGCTGGGCCGAAGAAATCGGGAATCAGCGACCCGAATACGAGGGCGACCGCGAGAAGGATGAGCAGCGGGATCGCGTTGTCGACCCAGCGCTTGGTCAGGATCTCGCCAAGGAGGTGATCGGGCACGTAGCGGTAGCGCCAGCGTGTAATCCTGTCTGATACAGCCATTTCTTTCTGCTCGGATCGCAAATGCGGCGCGGGCGGCTTTCGCCGCCCGCGTCCTGGCGGAGGACTACTTCTTCGCCGGCAGATCCCAACACGACGCTGGCGTCATGTTGTCCTTCGTCAGGAAGGTCAGCGGCGTGAACAATGTTGTCTTGGTCGTGCCCGCCGGCTGCTTCAATTGCAGCAATTGTTTGATCATGGTCGCCATGTCGCGGGCCTGGCCCGGAACGAAGTAGACAACCACTTCGGAATAAGTGCCATTGGCGAGACCGTCACAGGCCATTCGGTTGCCGCCGCCCTGGGTGAGCAGGTAGACGTTCTTGCCGGACTCCTTGATCGCCGCCGCCGTGCCGACGTCCATGACGTCCCAGAAGCCGGTAATGGCGCAGAGGTCCGGGTTCTGCTGGATAACGGTCGCCGCGATGTTCTTGGCCTTGGTCGCATCCCAGTCCGCTGCCTGGTTCGAGACAAGCTGAATTTCGGGGTGCTTCGACAGGACATTGCTGATGCCCTGCATCTGGTAGATGCTCGCCGCTGCCGTCAGCACGCCCTGGGTGATCGCCACCTTGCCGCTGCCGCCATTGGCGGGTGAGCATACGTCGACTAGCCGTTGTCCGATCTTTTCGCCCATGCCGACATAATCAGCGCCGACGAAGACATCGGTCGAGTAACTGGAGCGCATGTTGACTTGCACGACATAGATGCCCGCTTCCTCGGCCTTCTTAAGCAATCGCGCGTAGGACTGGACGTCTGGATTGTGCACGACGATCACATCGGGTTTTTCGGAGATGAGCGACGTGATCGCCTGAGCGCCGGCATCGGTGCTCCAATTGGGATCGCGGATATCGAAGGTGACGCCAAGCGGTTCCAGCGCCTCCTTGAGGCCGGCGGCCCAGCCCTCGGTCAGATCGAATCCCATGGCCACAGGTACATAGGCCACCTTTTTGCCGATGAACGATTCGTAGTACGGCGCACGCGTCGGGTCGTCGATACCTTCCTGCGCCACCGCGACGCCAGTCGATAGAGTAAGAGCCGCGGCGATTATACTTGTCTTGATCAGCTTCATGTTTCTCCTCCCATTGAGAACAAGTCTAGATGTCCCCCTGTTGAGCGGTCTGCTCGTCGCGGGGGTTAAGGATCGTGTCGATCATGATCGCGGTTAGTAGGATGATGCCCTTGATGACATTCTGGACGGTGTACTGGATGTCCATGATCGTCATTCCGTTGAGCAGAACGCCGATGAGCAGTGTGCCGACGATAACGTTGCGGATATTGCCTTTGCCGCCGGAAAGACCGATGCCGCCCAGCACGACGACCAGGATCACGTCATAGACGTAGGTCGAGATGGCGAGGCGTGTATTCATGCTCGCCACCGAACCGGCAGTGACGATGCCGGCAATGTAGCCGATGAGCGACGAAAGGACATATTGCAGGACGATGATCGGGCGCGCGGGCACGCCGGCTACCCGCGCAGCGAGGAGATTATCCCCGATTGCGCGCAAGTAACGGCCTGAGCGCGCATAGCGCAGAAATAGGTACCCGACCAGGCAGACGACTGCGAAGACGAAGATCGGCACCGGAATGCCGAAGAGCTTTCCCTGGCCGAGCCACAGGATCTGCAGCGCCGAGTCGGGCATGTAGACGACGTCGAGATCAAAGAGGAAGTAGCGGCCAAAGCCATAGACCAGCGTGCCCATGGCGAGCGTCGCAAAAATCGCAGGCACCTCGACATAGCCGACCAGCCATCCGTTTACCGCGCCGATGAACAGGCTGAAGACGAGTCCGATGGCAAGAGCTTCTGCCAACGGCATGTCACGCCCGATCAAGGACAGCGTCCAGGCCACAGACACGGCCATCAGCGAGACCAGCGAAAGGTCGATGCCACGGCCGATCACCACCAGGCCCATCGCTACGCCGAGGATTCCCAGGATGGAAACGCTGCGCACGAGGTTCAGGATGTTGTCGGCGGTCAGGAATCCAGGCAGCGCAACCGCAAATAGAATGCACAACAACAACGCCAGACCGAAGACGATCCGCTCCTGGCTCAGACCGGCGAAGACCTGCATCCTGCCCCCTCCCATGGGCCAAGCACATCAACCTCGAGGTCGATGGCGGGAGAGGGAGACTATCCGGGCTGCCCGCGAAACTCTTTTCCGATGGCGCAGTAGTCTTGCCTGAGCGTGCAGTACTTGCTCCGCAGCAGGTATATGGGCTAGTAATTGCGGGTCCCAGAGGTTGAAGCCGTGAGCGAGACGATCGAGTTTCGCCTGAAAAATGGCCGGCTCGGGACCTGTGACCACGGGTGGGAGGAGCCCATGGATCTCGTCTTCTCAACGGACGACTATGTTCAGTCCGAACGCTACAACGCTTGGCGTGACGCCATCTGCGACGTCTATGTGCATGTCGACGTCGCGGCGGTCGATCCGGAGCGGTATCGCGGCTTTATCCGGGAGGCCAAGTTCGGCGAAGTGGTGCTCACCGACATCCTCCTGTCGGAGCAACGCATCAGGCGCAACAACCAGCACATCTCCAAACTGGATAAGGACTGTTACTATCTGCAGCTTCTGCACAAGGGCAGCGTAAGCGTCCTTCAGCGCGGCGAGACACACCGGTCGAACCCGGCGCGCGGCGCGATCTTCTCTGCAACCGAGGAGTATGAGCTCTATCCCCAAGGTGAAGTGCGCTCGTTTTATCTCGAGCTCCCGCGCGATGAGTTCGCGCATCGCTTTCCTCGCGAGCGGATTCCGGTGTCGGCATCGCTCAACACCGCACAAGGGCTCGGGCGCATTGCCACCGAATTCTGCGCTTCGCTCGCCACAGAAGGCTCGAAGCTTGACGCCCCCTTGCGCGCCGGCCTCGGTAACCAGTTGATGGATATGCTTGCCTTCGCGCTGCTGACGTCGGAAGGCGATATGCCTGCGGCCGAAGGTTCGGTGAAGAAGGCGCGTCTCATGCACGTGCAGCAATGGATCGAGGCGCATATCAGGGACGCCGATCTCACACTCGAGAAGGTCGCCAGCGCCAATGGCATGTCGCTTCGCTATCTGCACGCCCTGTTCGAGGGCTGCGAGATGTCGGTTTCCGAGTGGATCTGGAACCGCCGCTTGCAACTCGCCTATGACAGCCTCGCAAGAGGCGGTGGGCGTTCAATCACTTCGATCGCGTTCGATCATGGCTTCAACAGTTCGGCGCATTTCAGCACGATGTTCAAACGCAAATATGGGCTGTCGCCCAGAGATGTGGCCCGGCATATGCCGTAATGATCGTCCGCCACAAAGTCTTATGGCAGTGAACTGAGCCCTGCAAGCTTCTCCAGATTCGGGCAAAGTCCGGCTCCCAGTGACGCTTGTTTGGAGTGCGCCCCTGGGGGTGGACAATTATCAGGCCGCTGATTTGTCAGTCTGCCGGATATATCGATCCTCGAACTGCTGCGGGCTGAGACAGCCGAGCGCCGAATGGAGCCTGAATTTATCGTAGACCTCCCTGACTACGTGGGGAAGATGCTCGACGGCTTTATCGAAGATCTCGAAGGCCATCGGGTAGCCCGCCTCGACCTTCGGCGTTTTCATGAAACTTTCAACCTTGGCATTATCGTAAGGATTGCCTCTGCGGCCCATCGAAACTGTCAAGCCTTTTGTTCCCAAAGCTTCGCGGTAAATCTGCGAAGCGTATCGGGAGCCTCGATTGGAATGATGAGTTCAACCGGACGGCGGCTGGCGCCGTCCGATGGCCGCCTTCAAGGCCGCCTTCGCCAGCGGCGCATCTGTCGAACGGCCAATGGCGCACCCGACGATCACGTGATCCGCCGGATCAGAGCACCTCGAACAGGCCGGCTGCGCCCATGCCGCCCCCGACGCACATCGTGATCACCACATGCCGGACGCCGCGCCGCCTGCCTTCGATAAGAGCGTGGCCGACCATGCGTGCGCCCGACATCCCGTAGGGATGGCCTATCGATATCGCGCCGCCATTGACGTTAAGCAGCTCATTGGGAATGCCAAGCCTGTCCCGGCAGTAGATTACCTGGACGGCGAATGCCTCGTTGAGTTCCCAAAGTCCAATATCGTCCATTGCCAGACCGAAGCGCTGCAAAAGCTTGGGCACGGCAAAGACCGGGCCGATTCCCATTTCATCCGGCCTGGTGCCGGCGACCGCCATGCCCACATAGCGGCCGAGCGGTCGAAGCCCCTTCCTTTCGGCGATGCCTGCCTCCATCAGGATGCAAGCGGCCGCGCCGTCCGAAAGCTGGCTGGCATTGCCCGCCGTGATATTTCCCCTCTCCCTGACCGGTTTAAGGTTCGATAGCCCTGCAAGGCTGGTGTCGGGCCTGTTGCCTTCATCGGCCGACAGCGTGACGGTCTCGCGCGTTGATTCCCCGGTTTGCCGATTCACGACCGATTTTGTGGCTGTCACAGCCACGATCTCATCGCGAAAGCGCCCCGCGGTCTGCGCGGCCGCGGTGCGCTGCTGCGACTGCAGCGCATAGGCGTCCTGTCTTTCGCGCGAAATGCCATACCGGCCGGCGACCACTTCCGCGGTATCGATCATGGCCATATAGGCATCGTCATGCATGTCCACGAGTTCGGGATCGGCATGGGTGCGCAATTCAGGCGTCTGCACGTGCGAGATCGACTCGACCCCACCCGCCAGAACGATGTCCATGCGGTCCACGATAATCTGCTTTGCAGCCGTTGCGATGGCCATCATGCCCGAGGAGCATTGGCGATCGATCGTCATGCCCGAGACTTCGACCGGCAAGCCGGCGCGCAATGCCGCCGTCCGGCCGATGGTGTGCTGCGATCCTTGGGGTAGAGCGCAGCCGATGATGCAGTCGTCGATCTCTCCCGGCTCAACTCCCGCGCGTTCCACCGCGGCGCGAATCGCGTAGGCCGCAAGGGTCGGCGCCGATGTCGCGTTAAAGGCGCCGCGATAGGCCCGGCCGATCGGGGTCCTCGCCGTAGAAACGATCACAGCATCACGCATCTCAACCTGCTCCCTTCTCGGCATTCCCGACTTCGGGTCTGCCCTCTCTCTTGCCACCGTGCGGGACGGGCAATCCGGCCCGGTCGACAATCTCCGACCATGAGGCCAAGATCAACTCGGGCAGGTCGATTCCGTCGCCCGAGGGTCTGCCCGGTATCGGCAATTAG
Source organism: Hyphomicrobiales bacterium (assembly GCA_016793355.1). Lineage (GTDB taxonomy): Bacteria > Pseudomonadota > Alphaproteobacteria > Rhizobiales > Aestuariivirgaceae > JAEUMG01. The sequence goes on from JAEUMG010000084.1 coordinate 55,567, forward strand.
CGTCACATGGACCCGCTGAAGGTATTTGTGCTTATGGCTTTATCCGGAACATGGCGATGCGGATATGCCTGAGTTTGCTCTTGATACAAGGGAATCGTGCGCCCCAATGCCAGCGTCCGACGTGTTGCGCCTCTCGGCCTTTGGCGCCGTCATGGAGATTGCCTGCAACAGCCCCGAGGTGCTGGATGCATGCTCAAGCGCTTTGCCCTCCTACTGGAAGGGGGTGGAGGGCACGCCGCCTGACATGCGGTTCGCCATTGAGAAACTGACCGGCATACCTGACGAGGACGCACGCTTCCTGTTCCTGGAGAACGGCGCCCGGCTGACCGCCGGCATTACCGGTGCGCAGGCAAGCCGGCTTCTCGCCAGCCGGATGGACTATCACATGGGTGCCTATGCGCGCCACTGCGCCTTCATCCACGCTGGTCTTGTCCTTCATGAAGGGCGCGCGATTCTGCTTCCGGGTCTCAGTCGCGCCGGCAAGAGCACGTTGACGGCCGCGCTGGTGCGCGCCGGCGCCAAATATGTTTCAGACGATGTGGCGGTGATCGGCGGCGATGGCCGCGTCCACCTGCTCACGCATCGCATGACTCTGCGCCAGGATATGGCCGGTACCCTCAGCCCACCGGCAGGCGAGCACCAAGCGGCCCTCCGCGAAGGATCGGCACCTGTCGGTGCAATCCTGGTTCTCACCTATCAGGAAAGCGCGGGACCGCTTGCGTGGTATCCGCTCAGTGCGGGTGAGACCGTGCTCCGGCCGCACAAATGCGGGCCTATGTTCCCGGAAGCCCGGCGGATGCGGCGGCCTTTGCGGGCGAGCCGCTCGTCCTGCCGGCAGAAGACGGCGAGCCAGTCCTGCGCTGCGAGCGGATCATCCAGTGGTATAATCTCAACGGCGCGTTCCAGACCGCCAGCTACTGGAAAAGCGGCGAAGGCAGCTGTTTGGTACTTGAGCAAGTCCACCGGCCGTCTTCGATACCGGAGGTCGACGGCTTCGCCGGCGAGCGCGTCGATCTGGACGATCGCCGGTCGGCGCAACTCCACGCCATGCCGGCGTCAGATCGCTCCGTCGGGACAGTTGTACTGATCGAGCCGCTAAGCAACAGGCGCTGGCTGGCGTACCGAGCCAGCGGCATGGACAGGGACGCGGTCCTGGCCATCGCACGGAACTGCATACCCCGTGCGGGCTGAAGACATGATGTCATCGTCCGACAATGATCCGGTCCGCGCTTGCCTGCGCTGGGATGACGCCGGCGACCGCGCGTTGCGCGGCCTCGATGCGTCGGGCTGGCTGGCGGTGATGGAGGTTGTCCGGCGACGGCACGGGCAAGCCCTGCTGGCCCGACGCCTGTCGCGCGCGCCGGACCTGACCGTGCCGGAGGATGTAGTGGAGGAGCTGCAGCGCTACAAACTCGCTGTGGCTGCGCGGGCGCTGGCGGGGCTCGCCCGGCTCGCGCCCGCGGTTGAGGCGTCGGGTGTGCCGGTAATGGCGCTGAAGGGCCTTGATCTCGCAAGCCGCATCTATGGCGATTTCGGAAGCCGGCCGATGGGCGACATGGACATCCTGGTCCGGCCGGAGCATGTGGGAAAGATGGCGGCGGCCCTGCAGGCCCAGGGCTTCCGGGCGTGTTCAGCCCTGCGGCAATCCTCCCATCACCAGGTGTTTTACTCACCCCTGCCGGGCGGCCTGCCGGTCGAGCTGCATTGGGCGCTCGGCTGCAATGCCGGTCAAACCGACCCGGCGGAGCTGCTCGAAGCAGCGTGGCGGGAAGCGGAGCAGATCGACATCGCCGGTTCTCAGTTTCTTGTGATGAACCGGCAGCATCTGCTGCTCTATCTCTGCCACCATCTAGAGCGGCATCTGTTCAATACGCCGCTCACCCAAGTCTGGGATCTGGGCGAGATCCTGCAACAGGCGGGTACCGGTTTCGACTGGCAGCGTTTCTGGGAGCATTGCGACCGGTACGGTCAGCGCAAGGGTGCGCAAGCCGCAATGCATCTCGCTGCAGCCTGTCTCGGCATCCGGGTTGGCACCCCGCCCTTACCCCCCGAAGTGCAGGACCTGCTTCCCGACATTGCCGCCAATCTCGGGCGGTATCCCCAGAGTGAGGCAAGAGAGCCAAGTGTGGACCTTGTGCTGCTCTTCGGCGCGCGAACGCCGCTCTCGATCCGCTGGCGAATCCTGCGCCGGACACTGTTTCCTTCGCGCCGCCTGCTGGCCGAGGCGGGTGGCGGCGGGGCCGGGCCGGCTTCCTACGCGGCGCTTTGGTGGAAAGTGCTGACCAATTTCGCGCGCAAGCGGATATTTGCGCGGATCGTTGCTCCGCCCCTGCGAACTCGCTCCAGCCGCGCCGCCAGGCTGAGCGAATGGTTGCGATAGCCCTATTCCGCGAGGCGTCGCTTTGCCGGCAATCCTACTTGTGCTTGCCCAAATGCTCCTTCAGGTCGAGACGAACGGCAACGGCGGCCGTCGCGATCACCGACGCGCCGCCGCGCTCCCTGTCGACCACATCCAGGCCGCCCAACACCACGTTCACTTTCACTTGGCCATGCGGGAGGGATGCGCCCACGGCCGCCGCGTCGACACGGTCCGGCTGCTGCACGCCGATCGTCACTTCGATCTGCATGGTCTTCGGATCGACGTCGAGGCTCCTGAGAAAAGGAAGCGCGCTGTGATGGATGCAGTCCTGGACCGCGCGCAGCGCGGCCTTGGTGTAGTCGCCGCCATGCATGTCATTGCCATGACCCATTTCAAGGATAATGCGTTCAAGCGCCATGACTCACGTCTCCGGAATGTCGAGATAGACGGTGGCCGCGGCATTGGCCATGACGGTGAGATTGGTGCCCGCGTCGTTCATGATCTCCAGACCGCCCTTGACGACTTCAATCTTGCCCCTGCCGTGAGGCAGCACGGCAAGAACGGCGTCCTTGTCAACAAGCTCCGGTTTGGGGACGCCTATGCTGACCTCCACGACCATGTCATCGGCGGTCCGTCCGACCGCTGCGGCGATGGTCAGGGAATTGTGCCAGAGGGCGTCGCGCAGGGCACGCACCGCCGCCTTTGTATAGTCGGCGCCGGTCAGGTCGGTGCCCATCCCGATCTCTACGATCATGCGTCTGAGTGTCATGCGTTCTCCCTGCACATGCTCCGCACGACTCGGCGGGCCGGAGCAAGATAGCGTCAATCCGGCTCAGTCTCACCCCCGCTTCGACAGACAGCATTGACCGGCACGCAGCCGCTATTGCCCGGCCGGGAATGGCAGGGATGCCGAATTCCGATGGGGATGGAGCGGCGGCCGTCACGACGTGTCGAGCTCCGGGTGCAGATGGTGGGCCAGCCAGTGGCACTCTTTCAGGATCTCATGAACCTCATGGGTGGGCCGCTGACGCCAGCCCGGCGGCCGGCCGGTACGCAGGGGCGATTCGCGTCGCGGGCGGCGCTGTTCGACGGGCTTGGCCCGCCACCGCGCCAAGCGCATCGCATGGCCCGGCAGGTCTTCCAGCGCGTTCTTGATGGCAAAGAGACGGCGGCAGAGATGGACGGCATTGACGGTATCGTCTTCGATCGCCTGATCCTCTCCGGCTGCCGGGCCCGGCCTTGCGGGCGCAGGCCGCGGCCGGAGGAACGGGGGAATCCGCGGATCGATGCCAAGATCGAGGACGCGGATACGGGGCTCGACGCGTACGTGTTCGCGCCGCCCGCCGAGGAGCCGGATAACATTGCGGGGCGGATCGAACAGCCGGAAGGCCATGCCGCGCCGGCTTTTGTTTCCGCCCGGGCCGCCGCACTTGTCCTTGCCGGAGACTCCGGACTTCGCCCGCGCCGCGCCTTGCGGCGAAGGCTCCAGCACGATGTCGCGCGCCGCCGCGAAAATCAATCGCCTGACCGCCGATTCCGCCACCCGCAAAATGCCCAGCACCTTCCGGTAGAGCGGCTTGGGCAATCTTTCGATCATCCCGCCTTCGGTAAGTCCGATCTCGGCGAACAGCGCCATGATGAGACCCAAGAGCGGTCCGCGATGACGTTCGATTGCAGAATGCATGTCCATGCAGCCTGCTTAGAACACAAAACGAACTTAGTCAAGTTAAAAATAACCCTCGCCTGCTCGAAGTCATACGAAGCCGGCCGGACCGGCGTGCCCGACGTGACCGGTTCAAGCCTTTTGCATCTCGCTTCAGGACGCCAGAAAGGCCGCTACTTCGGCGTTAAAGCGCCGCGGATTTTCGAAGAACATGAAATGCGCTCCGCCCTCGTCTTCCTCGAAGATGGAGACGCGCGCATCGGGATTGTGCGATGCGATCCATTCCTGCGATTCGGCGGAAAATATGCTCTTGCGTCCGCCGATCACCAAAGACGGAAGGCGAGTCGTTTCAATGACATCGCGCCAGTCGCTGAGACAATGGTCGAAGAGGAGATCGGCCGCGGCGGCACGCGGCATCTTCAGATTCTCTTCGGCGATCCAGCGAAGATCGGCTTCCGGCAGCTTCGAGGTGAACATGCCGCGGAGGATGCCCATCGTACCCTCCACAGTGGAGGTCGAGCGAACCGTGTCGCAAAAGCCGGCGACGGCCTGGATGTCCGGCAGCAAGCATCCATACTGCTTTCTGTGCGCGTCAGACCAGTCAGGCAGGGCGGCAACCATCGGCGCCTGGTCGACAATCACGAGTTTTCTCAGCTTTCGAGGGCCGAACAAGTCGAGATAGCTCCAGATAATCGAGCTTCCCATCGAGTGCCCGAGGAGATCGACGTCATCGAGTTCGAGCGCCTCCATGACTTCGAACAGGTCCATCGCCAGCCTCTGGATACGGTAGCCCCCCTTCGGCTTCATGCTTTCGCCGTGGCCGCGCATGTCCAGGGCGATGACCCGGCGATCCCTGGCCAGCTCGTCAACATTGCGGCCGAACTCGGCCGCCGATTGCGACCAGCCGGGAATCATGAGGAGCGGCCGACCCCTGCCCGCCTCGAGGGCACTCAGCGTCAAGCCGCTCGAAGTCCCGACATCTCTTCTTGTCGCCATTGCGGAACTCTCAGTTCAGGCGACGTCCGCTGCTTTCATCGAACAGATGCACCGCGTCGAGATTGGGCGCGATCGGCAGCATCTCACCGGGTCTGGCGGTCACGCGCTCACGAAACGCGCCAACCAGCTTCTGGCTCCCAAGCCGGGCAAAGACCTGTGTCTCCGACCCGGTCGGCTCGATGACCGTTACATTTGCGTTGACCGCCTCGCCGCCCAAGGAGAGATGCTCGGGCCTGATTCCGTAGAGGGCCGGCTTGCCATCGCTGCCCGCCGGTGCGGTGCTCAGCGGCAAGACGATACCATCCGCCGTCACGAAGCTTGGCTTGCCGTTGATGCGGATCTTGCCCGTCAGAAGATTCATCGCCGGCGAGCCGATAAACCCCGCAACGAAGACATTCTCCGGCCGGTCGTAAAGGTCAAGCGGGGATCCCGATTGCTCGACCACGCCGTTATTCATGACCACGATGCGATCGGCCATGGTCATGGCCTCGACCTGATCGTGCGTCACATAGACCGTGGTGGTCTTGAGGCGCTGGTGCAACTCCTTGATCTCGGCGCGCATCTGCACTCTCAGCTTCGCGTCAAGGTTGGACAGGGGCTCGTCGAAAAGAAACACCGCCGGATCGCGTACGATAGCGCGACCCATGGCGACGCGCTGTCGCTGCCCGCCGGAGAGCTGGCGCGGATAACGGGCGAGGTAAGGGACGAGATCAAGTATCTCGGCAGCTCGCTTCACGCGGCTTTCAATCTCAGCCTTGGGCGCGCGGCGCAACTTGAGCGCGAAGCCCATATTCTCCGCAACCGTCTTGTGCGGATAGAGGGCATAGTTCTGGAACACCATGGCGATGTCGCGGTCCTTGGGCGCCAAGTCATTCACCACCTTGTCGCCGATGCGGATCTCGCCCCCGGTGATTGTTTCGAGGCCGGCAATCATGCGCAGCAAGGTTGATTTTCCGCAGCCCGACGGCCCGACCAGTATTACGAACTCGCCATCGCGAATATCGATCGAAACACCATGGATCACTTCTACAGCGCCATAGGACTTGCGCACATCCACAACGCCAACCGATGCCATACGGGCCTCCCCAAGCGCTCCACGTCTTCCTGCAACACGTATTGCAGCATCCAATTTTGGTCGAGTCGACAAGAATCTGAATCAGCGAACTCCGATCGCTGATCAAATTTGAGGCAGGTTGAAATTTCGCTGCAGTGCATGATCGATTCATCACACAAAAATCGAGACGCACGGTTGTGTTTTCTCCTCCAGAATGTATCTTCGACCCGTAAGTTCAAACCAGAGTGCTCCCTGCACAACTGGCAAAATGGGAGGAGTATGAGATGCATCCACTGAAGTGGTCGCTATTTGCCTTGCCTGCGTTGGCGCTGCTCGCAGCACCGGCTTCCGCCGGTGAGAATGTCGAGTGGAAAGACGATGGAACGGTCGTCCTGAAGCTCGGCGAGGCCTACAACAACCAGACGATCACCGTTAAGCAGGAAGATCTCGGCTCGGAGTTCGGTCCTGACAAGCAGCCTTTCAAGGACGTGACCATCACGCTGACGGTGAATGGCGCCGGCCCCAAGGGTGGCATCAGCGGCCCGCTCTACCAGTTCCGTCCGATCTGGGAGGAATTGACCGGCGGCAAGGTGAATATCGTCGAACTGCCTTTCGCCGAGCACTATACCAAGATGATGCTCGATCTGCGGAACGGCACCGGGCAGTATGATGCCTTCATGGTGGGCGCGTTCTGGTATGGCGACATCGTTCCGGCCGGCTATGCCTACGCAATTGACGAAATGCAGGCGTCGGGCAAGTATCCGAAGTGGACCTATGACGACATGCCGCCGTCGCTGAAGGCGCTGCACCAGTGGAAGGGCGTGGGCTATGGCGTGCTCAACGACGGTGACGGCCAGGTTCTCTATTACCGCTCGGACGTTCTGAGCAATCCGGAGCACCAGGCAGCGTTCAAGGCCGAATACGGCTATGATCTGCCCAATCCGCCCCAGACCTGGCAGCAGCTTCTCGATATCGCCAAATTCTTTAACGGCAAGAACTGGGATTCGACGGATGCCGATCCCGACAGCGGCATGGTTCTCCACCTCAAGGTCGGCGAACAGGGACACTACCACTTCCAGTCGCTCTCCTCGTCCTTCGTGATCAACCCCGGCGACAAGGTCACGCGGACGCAAAATGTCTACTGGTTCGATCCGGAAGACATGAAGCCGCTCATCAACAGCCCCGGGCATGTGAAGGCGCTTGAATTCCTGCAGGAGCTTCACAAGACGGGTCCCGGAGCGCAGGTCGGCTGGTCGCTCGGCGAAGCATGGGACTACTTCCTGCGCGGCAAGTCGGTGTTCGTGTTCTCGTGGGGCGACGTCGGCGCGCTGTGCCAGGACGAAAGCCGTTCAAAGATCAAGGGCAAGTGCGCCGCGACGGTCATTCCGTCCTCGAACGAATATTACGACTTCGAGAAAAAGGAGTTCGTCAAGCTCGATACGCCGCGGGTCATCGGGAACACCGTCGGCGGCTCCTGGCACGGCGTGATCTCCAACTTCTCGGCCAACCCGGAAGCGACCTACTCATTCCTATCGCTAATGGCCATGCAGCCTGTATCCAAGCTAATGGCAACGGTCGGCTGGGACGGCGTCGACCCGGGCTTCTCCTACCAGTTCCTTGAGGAGGACGGCGGCACCGCGAAGATCGAGGACTATGTGGCGGCGGGCTGGGCGGAGAACGATGCCAAGACCTATACCAAGGCCTATCACGACACGTTCTACGCGCCGACAAGCCTGACCTACCTCCGTATCCCCGGTACTTTCGAGTATTGGGACATTCTCGACAAGAATCTGTCGGCGGCGATGAGCGGCTCGAAAACCGCGCAGCAGGCGCTCGACGACACGGCGGCCGCTTGGGAAGGCGTGACCGACCGGATCGGGCGCGACAAGCAGAAGGCCGACTATCAGGCGGCCATCGGCTACGCGCCGTAACGACCGGACTCATGGCGGAAGCGGCTTGCCGCTTCCGCCTGTTGCGTAAGAAGCACGATGCGCTGGACCGGCAAGATCCGTTTCCTGCTGCTTGCCCCGGCGGTGATCTGGGTGCTGGCCTTTACCGTATTCCCGCTGGGCTATTCGCTCTACCTCGCCTTCTACAAGATCGAGCAGAAGGTCGAGATCAAGCGCGAGAAGGAAGTCATCCTCGACGCGGACGGCAAACCGGTGCTCGACGACAACGGCCAGCCTCGCACCAAGAATGTGGTGATCAAGGAACAGGTCAACATCGCGACCTTCATCGGTCTCGACAATTTCAAGCGCCTCTTCAGCGATCCGCAAGTAGCGGAGGCGATCCGCGTCACCCTGCTCTTCGTGCTCATCGCAGTGCCGGTCGAACTCGCCTTGGGATTTCTGCTCGCGGTTCTATTCAACCAGCACATATTCGGACGCCCGGTGCTGCGCACCGTGATGATTCTGCCGATCTTTGCCACGCCGCTGGCGGTCGGCTACACCTTCTTCACCATCTTCTATGAAGTCGGCGGGCCTCTCGCCTGGACCGGCATTCCGTTCCTTTCCAATCCGAACTGGGCGCTGATCTCGGTCATCCTGGTGGATGTCTGGCAATGGACGCCGTTCTGCTTCCTGGTTTTCCTCGCCGCGCTCCAGGGTGTTCCCGACGAGTTGTATGAGGCTGCCCGCGTCGATGGCGCCAGCGCCATGGATATGCTGCGCGAAGTCATGCTCCCGCTGCTTGTGCCCACCATCATCATCGTGCTGCTGCTGCGCATGGCGGAAGCGCTCAAGCTGTTCGATATCCCCTTCGCGCTGACGGGCGGAGGTCCCGGCGTGGCCACCCAGCCCTTCTCGCTCCTTGCCTTCCGTACCGGCCTGCGCTTCTTCGATCTGGGCTATGCCAGCGCCATGGCTTACGCGCTGCTCATCGTCGTCATGATCGTCGTGACGCTGTTCTTCCGCCGCCTGAGAATGAACTATGACTGATCGCGGTCCGGGCTCAAAGTCGGGATGGGGTGAGGTCATCGCCTCGCTCATCGCCGTCACCGTGGCGCTGATATTCGCCTTCCCGATCTACTGGGCTTTCTCGCAATCGCTGCGCAATCCGCTTGACACCTATACGGTCGCCGGCCTCGGCGTGCCGTGGATCAACTTCACTCCCACTCTCGACAACTGGATCGATCAGCTCGGCACGCCGGAAACCGGTATGGCGCTTTACAACAGCACCGTGATCTCGATTTCGGCGGCAATTCTGGCACTGGTGCTTGGGACTCCCGCGGCCTATGCGATCGCCCGCTTCCGCTTCGCGCGCTGGAGCAATCGCGACATCACCATCTGGTTCCTGTCACAACGTGTCCTGCCCCCGGTTGCCACGGTCATCCCTTTCTATCTCACCATGCGCTATCTGGGCCTGCTCGACACGAAGTTCGCGCTCATTCTCATTAACGCGACCTTCGTGCTGCCCTATGTGGTGGTAATCCTGCGCCAGACGTTCCTCGATCTTCCGGTGGAACTCGAGGAAGCCGCGATGATCGACGGAGCCGGCCATTGGGGCGCCTTCTGGCGCATCGCCGTTCCGCTTGCGGCCCCATCCATGGCTGCCGCCGGCCTCATCATCTTCGCCTTTACCTGGAATGAGTTTCTGTTCGCCGTTTCAATCGGCAGCAGCAAGGCGATCACCGTGCCGGTTCACATAGCAGGCGCCATCGATACGCGCGGCGTGCAATTCTGGTTCATGGGGGTCAGGGCCATGACCGCGATCATCCCGCCGGTCATCATCGCGCTCATCGCCCAGCGCTATATTGTGCGCGGCCTGACTCTCGGCGCCGTAAGGGGCTAACGCTTGGGCAGCGCGCCGTTGCTCGCCAGCCTCGATCTCGGCACGGGCCGGATCCGGGCGGTCGCCGTCGATCTCAAAGGCCGGATCCTTGCCGAGGCCGCCGAACCGACGCCCACGCATGTGCCGCAAGCCGGCTATGCCGAGTATCACCCGCAAGAACTCTGGAAGACGGTCGCGAAAGTACTCTCGCGGCTTACTCAAGCGGCCAAATCTCTGGGCACGATCCAAGGCTTCGCCACAGGCAGCATGGGCGAGGCCGGCGTTCTCATTGATGCTCATGGCAAGGAACTCGGTCCCATCATTGCATGGTATTGCGGCCGCACCGTCCCGGACGGCCAAGCGCTGCGCGCCAAGCTCGGCGATGATTATGTTTTCAATACCAGCGGAGTCACCAGCACACCCAGCTTCGGCCTCAGCAAAATCCTGTGGTGGCGGCGCAATCATCCGAAAGTATTCGGCAGAGCCCGGTATTGGCTGAACATGGCCGATTGGACGGCCTTCCGCCTGACCGGCGAGGCCCGAACCGATTTCACCCTCGCCTCCCGCACCAATGCGCTCGATGTGGTGCGCCTGGACTGGGCGGGCGAGCTTCTCGACAAGCTCGACATCGATCGCCGCCTCTTCGCACCACTCATCGCGAATGGCGCGGTGGTCGGACGGGTCCACGAGACCGGCGCCGCCGAGACCGGGCTGCCCGAAGGGCTTCCCGTATCAGCCGGAGGGCACGACCACATCGTCAGCACCATCGCTGCCGGCATTGACCAGCCGGGCATCCTCCTCGACAGCATGGGCACAGCGGAGGCTCTGGTACTCGCCAATGAGCGCCCGATCTTCGACGACCGCCTACGCGCCGGCGGCTATCAACAAAGCGTGCTCAATCTCGGCGTGCCGCATTATGAACTCATGTGCGGGCTTACGACATCGGGCGGCGCCATCGAGTGGTTTCGCAAGCAGGCCGGCGGCATCGGCTATGATACTCTGATCGCCGAAGCGCAAGCTGTTCCGCCCGGAAGCTACGGCACATGCTTCCTGCCGCAACTGCGCGGCGGCGACCAGCCCTACCCCAACCCGAATGCGCGCGGCGCCTTTATCGGCATTACCGGCGACAGTATGCGCGGCGCCCTGTTCCGCAGCGTTCTCGAAGGCCTCTGCCTCCAGACCCGCCTGGAACTCGATCACCTGAGCGCCATACCGGGCGTCAATCCGGTCACCCGCGTCCGCGCCATCGGCGGCGGCACACGCAACGATCTCATGATGAAAATCAAGGCGAGCGTTTACGGCCGGCCGCTCGAAGTCACCGCACTCAGCGAAGCGACCTGCCTCAGCGCCGCGATATTGGGGGGACTCGGCGCGGGCGTCTTCTCGTCGGTGCAGGAGGCGTCGGCCCAGATGGCGGAAGGCCTGGGCGAAGTGCGCATCGTCGAGCCCGAGCCTTTCTGGATGGAGCGATATGAAGAACTCTATCGCGCGGTCTATGCACTGCTTCCGCCGGCGCTCGGTCCCGCCTATGACGCGCTGGCCGCTATTCGCGATCGCGCATAAGAAAACGCCGGACCTTTCGGGCCCGGCGCAGTTCAGGGAGTAACTGGTCGGCTGCCGATCAGGCCGCCTTGAGCATCGCCTTCTTCAGCGGCTCTTCGGTGACAATGCGGTCTTCCTCGAGCGAACGAAGCGGCTTCAGCTTGAGCTTCTGCAATTCGCCATGATAGGCGCGAACCGCCTCGTCGGGACCGATCGCGCCATCGGTGACCTGGCGCATGAGGGCGAGAAGCGCCAGCGGCGCTTCAGCCTGGTTGATCTTGCGGCCGAACAGGGCCACCCGGCCGCCATAGCGCTCGGCCTGCTCAAGCAATTCGAACGTGTCGCGCGTGGTGCCGGTGCCGCCGCCCAGAATCCCGATGACGAGACTCGGATCGTAGCTCGCCAGTTCTTCGAGGGCCTTGGGGCCGTTATATACGATTTTCAGAAACTGCGGACGGTCGGCCTTCATGACGCCGGCGAGGCAGCGCAGGATGCAGTCATTGATAAACTCGCCGATCTGCTCGCGGTCCATGCCGGTCGCGACATTTGGGTTGAAAACCTCGAGGAAATACTTGAAGCCGATGGTAGCCGCTTCCTCGCGAAAGGCGCGAAAGGCTTCCAGCGTGCGCAAATCCGCATCGACATCGTTCATCATGGTGATTGAATAGAGGCCGAGGTCGGTTCCGTAGATCTTGCGCGCGCCTTTCACCGGGCCTGTCGCATTATACATCACGCGCGGGAGCGAGGCGGTGCGGAACGGGCGCGACGGCTGTTTGTGATAGGTGCCGTTGCGGATGAGACCCCAGCAATCCGTCGTGTCGTTGGCGCGGATCACCGGCTTGACCTTGCTTCGCTTGAACACGCCGCGTTCGTGCAACAACTCCAGATTTGAGGCCGAAACCAGCATGACATCGACGATGCCCTGCTTCACGACCGCTTCGATATCGTCGAGAAACTCGGCGCGGGTCTTGCCGCGCAGGCGGCTGCCGTCCGCGGCACGCTTGGGGGCTGCGCCAAGGACGCCAGCGCCCATATCGCCGTCCTTCGCATCGGCGATGATGAAATCCGACCGCTTGTATTTCCCAGCCCGTATCCGCGCCAGTTTTTCGTCCAGTTTCGTCATTTCCAATATCTCCGGGGCTAAGCTGATGCCTGATAGCATTTGCTGCGGAAATGATCAATACAGGTCATAAACTTCCAATTCCGGTCATCCCAAATCGCGGATCGGACCAGATTCAACCGCTTTCGAGGCCTTTTTGCCCGTTTCTTACGGGTAACTCCTAATATTCCAAAATCATCCAGGTTTGTTGACAGATGAGAGAATTTGCTCCTTTATCTTCTTCAATCCCGGGCGCGTTGAAGGTTGAAGGCTGTGGACTGGGCGGACCGGTATCGCGATCTCATTGCAGAGGTGCCCAAGATCGCCGCTGAGGCGCGTCTCATGCTGTGCGGCCTCGGTGCCTGTATCGATGCCCGGATTGCCGCGCATACGCTTGCGCCTCTTTTCTCGTCGAGCGCCCCCGAAGCCGCCCGAAATTTCGGAGAAACGATCAAGCGCCGCGCGGAAAAGGGGATCGGCGGGGAGATCAGGATCGACTGGCCCGACGGGCCGTCCTGGCTTGCCCAGAACCTGCCCATCAGCTACGCGCTGGGCGGCACCGGCCCGCAGGCGGCGTGGACCCTGGCCATGATCGGCGCACCGGCCCTCGTGGCGCTTGAGGACCGCAGCGCGCACATGCTGCGCCATCTCCATCCGGATATTCTGATAGCGGAGAACGGGAAGCCCACCGCGGCACGCAACATTGCACCGCGCGGCACCCGTCGGCCCGAGATATTCATCATTGAATATGCGGCGGGGCGCGCGATCGGCAATGTCACGCCAAGAAGGTCGTCGCGCATCATTGTCCGCTTCCACGATCCCGGGCTTGAACATGATCGGCAGTTCGAAGAACTGAGTGTTGCACTGGCCGGCGAGGCCGGCGCCGGGCTGATCTCCGGCTTCAACAGCATCCCCTATGAGCGCATCGATTCCGAGGTTGCGGCGGTCACGCATATGACGGCACAATGGCTTGCCGCGGGGCTTGGCGTCCTCCACCTCGAACTGGCCGGGTACGACACGCCAGCGCACCGCGACCGGGTCATCTCCGGACTGCAGGGGACGATCACATCGACCGGTATGAGTTACTCGGAATTCGCCGCACTTGCGCCAGGCAGTTCGGATATCGCTCAGGACATGTGCGAATTGGGCGAAAGGTTCGGGCTCGATCGGGTCTGCGTTCATGCCGATCAATGGGCGGCTTCCGCGACACGCGGCGATGCGGATAAGGAACAGCGTGCGCTGATGATGGGCTGCCTGCTCGCCGGCACGCGCGCCGCCAAAGGTGCTCCGACCTATCCGGGCGAGATCGATACTCGCGCGACTTTCACAGCGCCACCGCTCCCGTTCCTCTCGAGACGGGGGAAATGGTCGATCGTGTCGTGTGCATCGCCGCATCTTGAGCATCTGGAGGCCGCGGTCGGCCTTGGCGACAGTTTCACCGGAGGGTGCCTTCTCATGCTTGGTCGACGCGTCGCCACCCACGGACGCGCTCTCAGCCGGGCTTAACGGGAGCAGAGATCCATGGAAAGTCCGTCGAAGCGCGTCGAAATCATGCCAGCCAAGCGATGGGCCATGATTCTGGACAGGCTGCGCCGCGACGGGGCGGCGTCGATCCTCGAACTCGCCGAAGAGATCGGGGCTTCGGCCTCGACGATCCGTCGCGATCTGGAGCATCTTACCGAGGGCGGCTACCTAGAACGTACGCATGGCGGCGCGCTTTTCGTGCCGCCGCTACAGGCAACATTCGAGCGCGACGCCTCCCTCAATGCGCAGCTTCAGAATCCGCAAAAGCGGGCCATCGGTGCGATTGCGGCACTCCGCCTCGCCCCGCGTGAGAGCGTCATTTTTGACAGCAGTTCGACGGTCATCGAGGCCGTACGCGCGGCGGCAGACCGGCAGATACCACTGACCACGGTGACCAACAGTCTTGAAATCGCGACGGTCTGCGCCGGGTGTCCCTCATGGCGGGTTATCGTGCTTGGCGGCACGGTGCGCCAGGGATCACAGATGATGGTCGGCGAACCAGGCTCAGACTTTCTGAAGACCATCCATGCCGATGTCTGCCTCATCGGTACCTATGCCGTTACCGGTCGCATCCTGAGCGACGCCTCACTTGAGGTCGCCTCGCTGAAGCGCGCGATGATCGAGTCGGCGCGCCGGACCATACTCCTGGTCGACAGCTCGAAGTTTCAGGCTCCTGCCTTCTGCACGTTCTGCGACATTTCAGCGATATCGGAAGTCATCACCGACGACGGCATCAGCGCCGAACATCTGGCGATGATGCGTTCATTCAACGTCAAGGTCACCGTCGCGAATGTGGGCACGTCATAGACCGGGCTGTTCCAGCCACCGCCCCGCTTCCTGCCCCGGCCAGTAGTGCGCCGCGAAAGCCTCCCTTTGCGACTGTGACATGTGAAGGCCGCACTTGGTGCGCCTGAAGAGAATGTCATCCGCGGTCTCAGCCCATTCCGAACGACGCAGGTAATCGACCTCGGCCGCGTAGCAGTTACCCCCGAAGTGGCGACCCAAGTCGGAGATACTGCGAGCTCCGTCAAGCACTTGCGGACTGAGAGTGCCATAGAGCCGAGCGTAGTGGAGTGCCAGATCCTCAGGCAGCCAGCCATAGCTGCTGCGAAACTCATTGAAGAATGCACCAAAATCCGCTCCTGCCATATCGCCGCCGGGAAGCGGCGCGCCAGCCGTCCAGCCGGCGCCCATTTGCGGAAAGAATGGCGTAAGCTTCCGCAAGGCATGCTCGGCAAGCTTGCGATAGGTGGTTATCTTGCCGCCAAAAACCGACAGAAGGGGGGGATTTCCCTCCAAATCGAAGACGTAGTCGCGAGTCACGGCGGACGGATTGGCGGCGTTGTCATCGTAGAGCGGCCGGACACCAGCAAAGCTTGAGACAACATCGCTCCGCATCAGCGGTCTGCGAATATAGCGGTTGACGGCAGCGAGGAGATATTCGACCTCGCCCTCAACCACGGCCGCGTCCTCGGCTCTGCCATCATACGGGATGTCGGTTGTCCCGATCAATGCCATGTCGCCTTCGTAGGGATTGACGAAGATCACCCGCTTGTCGTGGTTCTGCAAGAGATAGGCCTGCGGGCCATTCCAGAATTTCTTCACGATGATGTGGCTGCCCTTGATGAGCCGCACGCGCCGTGCCGAATTCGACCCGACAACGGTATTAACTACGGTCTCGACCCACGGGCCAGCCGCATTGACGAGCGCTTTTGCCGTAGCCCTCATTCTTTCGCCCTTGCCGTCGCGAAACTCCACTTGCCACGATCCCTCCATCCGGCGCGCCGATGTCGCGGCGGTTCGAACCATTACGCGAGCGCCGCGCTTCGCGGCATCCAGGGCATTCAGTACCACCAGCCGCGCATCATCGACCCAGCAATCGGAGTACTCGAAAGCAAGTCTCAACTCATCTTTCAGCGGCTCGCCTTCGGGGGCATTGCGCAGATCGATACGACGGCATCCAGGGAGCTGCTTTCGACCGCCGAGATGGTCATAGAGAAAGAGGCCGAGACGGACGAGCCAGGCAGGCCGTTGCTCGGGGGAATGCGGCAGCACAAACCGCATCGGCCACACGATGTGGGGAGCCGCGCGCAACAAGACCTCGCGCTCAATAAGCGCCTCGCGGACCAAGCGGAACTCGTAATACTCAAGATAGCGCAGACCGCCGTGGATCAGCTTGCCCGAGCGCGACGACGTACCCTCGGCAAGATCGCCCTTCTCGCATAAGATCACGGACAGGCCGCGCCCTGCGGCATCCCGCGCGATGCCTACGCCGTTAATCCCGCCGCCGATAACGACAAGATCGACCTCGCCCAAGTCTTTCATTGGCAGCCTGTCAGCACTTGTTGATCGGTGCCTCGCCGGCGAGATACCGGCGAACTTCGTCTGCCGCGAGACCCGCAGCATGGCGCACGGTCTTGACGGAGGCCCCCGCTATGTGTGGCGTGAGAGTGACGTTCGGAAGCTTCAATAGCGGCCAGTCGGGCGGCACAGGTTCGACCGCAAATGTTTCCAGCATCGCACCGCGCAGGTGGCCGTCCCGCATCACGTCAAAGAGCGCGTCATAGTCCACAAGCGGACCACGCGCGGTGTTCACCAGCGTCGCGTCCTTTTTCATCTTGCGGAGGGTTTCGGCATTTATCATCCATGTAGTCTCCGGCGTCACACGCGGATGCAGCGAAATTACATCGGACTCAGCCAGCAATCGTTCGAGCGAGCAGTGAATGACACCGTCATTCAAGTCGTCAGCCGAAAGCTGGACATAAGGATCGCAGACCAGAATGCGGCAACCAAACGCCTTGAGATATTTCACGACGCGACGGCCGACTTCACCATAGCCTATCAGCCCCACCGTCATCTCGGAGAGTTCCCGACCCGCGATGTCGGCGCGGTAAAGATCGCCGCGATACTCTCCGCGGCGCAGCGCATCGTGACCGCGAGTGATGTTGCGCGTCTCAGCCAAAATGGCACCGATCGTGAACTCGGCGACGGCGCTGGCATTCCGGCCCGGCGTGTTCACGACAGTGATACCTCTTTCGCGGGCGGCACTCATGTCGACATTGACCGGACCACCGCGCGATACCGCCACGAACCTGAGTTTTGGCAGCCTGTCCATGATTCCGGCCGAGAGCGGCGCCAGATGGGTAACCAGAATTTCGGCATCTCCGGTCAAGTTTACTACGTCGTCCGCAGAGCCCATGTATTCCTTGAGTCCGTCCATACCCTCCACGGCATAGCCATGTTCCATCGGAATGTCGGGCCAGTTGAAGTCATGACGCGATATCGCAAGGTCATACAGCCGACAGCGATCGCGAATGGCCTCCTCGAAGACCGAAGAGAGCATGAACCTGTCCCCGATTATCGCGAGCTTACGAGGCATTGACGGAATCCTCGCGCATTGCCGCCATCGACCTCCAAATCTGACGCATGGCCTTTCGCGCATCCTGGTAGTTTCGAAACGCCGCGTCATAGGTGGCGACGAGCTTGGGATCCGGCTCGGTCGCGCTTCCCAGCAGGGGATCGACCCAGTGCGCGACGCAATCCTGCATCGCGGGGAAGACCTTCTGTTGGACGGCCGCCATCATCGCCGCGCCGGCGGCGCCGGCTTCGTCCCGCATGACACTTCGAACCCTGGCATTCAGCGCGCTGGCCAGCATGGTTCGAAGTGCATGCGATCGCGCAGCTCCGCCTGTGACGCGCACTTCGGTTGGAATGTCGCCCATCGCGGAATAGCAATCGCGCGCCGCAAAGCACAAACCCTCGAACACACTACGCATCAGACGGTCGAAGCCGGTGGTTACGTCCAGCCCGGTGAACATCGCGCGCGCGGAAGGTTCGAGGAATGGGCCGCGCTCGCCGGCGAGCGAAATATAGGGGTGGTAAAGCACGCTTGCCGGGGGAATGGCGAGGATACGATCATCGAGACCTTTCAGGAGATCGCCGCGGCTTCTTTCCACGCCTTCCCGTTTCAGGATGTCGCGCGCCATGTCGAGCAGCCAGTCGATATTGAGCGTCGAAGCCATGTTCGACTGCATCTGCGCATACATGCCAGGCACGGGGAAAGCCATGGTGTAGCCCGACATTTCGCTGTTCAGGCGCACGGCTTCAGCGTTCGGCGCCACGCGCATGTGCATCCCCGTTGATCCGACGATCGTGCAGCCCGTCTTGCCTTCCGGATCGAAGAGACCACCGCCGAGCCCGGTGCAGACCACATCCACATAGCCGAGCGAAACAGGTGTACCCGCCTTGAGGCCCGACATGGACGCCGCCTCCTTACTGAGGCCCGCCGCCTCTATGGTGCCATCCACAATCGGGGGGAGGAGGCGCCTGGCGTCGCCTGCGCCCAATTCATCAAGAATATGCGGGGCGTAGTTGCGCGTTCGATACTCGCCGAAGGTGAAGTTGGCTTCCGAAGGATCAGTCGCTTTTGTTCCGGTAAGCTTGAAGTAAAGCCAGTCCTTGCAGTGGAACGAAGTACCGGCGCGGTCGAGGACTTCCGGCCGATACCGCTTCATCCATGCCAACTGCGTGCTCATCTGGCATGAATTCACGCCGGTGCCTGTGCGCCGGTAATGTTCCGCATGGGCGGGAGACTCGGCAAACTTCTGCGCGATCGCAGCGGAGCGTGCGTCGAGCCACAGCCAGGCGGGCGCTACCGGCTCCCCCGCCTTGTCGATCAGCCACATGCCGTCGCCCTGCCCAGTTACCGACAACGCGAGAACACGGCTGGCAAGGCCCGGTACCTTCTGGCCGAGCAGGCGCAGTGTTTCGGCGGCATCGACCCAAGTCTTCTCCATATCCTGCTCGGCGCCACCATCGGGAAGCGAGACATAGGCGTTCGGCAGGGCGGCCGATGCGATCTGCCTGCCATCGAGAGTGAAGGCGACGGACTTGACGACGGACGTTCCGGAATCGAGGCCGACTATGAGCGGTCCGCTCATGCGGGCGACCCTCCATGCGCAACCGCGCGGCCGGTCTCCGCATCGAATATATGGAGATCCGCCGCGAGGGCGCTCAGGCCGATCTCATTTCCCGGCTGTTTGTCGACACGCGCGTGAGAGACAGAGACTACGGTGCGACCGCCAATATCGACCGCAACATGCGTCTGGTCTCCCAACCATTGACAGGAGATCACCTTTCCGCGGAGTGCGCCATTTCCAATGTGAAATGCATGGGGCCGTATGCCGAGCGCCACCTCCCTGCGGCCGGCAATAAGCCGCTGCACATCAGGCGAAAAGTCCGACACCGGATAGGCGAGTGACACACCGCCTTCGATATCGAACCTGATCTCGCGCGCAGCAGCCGTGATCTTGGCGTCGAATATATTCATCGGCGGCTCGCCGATGAATGCCCCGGTAAACAGGTTCGCCGGCCGCGCCTTGAGTTCGGCCGGGGTTGCATATTGCTGCAATACACCACCTTCCATGACGGCAATCCGGTCGGCGAGCGCGTTTGCCTCCGTCTGATCATGGGTAACAAGGATGGTGGTACAGTTGTTTTCTCGCAGGAAGTGCTTGATCCGACCGCGCAAGACGGCCCTAAGCTGCGGTTCAAGCTGGCCCATCGGCTCATCGAGGAGATATAGACTAGCTTTACGCACAAGTGCCCGGCCGAGACTCGCGCGCTGCTGTTGGCCGCCGGAGACGGAACTCGGATATCGGTTCAGGATGCCCGCGATTTCCAGCATCTCGGCGATGTTCTTTACAAGAATCTGCTGCTGCGCTGCGGGCAGCCTGGCTGCCTTCAGTGCAAAGGCAATGTTCTCGCCGATCGTAAGCGGCGGATAGAGCGAATAAGCTTCGAATGCCATGGCGACGCCACGCTGCGATGGCGACAGCGTGTGAATTACGCGCCCGTCGAGCGAGATCGAACCGCTTGTGACCTCCTCGAATCCTGCGATCATCCGCAAAGTCGATGTTTTGCCGCAGCCGGAGGAACCCAGCAGCGCTACGATCTCGCCCGGCTTGACGGTCAGGTCGAATGACTTGACCGCATGAACACTTGTCCTTTTCGATCGATAGACCTTGTCCAACTTGCTGAGAACGAGTTCACCCATGGAGCCGTTCTCCCGTCGTCGGGTCGAACAGATGCACGCCCTCGGCGGCGAACGTCACGGATAGTCTCGTGTTCGGCTCGGGAATGTCGGCGGCTGCCGATGGCAGCGAGGCAAGAAACTCCCAGCCGCCATCCGATTCGAGAAGCAGCACGACGCGCTCATTGAGCGGCGTGACCGCCATCACCGTTGCCGGCAGCCCGACCTGGCTCTGCGTCAGCGCTACTGCCTCCGGCCTGACGCCAAGGATGACCTCGCGCCCGCCGAGCTTCGCTGCCTTGTCGATCCGTATGTCCTTGCCGCGGATGGCCACCCACATGCCGTCGGCTGAGAGTCTCGTCTCGAGCGTGTTGATCGAGGGATCTCCGAAGAGCTTCGCCACGCCGAGCGTCGAGGGTGCCATGTAAATCTCTTCGGGCGTTCCCACCTGCACGAAGCGTCCCCCGGCCAGCACCGCTATCCGGTCGGCTAGAGCCATCGCCTCCTTATAGTCCTGGGTCACGTAGAGGACCGTCGCTCCGGACTGGCGCAGAAGGCGAGGCAATTCCAGACGCATCTCGAAGCGCAGTTTGGCGTCGACATTGCGCAACGGATCATCGAGGAGAAGTATGCGCGGCTCGGCTGCCAGGGCGCGCGCAAGCGCTGTACGCTGCTTCTGACCGTTTGACAGTTCACGCGGCGCGTGTCCAAGCACATGGTCGATCTTGAGCAGCTTTGCTACTCGCGAAACACCGGATTCGACCGTCGCCTCGTCGGCGTGAGCGGCCCGCAGCGGGCTTGCGATATTCTCGCGCGCCGACATATGCGGAAAGAGCGCAAAATTCTGGAACGCCATGCCGACATTGCGCTGCTCCGGCGGAATCTCGGTCACGTCACGGCCCCCGATCTCGATCGTTCCCGTCGTCGGCTCTTCGACGCCGGCAATCAGGCGGAGCAGGAAGGTCTTACCGGTGCCCGAGCTGCCGAAAATGACGACGATCTCGCCTGCCTCGGCCGCAAGGGACAAGCCGTCGAAGACCTTGAACGAACCAAAAGCCTTTGAGAGGTTGCTGAATGCGAGCTGGCTCATCCTTTCACCGCTCCGAGCGACAAGCCCTCGACGAGGTAACGCTGCGCAAACATGGCAAGGACAAAAGTCGGGATCACCGACATCACGATCGCGGCGGCAATCTGCCCGTATTGGATGCCGGAGGCAGTGACGAAAGCGAGGGCGCCAACGGTCACCGGCTGCTTGTCGGCGGACGCCAGGACAAGCGCAAATACAAAGTTGTTCCAGGAGAAGATAAAGGCAAGAAGTCCGGCCGCGGCGATCCCGGGCAGGGCCAGGGGAACGGCAATCTTGCGGAATGTCTGGAACCAGCTGTAGCCGGCGATACGGTGAGCATGCTCGATGTCGGGGCTTAAATCCTCAAAATAGCCTCGCACGATCCACAAGATCAGCGGCAGGCAGATCAACTGATAAACCCAGATGAGTCCGATATAGGTGTTGGTAAGACCGAGCGACTTGAAATAAAGGCTCAGAGGAAGCAATACGAGCAGCGGCGGTGCAAAGCGGAAGGACAACAGCGTGAACGCGATGTCTTCGCCCAATCTGAATTTGAAGCGGGCGAAGGCGTAGGCCGCCGGTACGCCCAGCACGAGAGCCACCGCAACAGACGTCGTAGATAGAAGCACCGAGTTCCACAAATTCTGCATGAAATTGAGCTGCAGGCTGCCCGCCGCCGTTCGCATCTCGCCAGTCACGAGCGCGATGTAGTTGTCGAAAGTCGGCGTGAAGAAGACAGACGGCGGCATGCGAAGGATCGACTCATTTGTCTGGAACGACATAAGCAGGATCCAGAAGATCGGGAACATGAAGAACAGGACGACGAGGGCCAGGAGGATGCCGCGCAAGATCCGTTCGAACGTCGATGTGTGATCCATCAGGCGGCTCCGTGGGCTCTCTCACGCAACTTCAGCCACTGCTTGATAAAGATGTTGGACAGGAAATAGGTGATCGCCCAGAGAATGATCATCAGTGCCGCTGAACGGCCCACATTCGTTGCCTGGAAGAAGTCGAGATAGGCCTGCACCTGAAAGACCAACAATTTATCGCCCGGGCCGCCTTGCGTCATTGCGTAGATGATGTCGAACTGCTGGATTGAGTCGAGCAATCGGAAGAGCGTCGCCGTCAGAAGATAGGGCATCAGCATTGGTAAAGTGATACGGAAGAAGACGAATGATCGGGGTACTCCATCGAGCGCGGCGGCTTCGAAGGGTGCCGTCGGCAGGGAGCGCAAGCCCGCCAGCAGCAGGATCATCATGAACGGCGTATACACCCACATGTCGACCAGCACGACCGTGAACAGCGCGGTCGACGGGTCCGAGCCCCACTTCATGTCCGGAAAGCCGATGAGCGACACCAGATAGCTGAGGATTCCGAAATTCGGATTGGTCATCAGCTTCCACATCAGCGCGGCCAGGGCCGGCGCCGTCATCAGCGGGAGAAGGAGCAGGATCGAGACGAAATTGTTCACCCGTGAGCGCTTTTGAAGAAGCAGCGCAATGACAAGACCCAGGATGAGCTCGAGAACGACAGTCAATCCCGCATAGATCAGCGAGATCTTTAGCGTGTTCCAGAATTTCGGATCGGTGAAGAAGTTGATGTAGTTGTCGAACCAGATGAAGCCCTTCATGGCGGGCAGGTTCAACCGATAGCGCAGCATCGAATAGTAGACTGCCGTGAAGAACGGGATGAGAATCCCGATGCACATGAGCAGGGCCGGCAAGCTCAACAGATAGGGAAGGGCCTTCCGCATGAAGCGGCCCTGTTTTGCGGGCGCATGCGCCTGAGCGGTTCCAGCAGTCATGGAGCCACTTTTCACCTTCGGTGTTTCGAGTTCAACTGTAAGCTGCGGGGCCTCCGGAGGAGGAGAGGCCCCGCCCCTACCCTGCGGGCTTATCCGAGGCCGGCCTCAACGAGCTTCTGGTCCATCTCGGTTGCCATCTTGTCCAGTCCCTCGTCGACCGGGATTTCCTTGGCCACCATCTTCTGCAGGTTTTCCGCCCACAATGTTGTGAGGTCGAAGAACAGCGGCTGGGCGGTGAAGTAGATCTTCGCGCCGGGAGCCGACACCTCGTACTGGTTGAGATAGCCCGGATAGGACTTGTCGATGCGAGCGCGGAACTCGTCGTCGTTCCACACCGAGGCGCGGACCGGGTTGACGAAATCCATCTTGCGGGCGCCGAACAGATCGTGTTCGACCGATGAGGCCCACTGCATGAAATACCAGGCGGCGTCCTTCTGGGCGCCGGCGTTGTTCATGGCAAGCGACCAGATCCAGACGTTCGGCGTCGGCGCGGCGGCGGCCGGGTTTGCCGCAAACGGCGCATAGCCAAGATTGCCCTTCTCCTTGTTGTCGCCGCCATTCATAAAGTAGCCGAGAATATCGGCGTCGAAGATCATGGCGGAGGCGCCGGCGCCGAGATCGGTCCCGACCTGATACCAGGTGTAGTTAGCCCAGTCCTTCGGACCCGATTCCTGGATCATCTTCACCCAATCGCGATGGAAAGCTTTCGAGCCAGCGGTGTTCATGGCCGCCTTGAGCTTGCCATCGTTGACGGTGAAGTCACGCTCGCCGAAATTGGCATAGCCCGACAGGAAGCCCGGATGGATGGTCGCCCAGGAGCGCGAGCCGCGCACGCCGACACCATAGGGCCCGCCCAAGTCCTTGGTGAGCTTCGCCGAGACCTCAAGAAGTTCGGCAAGGTTCTTCGGCGGCTGCACGCCAACCTTGTCGAACATCGGCTTGTTGTAGGAGAGATTGTTGAGTTCAAAGCCCCATGGGATGCACCACTGCTTGGCATCGGCCGATCCAAGCTCGCCGCCCGGAACGCCGTTCCACGAGGTCGAAGCTCGAAGCCCCGGAAGCACGTCGTCCCAGTTATAGTTGGGATTCGTTTTCGCCGGGTCCTTGATGTACTCATTGAGATCGGTGATCCAGCCGGCCGGGCCATAGGTCCAGGTCATATAGGCGCCAGTCATGAAGGCATCATACTCGGACGATCCCGATGACAGAGCCGCGGTCACCTTGTCGAAGTAGACATCCTCCGGGAAGATATCCCAGGAGGCATCCATGCCGGTCAGTGTTTTGAAGGCTTCGATGTTGGCGATCATCGCATCCGCATAGGGATGCTTGTTCAGCAGAAGCTTGACCTTCGAGCCCTTGTACTTCATCCAGTCGAAATCCGAAGCCATGGCATTGGTCTGCGCCTGGGTGAGGAGGATGCCTGCGGCTCCCGCCGAAAGGCCAAGTTTTCCTGTCGTCCTGAGCAACTCGCGGCGGCTCAGTTTATTTTTCACGAATGCTTCAAACAGGCCCTTTTCCTTGTCGTACATGTCCCATTTCTCCGTTTACATCTGTGGTTACAAACGTCGTGACTAGCCCGGTGCGGATCTTCCGTTCTTCTTCCCGGGCTCACGTCCCGGTTTGAAATTGACGAGGCGCCGAGCGGTTGCCTCGTCGGTTATCAGGCCGAAAAGCAGTCCGCTCGAGAGAATTGCGCGGATGGCCCGAGTCTTGGCCGTGCCGCCCGCCACGGCGACAATACGGTGCGATTCCAGATCTACGATGCGCGGCGCTAGGGCGCGATCCGAGAGGTTGTTTGGCAAATACGTGCCGTCATCAGCGAAGAACTGCCCGAGTATCTCGGCAACGGCTCCGGTCTTGACTACCGCATCGACATCCGCATCATCGACCATTCCGGCGGACGCGATGAAGCTCTTGCGATCGACTTCGCCGATGCCGGCAATGTAGATTTGCGCCTTGCGCGCCATGGCAATGACGTCCGAGACGCCGAACTGCGCCTCTAGAACCGCCCGGTCCTTGGCGCTGTTCGCAAAAAACGGGACGGGCATCACGTATGACTCCGCTCCGGTGCGTTCTGCAAGCCGGTGAATCACATCAAAGGGGCTTGCCGCGAAACGGCGCGTCAAGCCGCCAAGCAACGAGACGAAGCGTGTCCTGCCGGCGTCGACACTCGCCATAAGGTCTACGGCAGCCGCCAGCGTGCGCCCATGCCCGATTCCTATCAAATCGTAGCGCTCGCTCTCGATCAGATTGCGAAGATAACGCGCACCAGCCGTACCCAGCGTGCGAAGGGGCAAAGGAACATCATCGATATTGGGAACGACTTCGCAGTGCCGCAGTCCGTAAGCGTCACGCAGCCGCTCCTCAAGTTCAATGCATCCGGCGATCGGGCCTTCGACGAAGACTCGGATCAGGCCCTCATTGCGCGCCCGCGCAATGAGCCTGTGCGCCTTGGTGCTTTGCACGCCAAGAAGCTCAGCAACCTCGCCCTGCGTCTTACCGCCGGCAAAATGCAGCCACGCGGCGCGCGCGGCGATCGCGGCTTCCTCGTCCAATTGCATAGCGGGCGGGTGCAATTTCAACGCCTTCCCATTTCCTTCTGCATTTTTTTTCTTGTCATGCAATATTTTTCAAATTAGCGTTTAGGTCAACAAGAATCGATGCTGCACTGCAAAGCAGGCGATCAGACGCAATGGGATTTTCTCTTTCGCTGAATGCCAATCCCTTGGTGAACCGCTTCGCGGAACCCGAGGATCTGATCTCTGTCCTCGCGGACGAGATCGGCATCGGCCACCTCCAGCTGGTGCACGAGTTCATCAATCCCGCTTGGGATGCGAAAACCGTCGTCCGCCTTACCGATCGGATGGCAAAGGCATGCGCGTCGAAGCGCGTGAAGGTCACATCCCTCATGACCGGTCCCTATGGAAGGCTTAACCACTTCGCGCATCCTGACGCCGAGGTCCGCGCCTATTATGTCGGCTGGTTCAAAGGCATGGCGGATATTGCGGGTGACCTCGGGGCGCCGACGCTTGGCACGCAATACGGCATCTTCACATACAAGGATTTCGATGATCCATTACGACGCGGCGAACTCATGCAGATCGCGCTCGATTGCTGGCGCGAGGTGGCGGTGCATGCGAAGTCGCGCGGGCTCACCTGGCTCTTCTGGGAATCGATGTCGGTTGGCCGCGAGGTCGGCCACACCATTAGTTCCGCAAATGAGCTGCAGAGCTGGATCGACGCGGCAGGCCTGCCCGTTCCGCTCAGGCCGCTCATCGACGTCGATCATGGAGACGTTACCTCGCCCAATCCCAGCGACATCGACCCTTTCGCTTGGGCGAGGGAATTCGCGACGCGCTCGCCCATCATCCACATTAAGCAGTCGAGCATGAACAAGGGCGGTCACTGGCCCTTCACCGCGCAGTACAACAAGGATGGCCGCATCACGCCGGAGAAGCTGCTTGCGGCAATCCGTGAAGGCGGGGGCTCCGACAACGAACTCTGCCTGGAACTCGCCTTCCGCGAGCGCGAGCCGACCGACCGCAATGTAGTAGCTGCCCTCCGTGAGTCGGTCGCCTACTGGGCTCCGTTCACCGATACTGGCTATAGCTAGCCGCTGAGCAGCCTACCAACCTGGATCTGGAGTTCGGCAAAACTGTCGACTATCACGTCCGGCTTGAGATCGGCGATAGGTACTTTCGCATAGCCGTAGCTTACGGCTATGACCGGTAGAGCCGCAGCCTTGGCCATGGTAATATCGACTTCCGAGTCCCCAATCATCAAGGCCGGCTTGCCCTTGCCTTTGACGGACTCGATCGTGAGCAGTAGATGGCGCGGATCCGGTTTGGAAATCCCGAATGTGTCTGGCCCAGCGACCAGATCGAAATGCTCCGCAAGCTGAAGATCGATGAGAATCTGTCGTGAGTATCGTTCCAGCTTGTTGGTACAGACTGCGAGGCGGAAGCCGCGCTCGCGAAACTCGCCCAATACCCTCTCCACTCCAGGGTAGGCTCTGGTCTTGCGTGACAGGTTGCCCGCGTAGATCTCATGAAAACGCCTAATGATTCGCTCCAGATCCGGGTCCTCAAGTTTGGGTCCAGACCGGTCCAATCCCCTGGCCACCAGGTTACTGATCCCGTGGCCAATCAGACCGCGCCCGACATCGAGGCCAAGCGGCTGCCTGCCCTGCTCCACAAGAATTAGGTCAAGCGAATCGGCAAGATCTGGTGCACTGTCGACGAGGGTTCCATCGAGATCGAAGACCAACGTGCCTCGGTGTGATGATTGTGCAGGCATTCAAATCAGGTTCCGCGGTTCGGGTACTGGTCAGCCGGCAGCCCTGACAGTCTCCGAGACTAGCCGTGCCACCAGTGCGGCCGATTCGAGCTGCGGGAGATGTCCAACACCGGAGAGCCTGTGAACAGCAATGCAATCGGGCACGGCATCGGCATATTCGGGCGGGATTATTGCATCCTGGCGCCCTACTATGATCCTGCATGGGCCCTGATATTTATCGAGTGCATCGCGGATGGAAAATAATTGCGTAGATCCGGAGAATACCGCCGCCGCTATGCGCCCGTGAGCCGCGGCGATTCCAATTTCCTGCCGCGCGACCAGGGTTGCCCTGACCATGGCCTGAGGCAAGTCCGAGCTACGATGAACCAGGATTCGCATCCAAGCTTTCAAGGCAGCCTCAGTTTCGGCGCTCAGGAAGCCAGCGATGAAATCTCCATTGATCTTGGGGCCCAGCCCGGCCGGCGCGATCAAGGACAGAGACTGCACGCGGAATCCGTCACGAACCGCCAGCGCGGCAGCGATAGCCGCACCAAGCGAGTGACCGACGAGATGGAGGTTCGTATGGCCAGCCATGATGAGCGCCGCAGCGACAGTCTCGACCAGATCGTCGAAGTCCTCGACGCCGCTGTCTGGTGAGGCGCCATGGCCGGGCAGGTCGACACCCGTCTTCTGGTTTGCAATGCCTAGATGCTCCACAAACGGGCGCCAGGCCACAAGTTCGGCACCAAAGCCATGCATGAAGATGACAGGCGTACCAGTGCCGTCGCGTAGGCTGCGGAACGCGAGAGACGTCTGTCCCTTTGCCTTGTTCGCTGCGCCGGACGATGTCAGGAGCGCTTCAATATCCTTAAGGACGACTGCGCCGTGAGGACCGCTGCCGTTCATCCGGGAAATATCAAGACCGTTGGAGGAAGCGAGCCGCCGCGCCAGTGGCGATGAACGATGTCGCTCGAACGAACCGAGGCTGGCCTGCCTCTCTGACGGAGCGACGGGGCTGACAGGCGTGCCACTCCCAGTCGAAGCCGCGCTTTGCGCTCCGGCTATCTCGCCTGCTTCACCAACGAAGAGCAGGGGCTGCAAGACGGTCGCCATGTCGCCGAGCTTATAGGCGACATGGGTCACTGTTCCGGCCGAGAATGCCTCGACCTCAAAGCTCGCCTTCTCGGATTCGACCTCGGCGACAACGTCGCCCTTCTTGACCTGATCACCCACTTTCACGTGGAGCGCAACGACCTTCGCCTCCGTCAGATCCTGACCCACCTGGGGCACGAGTATCGCCTCAGCCACTGAAACTCCTCCCCTCGCCCGTCAGGCGGCCCTTAGCTTGGTTGACTCCAAGGCACGCGCAACGAAGTCCACAGTCTTGCGCGTGGCGCCTGCAAATTCCGAGGCTGTCGCGGCGAAGGCGCCGAAATGGCTGAACTCCTCCGGCCTCATGCCGTCGACCTCATAGGCCTGGCGAAAGTATGGAATGCGCCTGAGCTTGTCGATCACTGCTTTCGGCGGGTCCTCATGGATTGCGCCAGGATCGAACTCTGGCAACCGGTCTTCGACTTGCATCAACTGCGTGATGTAGCCAGGTGGACAGGTATAGACGAGGTCGCCGCCGGCAAGTTTCTCGATATGCCAGCTCGAGGCTGGTTTATCCGGCCCTTGATCGACGACGCGCATCGAACATTGCAGCATCTTGCTGGGATGACCCGCCGCCTTGCCCAAGCGATAGGCGCGCTTGATGACAGCCAGTTCGCCATGGAGGATATCTTCGGGCGAGAGCACAATGTTGCGCGCTTCAGCCTGTGACTTGAGGTCGCCGATATTGCCCAGCCTTGCCGACATGTGGGTGATGACTGAGCGCCAGCGCGAGAGATCGACATTTGCGGCCTTGGCCCGCTCAAGGCCGCTTGTCACCGCGTTCATGCAGGCGACGTACTGCGGCACGGTGAAGGACGTCGTGTTGTTAGTCGGAATGCCTCGTGCAGTCAGCTCCTCTATAACCTCGTAGCCTTCGCGGGACCCCGGAATCTTCACCATCACATTGCGGCCGATCGCAGCGAGCTGTTCGCCCTGCTGCAGCATGCGCGCTCTGTCATTGACAAAGCGCGGATCGACCTGTCCGGAGATAAATCCGAACTTTCCGCCGGATTTCTCGTGGAAGGGCAGGATCATTTCCGCCCCGCGACGAACGATGTCGAGATATAGTGTCCAATAGACGGTCTCGACATCGTCGCCGGGCAATATGGCGGCAATCTCCTGAATCCTTCTGATCCAATAACTCGGATTGTTCTGAATCGCCTGAAGCGACAAGGGTGGATTGGTGGTCACGCCATGGAAGCCCATGTGAGACTCGACCTGCAGCCGATCGGCATCGAAGAGCCGCGTCAGCTGTGCCGTCCAGTCGGCTTTCTTTTCCTCCGGCGCCCGATCCAGCGTCTCCCGCTTCCACTTCGCGTAGACGAGCGGCGATGAATCCCACCAGATCTCACAGTCAGGATTGGTCGCGGCAAGCTTCTCGAGCACATGAAGCTTCATGGCCGGTCACTCCGCCGCCATGGCATAGCTCGGCACATAGAGACTGCGCTTCACGGCGGCGATGATGTCCGATTTTTGCGGAACGCTCGCCTTCTCCAGTTCAAGATTGAAGGGAATCGGGACATTGAGCCCGGCAACGATTTCGATCGGCGCATCCAATTCGTAGAATGCCTTCTCCTGGATGATGGATGCAATGTCCGATGCGACGCCGCCGCGGCGAACTGCTTCCTGCACGATGACGACGCGATGCGTCTTGGCGACTGATGTCAGAATCGTCTCCTCGTCGAGCGGCACCAGCGTGCGCGGATCGACGACTTCAGCCTCGATGCCTTCGGCTGCGAGGGATTCCGCGGCTTCGAGGGAACGGGGAATCATGTTTGACCATGCAATGATGGTGACATCCTTGCCGGCCCGCTTGATATCAGCCTTTCCGAACTCGACAATGTGCTCGCCGCCGGGCACGGGGCCCTTCGTCATGTAGAGGTGCTTGTGCTCCAGGAACATGACCGGATCGTCCTGGCGCAAGGCGTATTTCAATAGGCCCTTGGCGTCGGCAGGAACCGAAGGCATCACCACCTTCAGACCGGGAATGTGATAAAAAAGCGCCTCAAGGCTTTGCGAATGCTGCGCGGCAACGCCGCCGCCGGCGCCGCCCTGGGTGCGCAAGACGAAGGGCACGCGACCCTCGCCACCGGTCATCAAACGGAATTTCGCCGCCTGATTGACGATCATGTCCATCCCCAACATGGCGAAATCGACATAGAGGATTTCAACGATCGGCCGCGCACCGGCGATCGCTGCACCGACGCCGACGCCGATCATCCCGGCTTCTGCAATCGGGGTATCACGGATGCGCTTCGGCCCGTATTTGGCCAGCAGACCTTCGGTCACCTTGTAGGAGCCGCCACGCTCGGCAATCCCTTCGCCGATTACAAAGACATTCGGGTCGCGCTGCATTTCCTCATCGAGGGCTTCGCGCAAAGCTTCGCGATACATGATCTCGCGCATTGTCTCGATCAATCCTCCCGCCTCAGTATGCCGCTGCGAATTGCCGGAATTCCTCGGCTGTTACTTCGCGACTGTTCTTGGCAAACCCGACTGCTTCTTCGAACTCGGCGGCAATTTCCGACTCGATCGCATCGATTTCGGACTTCTCGGCTCCCGAGATCTCGACGAGCGCATTGCGGGCACGGTCGATCGGATCCCGGGCTTTGTAATAGGCAAGCCGATCCTCGGGCATGTACTTGCCGGGATCGTTCACGTGGTGGCCCATATGCCTGAAGGTCTTGGCCTCGATGAGAATCGGCCCCTTGCCCGCCCGGCATTTGTCAGCCGCTTCGATGGTGAGATGATAGACCGCAAGCGGATCATTGCCGTCGATCTGGTGACTTTCGACGCCAATGCTCAAACCGCGCTTGTAGAGGTCGGTTTCGCGGGTCGACTCTTCAATGCGCGTGGAAACAGCGTACTGGTTGTTTTCAATGACCAGGATGAAGTTGAGATTCCAGATCGCGGCAAGGTTTAGCGATTCAAGGAAGGTTCCGTTGTTGGACGCACCGTCGGTTGTAAATGTCACCGTTACCGCATCGGAGCCGCGGATCTGGGCAGCGAGCGCCGCTCCGACTCCGAGCGGCGTACCCGCGCCGACGATGCCGTTGGCGCCGAGATTGCCGGCCCGGATATCCGCAATATGCATGGAGCCGCCATAACCCCGGCAATAGCCAGTCTCTTTCTGAAGAAGCTCGGCAACCATACGTTTAACGTCGGCGCCCCAGGCGATACAGTGTCCGTGCCCGCGATGCGTCGAAGCTATGTAATCGCCTTCCTTCAGGGCGGCGCAAACTCCGGTCGCGATGCCCTCCTGCCCCAGATAGGGGTGGAAATAGCCCCGGATCAGGCCCTGGCGGTAAAGCTTGATCCCTTCCGTTTCAAAGACCCGAATGCGATAGGCTGTGCGGAAAATTTTCTCCAAAAGCTCGCGCGATGGCGCGTTCTTCTTTGCATGCACAGCTGCCACAAAAGCCTCCCGAGACACGTCGTTTCTTTGTTAAAAACAGGCGCTTGTCTTGAGGCTTTTCTATAGTCAAATACCTCGTTCTGTCGAGAAAATTTCTTGCAAGAATGATCAAAAGCTTTCTGGAGTTTATGTGAATGGGATTGGCCAAAATGGCAACAACAGCCTAAGTCATTGAATTAAAAACGGTATCCCCCTCACCTTTGCACAAAGCCGGGAAACCGACGAGGAAAATTGCCTTCCCACGGCCCAAGCGTTAGATTAGCTGGAACGGCAGCCATCGCAGTAGCAGCATGACGGACATAAACTCGACCCAGGCGACGCCAAACGGGGACCTGCTGCACCGGATCCAGGAGCGATACGGTAATCTGCGGAAATCGGAGCGGATCGTTGCCGACTTCCTGCGCGATCACGCTGACAGCCGGTTGAATGCCTCGATTACTGAACTCGGGCAGTTGTTAAGCGTCAGCGAGGCGACGATCAGCCGTGTCAGCCGCGCTCTCGGCTATGAAGGGTACCCCGACCTAAAGCTGTCGCTTGCCGAGGGCGCACGCCAGCGCACCGCCTTCGCAAACATACCGATCGAAATCGACCAGAACGATTCTCTTGTCACGACAAGCGGCAATCTCGCCTCCCTCCTCGCCGCCAGCATCCAGGGGACCCAGCGCAAGCTCGATGCGGCGCGGCTTGAGCGCGCGGTCGATGCGCTTCGCGCCGCCAAGAAGATACTCTTCGTTGGCGTCGGCGGCGCCGCTTCAATCTGCGATGAAGCCGTGCATCTCTTCATCAAGGCGGGAATCGATGCCGTGGCTTATCGCGACGGCTATACGCAAACCATATGTGCGGCGAATCTGACCCCGGCGGATGTTATGGTCGGCGTTTCGCATACCGGCACGACCGATACGGTCGCGGCCGCCCTGCAGATAGCGCGGGGCAATGGCGCTACGACGATCGCCATTACCAGCGATGCGACATCGCCGGTCGCCAAGGCTGCCGACGTCACACTGGTCACCTGGAATTCCTCGACACCGCCAATCCCGCTCTATGGCGATTTTCTCGAAGGGCGGATCAGCCAGCTCTTCCTGATCGATCTCCTCTATCTCGGCATATTGTTCCGCACCGGCGCCAAGACCGCAAACAACCTGCAGGCGACCGGACTTGCGCTTGAAAAGCATTATCGCCGGCGCAGCCCGGCCGAAGGCTAGGCGTGGCCCCGCACGATCGCCCGGCACGCCGCCAGGTCGATGCCCGCATCGAGATCGGCAACGACGCGATCGGCCAGACGGAAATCTTCACCACCTGTGTAGGATGAAATGGTGACGATACAGTTCATGGCGGCCGCCTTCGCCGCCTCAAGGCCGTTCTGGCTGTCCTCAACCACCACGCAGTTGCCCGGTTCGACGGCAAGTACATTAGCCGCGAGATTGTAGATTTCCGGGTCAGGCTTCTTGCGCTTGACGATATCGCCCGCAAATACCTTGATCTTCTTGGCGCGCTGGGCTCCGAGTTTTCCACCCACCACCGCATTGACGGCGCGATCAGCCGAGGTCGAGCACACCGCGACCGGGATGCCGGCCGCGATCGCCTCGTCAACCAGGCGCGCAACGCCGGGCCGCAGATCCATGCCACCGCCTTCGAGCAACTCCATGAAGATCGCCGTCTTGCGCTCATGCAGCTTCTTGATGAGATCGCCGCGCGCGCCATCTTCGACAGGCCAGCGCGTCTCGTCGAAGTGCCGCGTCATGCGCTCCTTGCCGCCGGCAATTTTCAACAGCTCGCCATAGCGCTCGATCGACCATTCGACGTCTATCCCCAGATCCGCAAAGGCCCTGTTGAACGCAACACGATGGCCGTCACGCTCGGTGTCGACAAGCACGCCATCACAATCGAAGATCAGTGCCTGCATGCGGACGGCCACTATTGCGCCGCCATCGTCGCCTTGGCGGCTGGCGCTTTGCGGTCCGATCCAAAGGCGCGAATCATGCTCATGACATCCGCTTTCATCGCCTCATACTGACTCTGGATGAATGGCAGTGGCTCCTCGAGCTTCGGTTTTTCCTGCTTCAGCTTGACGAAACCATCGATGAAGCAGTGTTTGTGCATGGTCGATATGTTAACCTTGGCACAGCCTCCTGCGATGCAGCGGTCGAACTGTTCCTGGTTGAGCCCCGTTCCGCCGTGAAGAGCAATCGGGATATCGATCGCCGAGGTGATCTTCGCCAGAAGATCATAGGCAATCTTTGGCTCGCCTTTGTAAAAGCCATGGGCGGTTCCAATCGCCGGCGCAAAGACCGCGAGCTTCGGCATCTCCTTGCAAAAGGCGACGCACTCATCGAAATTCGCTAACAAAGCCTTGTCTTCGGCGACGAACTTGTCGTCCTCGACGCCGCCAATGGCACCCATTTCGGCCTCAAGCCCGATGCCGGCGGCTTCGGTCAGCTTGTAGACTTCAAGCGACTTCGCCAGATTCTGCTGGAATGGCAGCGCCGAGCCGTCGAACATCACCGAGGTCCAGCCGGCATCGATGCAGCGCTTGATGACTTCGATGTCGTTGCAATGATCGAGATGAAGCGCAACCGGGACGTCGACCGTATCCGCCAGCATGCGAACCCAACCGGCGACAGGCTTGTAGCCCCAGTGCTTTACCGTCTTTACCGACACCTGGACGATGACCGGCGCTTCGAGTTGTGCCGCGCCCTCGATGATCGAGCGCGCACTATTATAGTCGATCATGTTGTAGGCGGCGACGCCATACTTGCCGGCCTGGGCCTGCTTCAAGAGCGGGCGCATGGATATCAGGGGCATTGGCCCTCCTCGCGCATCGTGTTCCAAAGGAAACGTGCAGTCCCGAAGGACCGCACGTTGCCATTTGCGGAACTGGACTAGATCGTGGTTTCGGCCACGTATTTCGGATGGAAGAGACGCGTCTTGCCGGTCTTCTTGGCGTCATTGTCGTAGACCGTGCCTTTTGGTGCGGAGACGATCTCGAGCTGCTGCCCCCAGGGCGCCATGAAGTAGCACCAGGTCAGGCCAAGATTCGGTCCCTCGGTGTAGGAGGTCGGTTCGCCGAGGACCTTGACGCCATTCTTCTTCAGGAAGGCGATGGCTTCGTCCATGTCATCGACATAAAAGGCCAGATGGTGGCCACCGATATCGCTGTTCTTCGGCGGATTGGGATTCTGGTCAGGCGCCTCATACTCGAAGACCTCGAGATTGGTTCCGTTGCCGCAGCGCATGTAGCGGAATTCCTTGATGACGCATCTCGGATCGACATTAAGATGCACTTTCATCCAGTCGCCATCCGAGCGGAAGTTCTTCGCCGCCGTATAGAGCGTTTCAGCGCCCAGGATTCTCTCGAAGAAATCACAAGCCTCGTTGATGTCGGGCACAGTAAACCCGATGTGCTCCATGCCACGCATTCCCGGAATCGGCATTTCCTTAACTCCTTGTATTAAGTCTCAGTAATATTTCGCCACGAAATCGGCGAGCGCTTGATACTGGCCGGCATTGGCAATTGCCTCATAGAGCCCGCGATAGAGGCGATGCTGGTCGTCATAGAGCGCCTTGTGCTTGAGATTGGGATCAAAGCTTGCCTCGACATGCACCATGCCTTCGACGGCTTCGTCGATCGTCGAGAAAGCGCCGGAGCCGAACGCGCCGAGGATTGCAGCCCCGAGCACCGTGCACTCGCGCTCGCGCGTGACATGTGCCGGCTTTCCGATAATATCGGTCATGATCTGAACGAATCCGTTCGATTTCGTGCCGCCGCCGGTCAGACGGAAATCGGTGATGCCGCCATCGATATCGCTTTCGAAAGCATCGACAACCATGCGCATCTCATTGGCGCAGCCTTCAAGCAAGGCACGGATCAAATCCTGCCGGTCGTGATACAGGCCGAGCCCGAGGAAGCCACCGCGCGAGGCCGCATCATAGTAGGGCGTCACTTGGCTCGTCAGGAAGGAATGAAAGATCAATCCCTTGGCGCCGACAGGCGACTTCGCGGATTCTTCGACCATGATCGAGTAAGGGCTTGTGCCGCGCAGCGAGCCCATCTCGGTTTCGTCGCGCCCAAGATTGTTTCGCCACCATTTGAGACAGGCCCCGAGGCTGAATGCCGCGCCTTCGATGTCCCAGGCGCCGGGCACGCCATGTCCGCCCCACCACAGATTGCGCCCCTTGATGCGATCGAGACTGTCGAGATGCGCGACCATCACGCCGGAAGTGCCGACCGTAAATTCGGCCATGCCCTGCCTGGTCACGCCGGCTCCGATTGCGGCGCATTGCTGATCGCCTGCCCCACGACACAGCGCAATGCCTTCCGGAAGGCCCGTTGCTTCCGCGGCAGCCTTCGACAACTTGCCTGCCTGGCCCGATGGAATGCCGACTGGCGGAAGCCGTTCACGATCGATACCGGCCAGCGCAAGAATGCGGTCGCTCCAATCGAGCTTGCGTATCTCCATCATGCCGTTGAGCGTCAATGAGGCGGGATCCGTCACCCACTCCTCCGCGCCAAGCCGATAAAGGAAGTATTCCTGGCCATTGGCAAACCAGCGTGTCTTTTCGAAAAGCGCGGGTTCATTGTCTCGCAGCCAGGCGATCTTGGAGGCCGACCACAACGGGCTTAGTTGCATGCCCGTGTGATCCTGGTGATCGGCCGGTGAAATTGCCCGGGAGAAGGCTTCCTGATACTTGAGGGCACGACCGCAATTCCAGACGATCGAATTGCCCAAAGGCTTCTTGGCACTATCGAGACAAATGAAGGTGCCGCGCTGGCTCGACAGGCCGACCGAGCGATAGGCTTCTGCCGGGAGATTCGCCTTCTTCACCGCCTGGCGCGACGCGCCGCAGATGCCCCTCCACACGGCTTCGACGTCCTGTTCGCTCCAGCCAGGATTGGGTGATGTGCAGGGATATTCCTCATAGCCATGACCGAGAGCGTTGCCATGCTCATCAAAAATCATTACGGTGCAGCCGGTGGTTCCGGCATCGATGCCGACAAATGCGCTAGCCTTCTTCGACATTCACCCCCCGATCTCGCGCCTATTGCGGCATCCATTCCGTCAGGAGTTTCAGAAATCTCAGACGGTCTCTAATCTGTTTTTCAGTCAGCGTTCCGAGCAGTGCCGCCTTGCGTTCCAACACGTCTTCGGCACGGCCTCTGACAATGCCGTCGGCGATGGCAATGCGTGTATCTCCGGTGCCATCCCATTGAGCATTCACCTGGTAGCCAAGCGGCGCCAGTCGGTTGGGCCAGGTCGCATCGAGCTTCACTTCGCGTTCGCCACCCTGCCAGACCACGTAACAGTGAAAATCCGAGATTCCACCTGAGGACACCCAGGCCTTCAACTCGTCCGGCATCGTGGCCACGACCGGCATCGAGGCGGCGAAATCGCCCTCGATGAATTCGACATCGGCGGTCTCGCCGGCATGGCGAAGCAGATCGCGGAGGAGGAGATGTTTTCCGGTGCAGGAGCCCTTGCCCGTCTCGATCACCGCTTCGGGGGCACGATTGCCGTCGGAGGCATAGGTGAGATTGCGCACGGCGTGGTAGATCGTCGGGACGATCGCAGTTCCGGCGCGCGCATGACGATCCAGATAATCGTCAAGCTGCCGGGAATAGGATGACGGGTCGAGCACGGACAGCTATGGCGCGACGGGACGGTCGGAAGCGCAATCACGTTTGCCCGCTGTCAATCCCACGTTCATCGGTGCCGGCCCTCCCTGAAACTAATTTTCTACTGATTTGTTAGCATGGGAGGTTATCATCGGTTCCATGGTCCCGTCCAGCGCTTTGCGCCTAGCCTCTGAAAATATTTTTCATATTTAATAGCGATTGTGGCGATGGACCTGCCCAAACAGGGTCACGAACCGGTTGTGTCTGGAACTTTCCTTACAATCGCCCGATGCCTAGAAATACGCCTTGCCGGTATCGGTCGCAAAAGCGTGCCATTTGTCGCGATTGACGGTCAGATAACACTTATCTCCTGGATTTCCGGGGAATTCTGGCGAGGTTTTTACCCGGACACGCGCATCGGACAGCTGGACTTCGACAATCATATCGCCGCCGAGCAATTCGTTGACGAAGACTTCACCGGCAATGGCCGGTTCGGCGGGCCGCTCGAGCGCAATGTTGAGGGCATCGGGGCGAACTCCCATTCGTACGCTCCCTCCCCCCTTCCGGCCATTGAGGCATTTGACCTGCTCAGGCTTCAGCGCAATTCCAAAATTCGGATGCGCAAGGAGCACTTCGCCGCCATCGCCGCGCACGTCGCAAGTGAGGAAGTTCATCGCGGGCTCGCCCACGAATCCGGCAACCCAGGCATTAACCGGGTTGTTATAAACTTCGCGCGGGCTGCCGAGCTGCTGCAATTCACCTTCGTGCATGACCGCGATCGTATCGGCCATCGACATGGCTTCGAGCTGGTCATGGGTGACGTAGATCATCGTGGTGCCGAGGGTGCGCTGCAGGTGCTTGATCTCACCGCGCATATGGGCGCGCAACTTTGCGTCAAGATGAGCAATCGGCTCGTCAAACAGGAACAGCTTTGGCTCGCGCACGATGGCCCGGCCAATGGCGACACGCTGTTTTTGGCCGCCCGAGAGTTCCTGCGGACGACGGTGCAGCAATTCTCCGATCTCAAGGAGATTGGCAGCCTGGCCCACCCTCTCCTTGATCCTTGCCGAATCCTGTCCCCTCAGCTTTAGAGGATTGGCCATGTTGTCGAAGACGGTCTTGTGCGGATAGAGCGCGTAATTCTCGAACACCATCGAAACGTCCCGATCCTTCGGCGCCAGATCGTTGATCCGCTGCTCGTCGAAATAAATGTCGCCCGCGGTGATGTGCTCAAGCCCGGCGATCATCCGCATGGTCGACGACTTGCCGCAGCCGGAAGGCCCGAGAATACTCAGGAACGAACCGTCAGGACACTCGATATTGAGATCCTTGACGGCAGGAAACTCGCCGTACTTCTTCCAGACGTTCCGGATCGATACTTTCGCCATACTAAGCTCCGTTCATTCCTTGACGGCGCCCATCGTAAGGCCCGTAACGAGATAGCGCCTGATCACCAGCCCCAGCAGCATCATCGGCAGGGTCGTCACCACGCCCGCCGCCATGATCGATCCCCACTGGATGTTCTGCGGCTGGACAAGCTCGCGAGTCGCGACCGGCAATGTCTTGGCACCACCCGAACCGATAATCGCGGCGAACAGGAAGTCGTTCCACGCAAAGAGAATGCAGAGAACTAGGAACGCACCGATGCCGGGTGCAACGAGCGGCAGGATCGACATGAAGGCCTGCGAGCGCGTGGCGCCATCAACCATC
The DNA here is from genome assembly GCA_016793355.1 of Hyphomicrobiales bacterium. Classification (GTDB taxonomy): domain Bacteria; phylum Pseudomonadota; class Alphaproteobacteria; order Rhizobiales; family Aestuariivirgaceae; genus JAEUMG01. Next base: position 94,636 of record JAEUMG010000084.1, read on the forward strand.
TGCGCCTCTTCTATCGCGTAAGGAACGTTGTCGAAGAAGCCCTTGAGAATCCAGATCGCGAAGGGAAGATTGAAAGTCGTATAGGCAAGGATCAGTCCCGGCAGGGTTCCGACGAGGTCGAGCGAACGAAAGATCGCGTATAGCGGAACCATCACCGCCACCACCGGCGCCATGCGCGTCGAGATAATCCAAAAAAACAGATCGCTCTTGCCCCTGAACTCGATGCGCGAAAGCGAGTAGGCGCACATCGATCCGAGCACCACCGAGATGAGCGCCGAACCGCCCGCCGCAACCAGACTGTTGACGATGTAGCTGGTGAAATTGAGGTTGCGGAAGAGGTTCTCGTAATGCGTGAGAGTCGGGGAGAAATCAAAAAACACCGCCGCTCCCATCCAATCGCCCACGGCCGGAATCTTGAAAGCCTCGAGCAGATCCTTGAAGGACGAGACGAACATGACGAAGATCGGGAGCAGCGTCCAGATCAGGTAAAAGCCGATAAAGACGGCCGAGAACCATCTGAACGCCTTGCTCAGCGGCGTATCGTAGTGGACGATGTCGCGGGAAGCCATAATCTAAGCCTTCCCCCTGTTCTGGCGGTCGAAAACCTTCACCAGGATCATTCCGAGAATGATGGTGACGACGAGCAGGGTCAGCGCGATCGCCGCGCCGCGCCCAAGCTTGAAGAACTTAAAGGAGACCTCGAAGAGGTAGACCGGCAGGATCTTGGTCGCATTGCCAGGACCGCCGCCTGTCAGCACGAGGATCGAGTCGATGAAGCGGAAATTATCCATAAAGCGGAGCATCACGGCGATGAGCAGCACCGGATAGAGATTGGGCAAGGTTACCGAGAAGAAATTGCGCAAGGGCGAAGCGCCATCGACCATGTTGGCTTCGAGCTGATCCTGCGGAACGCGCTTCAGACCCGCGAGGGTAATTAAAGTGATGAGCGGAGTCCATTGCCAGACGTCGACGATGACGATGCCGTACATCGCCGTCGTCGGGCTCGCAAGAATGGATTTCGCGCCCAGGATGCCGAGACTCTGGAACAGCCAATGATACCAGCCGAAGGTGCCGTTATAGAGGAAGTACCAGACGAGGCCGGCCACAATGGGCGCCATCATCATTGGCATCAGAAATGCAGTAACCAGAAACTTCTCGTAGCGCGAACCGTTAAGCGCGACGGCGAGAAACACGCCAATGCCGATCTGCAACAAGAGGCACATGGCGCTGTACTGGAAGAGAAGCATCCAGCCGTTGAGATACCGCGTGTCCGTGGCCAGCTTGGTGAAATTCTCGAAATTATTCCAAACAGCCGAGCCGAGTTCCACATCGTGGAGACTCATATAGATCATCCAGAAGAACGGATAGAGCGATATGCAGGCCAGAAGGATGATCGCCGGCGCCATCAACCAGTAGAAATAGGCCCGTGACGGCTTGGGATTGAGTTTGATCGGTTCGGTGACGCCACTGGCGGCCGGGCGCGATTCGACGCTGTCGAGAATCTGCCTGACCCTGAAAAGGGACTCACTCCGCCCGCCGGCTCGATCGTAAGGAAGTGCAGTGTCTGTCATCGGACTCGCGTCAGCATCCGCCGATTGAACGGATGTCGGGAAGAGTTACTGGGTCAAGCGCGCCGCACCCGGCGCCCTTCCGGGCAACCGGATGCAGCGTGGTTGGCGACTCTATCCCGCGTTGTTCAACTCGTCCAACTGAGTCTGCAGCGACTTGCAGGTGTCCTCGGCCGACTGCTCGCCAGAGACGCATTTCTGCACCTCACCGGCCAGGATCGAATAGTATTCGTTCGCCTGCGGGATTTTCGGTCCAAGCACGAAGTTCGGGTTCTTGATCCCCTTGTCGTATACCGCATCGAAAGTGAGGGCGTTCGGCATGGTCGTCGGACGATTCATCGCCGCCTGCACTTCCGGCATGGCCAGCACGGACTTGCGGGTGGGCGTGCCGCCGAGACCCTTCAGAACGTTGAACTGGTTGTCGCGGGAAACCGACCAGATAGCGAAGATATACGCCGCTCGCTTCATATCTTCCGACGCGTTGCCGTTGATACCGATACCGCCAATGCCACAGTTGCATCCATTGACAGCCTGACCGCCATTCTTGATCCACGATGGTTCGCCCTTGGGACAGACGGCATAGGCGGTCTTGCCGCCGGCAGCGCGCGACTTCGTCTCGTCCTCGATCGAAGCGGCGAACTCATGGTACTGCACCTGCATGGCAATATTGCCCGACTGGTAAACGGTGTTCAGTTCGAGCGTGCCGTTGGCGAGGTTGTCGGGATGTGACACGTCGGCCAGATCCTTGAAGCGCTGCATGATCTCGATCGACTGCGCATCGCCCCAGTTGGTCTTGCCTGGAGTCTGGCTGCCATAGACGTCATCGATGTCCCAGTCCATCCAGCGGCCATTGGCGAACAACATGCGCTGAATGTCGAGCTGCGTGGTCCAGGCGAAGTTGCCGTGATGCTGAGCATAGCCATAAGGTACGTCTTTTCCGGCTTCTTTGGCCTTCTTGAAGAAGGCTGCCATGTCGGTGACGTTTTTCCAGGTCGTCTCAGGCGTAAATTCAAGGCGATAGCCATACTCGGCTTCGAAATCCTTGGAGTTCGCTTCAAAGAGGTCCTGACGATAGAAGGTGCAAGCCACGGCACAGTCATATGGAAGGGCGACAATCTTGCCTTCCTTGTAGAAACGACCGCAGGCCGAAAGGAAATTCTCGAACCAGGCATCGTCGCCATAGCCGTCAGGATCCTGCGGCAGCGTGTTGTCGCCGAAGAGCGGCGTCATGTCGGCATAAAAATCGCCAAAGGGAGCGCCGATCGGCTTGTCCTGCACATAATTCAGCACATAGTCGGCCTTGCCGCCGCGCAGATCTATGCCGACCTTCTGCTGCACAACCGGAAGGTCGTCGGTCAAAATCGTCACATCAATTCCGGTCAGATCATAGAATGACTTAATATTGTCGCGAATGGCGAAGGACGGCGGCGTGTTCTCCGACATAAAGACGAGCTTCGAGCCGGCATACTGCTTCCACTTCGCTTCGTCCGAAGATTGCGCCTGGACGCGAGAGCGGGTGATAGTCGAGCCCAGTCCAAGCGTGAGCGAGCCCACACCCAACGCACTCGCGGCGGCGCCACCCATCTCGAGAAACTTGCGACGGCTCACGCGGCTGAATACGGCGTCTTTCGGCGTATAAAACATGTGTTCCTCCCATCCGGCGGCATTGCGCTCGATTCCGGAAAATGTTGTTCAGCGCGTCGTTCGCGCCCGGCTGTTTCAAAGCCCGACCGGCCTGGCCAGACTTTGGCATTTTCCCGACGTTTTCGCGTCGTCCGAGGGAGCCTAGCCAACAGGCGAGTTCATGTAAATTATTTTTTTCATTGGCCCCTTTTGTAGCATAAATCTAGAGGCCAGTTTCTACATCATTGATTTAACGACGCTTTTGTGTTCGAATATTTTCAGAATCACTTATCCGCGCGCAACCGGCGATAGAAGATTTGGTTCGGGATAGGGCCATGCCGTGGAAGCGGCGCTTGCACTCTGTCCTTGATTTAATGAGTTCGAACACAATCCACCTAATGGGCTCGACATGACGCGCACTGAACTTCCCACGCCCGACTTTGCCAACAAGATGCGGCTCATCGGACATTCCGATCAGGGCGGTCGGCCCGACGGCGTGCAGTTGATGGTGCATCGCGGCTTTGCCTATGTCGGACACATGTTCTCGAAGGGATTCAGCGTCATCGACGTCTCCGATCCGCGTAACCCCAAGGCCGTGAATTACATCGCAGCGCCCGAGAATACCTGGAACATTCATCTTCAGACGCACGACGATCTGCTACTCGTCATTCATGCGCGGGACATGTTCGCCGCAATGGAGTTTCAGGACGAGAAATCCTATTACAAAGGAGCGCTTGGAACCAAGATCGGTGCCAAGGCGAGGCCGGTGCGCGACTGGTCGGCGGGTGTTGCCGTCTATGACATTGCGCAGCCGGCTACGCCGCGACAGATCGGCTTCATGCCGATCGATGGCGGAGGTGCGCATCGCATCTGGTATGTCGGCGAACGCTGGGCCTATGTCTCAGCACTGATAGACGGATTCTCCGATTGCATTCTGCTGATCGTCGACTTGCAGGACCCCACGCGGCCGCAGGAAGTTGGCCGCTACTGGCTTCCGGGCATGAATGCCGCCGCGGGAGAAACGCCGAGCTGGGCGCCGACCTGCCGTTATGGCCTTCATCACGCGATCGTCCATGGCGATGTCGCCTATGCCGCGTGGCGCGATGCCGGCATGGCGGTCATCGACATCGCCGATCGGAGCAAGCCGAAGCTCATTGTACACAAGAATTGGTCGCCGCCTTTCGGTGGCGGCACGCATAACTGCTTGCCACTGCCGGACCGGGACTTGCTGGTTGTTGCCGATGAAGCCGTGCTCGACAATCAGGAGGACGGGCTGAAGCTGATCTGGGTGATGGACAACCGCGAAGTATCAAACCCGGTGAGCATCTCGACCTTTCCCACGCCGGCTGAAGCCGACTATGTCGGCAAAGGCGGTCATTTCGGTCCGCACAATATCCATGAGAACCGCCCCGGCAGCTTCGTCAGCTCGGATATGATCTTCGCGACCTACCAGAATGCGGGCATCCGTGCTTTCGACATCCGCGATCCATATCGCCCCAAAGAAATCGCAGCCTTCGTGCCGCCGCGCCCCGAGCGTCTCATCGATCCACGGCCCGGCAGACCGCAAGTCATCCAGAGCTGCGACGTCTTCGTCGACAAGAACGGTCTCATCTATTCCAACGACTACAATGGCGGGCTATATATTCTGGAGCTTGCCATCTAGGCGACGATGCGCTCGCATATGTTTAAGCGATGCGCCGCTCATGCCGCTTCCAGAATGAGCGCGATGCCCTGCCCGACGCCGATGCACATGGTGCAGAGCGCATAGCGCCCGCCGCGGCGCTTCAGTTCAAGGGCAGCCGTTAATGCCAGGCGCGCGCCGGTCATGCCGAGCGGATGGCCAAGCGCGATCGCGCCGCCGTTCGGGTTCACTTTCGGCGAGTCGTCCGGAACGCCCAACGCGCGCAGGACCGCCAATGCCTGGGCCGCGAAGGCTTCATTGAGTTCGATCACATCCATCTGGCCGATGGTGAGGCCGGTCAGTGTCAGAACCTTCCTCACCGCCGGGACAGGTCCCAGCCCCATGACGCGCGGTGCGACTCCCGCCACCGCCATGCCAAGAATACGCGTGAGTGGACGCAAGCCATTTGCAGCGGCGCGAGCTTCTGATGCGATGAGCAGCGCCGCTGCGCCGTCATTGACGCCGGAGGCATTGCCGGCGGTCACCGAGAAGTCCGGTCCGTTGATGCCTTTGAGCTTCGCCAAATGCTCGGCCGAAGTATCAGGACGCGGATGTTCGTCGCGTTCGATGACTACGCTTGCGCCCTTGCGCTGCGGGATCGTGACCGCGCAGATTTCGTTGGAAAAACGGCCGGCGGCAACCGCCGCTTCCCAGCGTTTCTGGCTGCGCAATGCGAAAGCATCCTGATCGGCGCGATTGATACTACACTCCGCGGCGACGTTGTCGGCCGTCTCCGGCATTGAATCGATGCCGTAGGCCGCCTTCATACGCGGATTGACAAACCGCCAGCCGATCGTCGTGTCGTGGATCGCGGCATGGCGCGAGAAGGCGGCTTCGGCTTTCGGCATGACGAAGGGTGCCCGCGACATGCTCTCAACGCCGCCGGCAATGATGAGTCCTGCTTCGCCGGCGCGGATGGCGCGCGCCGCCGTCCCTACCGCATCCAACCCTGAACCGCAGAGCCGGTTGATGGTGACGCCTGGCACTTCGACGGGAAGCCCCGCAAGCAGCGCCGCCATCCGGGCGACATTGCGATTGTCCTCACCCGCCTGGTTGGCGCAACCATAGATCACGTCATCGACGCTGGCCCAGTCGACATTGGGATGACGCGACATCAGGCTTGCGATCGGAATGGCGGCGAGATCGTCGGTGCGCACACTCGACAGCACACCGCCATAACGGCCGATCGGCGTGCGCAGACCATCGCAAATGAAGGCGTCGGTCATGCAGCATCCCGCAGGAACTGCTCGACGAGTTCACTCCATTCCTCATCAAGGCTTCCGGTGAAGGGCGCGATCCGGCAGCGGCGATACCAGTATCGGGCATTTCCCTCATCGCCTTCCTTGCGATGAAGATAGGCATGGACGCGGTTGCCGGCCGCGTCTTCGCGCTGCTGGGCAAGTTTATGCGAGCGGTCCCAGCCGCCCTTGGCGTCCCACCACAGGGCCTGGAGCGCGAGGCTCATGCCCAGCGGCGGCTGCGCGTCCTTCAATGACGATCGAAAGCTGTTCATATCCATAGGAGCGATCATAGCGCCGTGAATCAAATCTGTAACGCCCTCGCGCACGCGCATACATGCTGTATACTGGAGCCCGGTCAATTCACGGATCAGTCGGCATGTTCGAACTCAGCGGAAGAACCATTCTCCTCACCGGGGCGTCCAAAGGAATCGGCGCTGCCATCGCCGCAAAGCTCGGTCAGGCGGGCGCCAATCTCGTCGCGCATTATGGCGGCGACCGCGGCGGTGCAGAGGAAGCAACATCGGCCATTCCGCCCGATCGCGTGAAGCTCATCGGCGCCGATCTCAAAGACATGAAGGATGTCGACCGGCTGTGGAACGAAGCGCTCGACTGGAGCGGGCGCATCGATGTTCTCGTCAACAATGCCGCGGTCATGCGCATTGCGGGCGGCATCGAGGACGATGACGAAGCCTGGGACGCGGTGTGGGATGAGGCCCTGAATGTCAACGTGCTTGCGCCGGCACGCCTCATGCGTCACGCGGTGAAGCACTATCTCAAGAGCGGCGGCGGCTCGCTCATTACGGTTTCGAGCTGGGC
>JAEUMG010000128.1 GCA_016793355.1 Hyphomicrobiales bacterium
GCGTCATGGGGCCCCTCTTCTCCCGCAAGCGGGAGAAGACAGAGTCGCTGCCCTACCCCCACTTCCAGAACTCGTCGCCCTTCTTCGCATAGGCGCGCGCCAACACCATCATGTGCACTTCCGACGCCCCGTCGACGAGCCGCGCGCAGCGGGCATAGCGATAGATCCATTCAAGGATCGTGTCCTTCGAATAGCCCTTGGCGCCGCAGAGCTGTATCGCCGTATCGACCGCCTTCTGCAACGTGTCTGCGACATGCACCTTGGCCATCGCAACTTCGCTTTGCGCCTTGTCGCCCTGGTCGAGCTTCCAGGCCGCATTCATCGTCAGCAGCCGGCCGACCTGAATGTCCTTGGCAACCGAACCCAGCATGAGCTGCACGCTTTCGCGCTCGGCCAGCGTCGAGCCGAAGGCCTTGCGCTCTTTCACATAGGCTTGCGCGATCTCCATCGATCGCTTGGCAAGGCCGAGCCAGCGCATGCAATGGGTAAGCCGCGCCGGCCCTAGGCGGATCTGCGTCAGTCGCAATCCATCGCCCTCTTCGAGCAGGCGATTCTCTTCAGGAATTTCGAGGCCGTCGAATTCAAGCTCGCAGACCCCGCCATGTTCCTCCGGCCCCATGATCGCGATACGCCGAACGATGCGCCAGCCCGGATCGTCCTTGTGATAGAGGAAGGCCGAGAGACCGCGGCGCGGGTCGCCCGATGTGCGTGCGACGAGGATGAAACGGCTCGCCACCGCCGCCCCCGAGATGAACCACTTTCGTCCGTGTACGACATATTTGCTGCCGCGCTTCTCCGCCTTTGTCAACATCATGCCGCCGGGATCGGAGCCCGAGCCCGGATGTGGCTCGGTCATGACGAAGGCCGAACGCACCTTGCCGTCGATGATCGGCTGCAGCCAGCGATCCTTCTCGGCATCGGTCTTCAGGACCTTGTTGAGCACCGACATGTTGCCGTCATCCGGCGCCTGGCAATTGAGAATGACGGGGCCGAAAATCGAGCGCTGCGCCTCCTCATAGATCGCCGCCCAGCCGACGACCGGCAGGCCTAGCCCGCCGCGTTCCCTCGGCATTTGCGGCGCCCACAATCCGGCGGCGCGCGCCTTCGCCCGCATGTCATCGAGCACATCGAGCCTGATGTTCTCATACTGGTCATAGATCTCGGGCCGCGCTTCGAGCGGCATCACTTCGGCGGCGACGAAGTCGCGGACCCTCAGTCTCAGACGTTCGATGTCGGCGGGAAGCGTGAAGTCCATGGAAACTCTCAAGTGAACGATGTGAGGTGACCGCCATCGACGACGACAACGGAGCCGGTCATGAACCGGGACGCATGGCGAGAGGCAAGCAGAAGCAGCGCGCCATCGAGATCGGACGGGGCTCCTGCCCGACGCTGCGGAATCGCCTGGATGCGCTTCTGGCCGGCCGGTGATTTCAGGAAATTGTCGGTCATCTCGGTAACGATATATCCGGGTGCAATGGCGTTCACGCGAATGTCGTGGCGCGCCAGTTCGAGCGCCATCGCCTGCGTCATCTGTGCAACCGCCGCCTTGCTCACTGCATAGGCCGAATTGGCGAGGCTTACGCGATAGCTCAAGACCGACGCGATATTGATGATTGCACCAGGCTCCTTGGCGGTGATCCAGCGCCGCGCCGCCTCCTGCGCCATCAGCCAGACGGCATCGACATTGACGGCCTGGATGCGATCCCACTCTTCGGGACTCGTATCGACGAAGAAACTCCCCGTCGCGATGCCGGCATTGTTGACGAGAAGCGTCACGCGCCCGAAGACACGCTCGGCCGCATCGAAGGCCTTGGTGAAGCTCGAGCGGTCCGCGGCATCGAATGCGACCGCATGCGCATTCGCGCCGATCTCGTGTTTCAGGGATTCCAGCCGGTCGAGACGCCGCGCCGCCAGCACCACCTTTGCGCCATTGGCGGCAAGAACCCGGGCGAAACGCGCGCCGAGGCCGGAGGAAGCACCGGTAACGAGGGCAACTTCTCCAGTTAAATCAAATAGTTGCTGCGCCAGCATGGCTCTCCCCCTGCATCTGCAAGGTGGCATGGATTTCACGGCCGTTCCAGAGTATCTGTGGCCGCAGATTATTGTATTGCGAGACAATCATGGCTCCCCTGCCCCTCGTCGGCATGCCTGCCGACACCTATGAGAACCACGGCCTCTATTTCCATTCGCTCGGCGACAAATATGTCCGTGCCGTCGCTGAGGTGTCGAAATGCCTGCCCGTCATGATCCCGTCTATCGGCGAGGCACTCGACATCGATGCGGCACTCGACCATTTCGACGGCATCCTCATCACCGGCGCCGTCTCGAATGTCCATCCCCCGCATTACGGCGAAGAGCCCAGCGCCGAACATGAGCCCTATGATCATCACCGCGATGCGACGACGCTGCGGCTCATCAAGGCGGTGATCGATCGCGGTATCCCGCTTTTTTGCATCTGCCGCGGTTTCCAGGAACTCAATGTGGTTCTCGGCGGCACGCTGGAGACGGAACTGCAGAAGGGCGAAGGCCGGCTCGATCATCGCTCCCCGAAGGTGCCCGATCTCGATGTCCGCTATGGCCCGTCACACAAGATTGCTATCCGTCCGGGCGGCATGCTTGAGCGCATCCTTGGCAAGCGCGAGACCATGATCAACTCGATCCACCGCCAGGGCATCCGGAAACTCGCGCCGGGGCTTGAGGTCGAGGCGACGGCGCCGGACGGCATCGTCGAAGCCGTCTCGGTCAAGGGCGCGAAGGGATTTGCCTTCGGGACGCAATGGCATCCCGAATACAAGGCCGCGCAAAATCCGGA
>JAEUMG010000131.1 GCA_016793355.1 Hyphomicrobiales bacterium
GGCGGCCTTGTCTTTGGTGGCATAGGCATTCAGGACACGCGCCAACTGACCGGCCGGCGCCTGCAGGACACCCGCGATGCGGGTAGCCGGCGCCTGGATCAAGCCAACGATCTTCGCGCGGAGCTGATCGATCGAAGGCAGGTCGGCAAGTGCCTTGACTGCAGCGGCATCCATCACGGTCTTGCCGAGGGCCCCGCCGAGAATGACGAACTTTTCGTTCGCCTTGGCGAAGTCCGAGGCTACCTTTGGTGCCGCGACCGGATCCTGGGCGTATGCGACCATGGTCGGACCTGCGAACAGGTCCTTTAATCCGGCTGCGTCAGTGCCATCCAGAGCAAGTTTCGCAAGACGGTTCTTCGCGACCTTAACGGTCGCGCCCGCCTGGGCCATCTTGCCGCGCAGGTCGTTGACCTGGTTGACAGTCAGTCCCTTGTTGTGGGCCACGACGATCACGGTGGTGTTGGAAAACACCTCGTGAAGCGTTGTGACGAGCTCTTTCTTTTCGGCTCTATCCACTTGCTCTCTCCTTTTTGGTGTCTGCCGCTCCGCGGCAGGGCACCGGTGGACAAACCGCCCGAACTCGACCCACGCAACGGCAGGCGAGGCGCGAGCGGCGCTCACTTGCCTGTCCCCCCATGCACCGCCCGAGCGGTTCACGAGGTCGGAAGGTTCAAACCGATCTCGCCTCTCACCGAGGCTTTGATCTTTTGACCCCATCTCATGCGGGCTTGGTGGTTTAAGCGGGGATTTCCCCCGCGCCAGCAATCTCGGACAGGTGCCGGAGGTGTTCAGAAAAAGACTCTGAAACCCCGGCTAACCGACTGAAGAAACTGGATTTCCTCAATCGGAAACTCGTATCTTTATCAGGCAGCGGTGGTGATGCTGCCGAGGTCCAGCTTGAGGCCGGGGCCCATAGTCGAAGAAATGGACACTTTCTTGACGAAGGTGCCCTTGGCGCCTTGCGGCTTGGCCTTGATCACGGCATCGACGAAAGCGCGGACATTGCCGGCGAGCTGATCTTCCGAGAAGCTCGCCTTGCCGACGCCGGCCTGGACAATGCCCGCCTTTTCGACTCGGAACTCGACCGCGCCGCCCTTGGCCGCCTTGACCGCACCGGCGACGTCCATGGTCACCGTACCGACCTTGGGGTTCGGCATCATGCCGCGCGGGCCTAGAACCTTGCCGAGACGGCCGACCAGACCCATCATGTCGGGCGTCGCGATACAGCGATCGAAATCGATCGTGCCCTTGCTGACGATCTCGACGAGGTCCTCGGCCCCGACGACGTCCGCGCCCGCCTTCTTGGCCTCTTCGGCCTTGGCACCTTTGGCGAAAACGCCGACCCGCAGCTTGCGGCCGGAGCCATTCGGCAGGTTGCACACGCCGCGGACCATCTGGTCGGCATGACGCGGGTCAACGCCCAGATTCATGGCGATTTCGACTGTTTCGTCAAATTTTGCGTTAGCCCGGCTCTTGACCAGCTTCACGGCTTCGTCCAGCGCATAAAGCTTTGCACGATCAATGCCTTCGACGTTCTTCTTGGTCCGTTTTGGAGCTTTTGCCATGGCCTTTACTCCACCACTTCCAGGCCCATGGAGCGCGCCGAACCGGCAATCTCGCGGGCCGCTGCGTCGATATCGCGAGCATTCATGCCCTTGATCTTCTTCTCGGCGATCTCGCGGCACTGTGCCATCGTGACCTTGCCCACCGCGGCCGCCTTGCCCGGTTCCTTGGAGCCGGCATTGATCTTGGCTGCCTTCTTCAGGAAGTAGGATGCCGGCGGGGAGCGCATCTCGAACGTAAAGGACTTGTCCTGGTAGGCGGTGATGACGACCGGTACCGGAGAGCCCGGCTCCATCTGCTGTGTCTGGGCGTTGAAAGCCTTGCAGAATTCCATGATGTTCAGGCCGCGCTGGCCTAATGCGGGACCGATCGGCGGCGACGGGTTGGCCTGCCCTGCCGGTACCTGCAATTTGACGTAACCTACGATTTTCTTTGCCATTCTCTTTCCCTCACCGGTTCCTTACCGGGCTTGTCGAGGTTAGTGGTCCGGCCTGCCCGAGGGCCTGCCTCCCACCGTTCACGCGAAAGTCGTCAAGGTCAGCGGACCTTCTCGACCTGCGCATATTCGAGTTCAACCGGGGTCGGCCGGCCGAAGATCGAAACTGCCACCTTGAGCCGGGCGCGCTGCTCGTCGACTTCTTCCACCAACCCGCTGAAGGAGGCGAAGGGGCCGTCTGCAACCCGGACTTGCTCCCCGACCTCGAAGGAAACCGGAGCGCGGGGACGTTCCACGCCTTCGGCCACCTGATTGAGGATGCGGGCTGCTTCCGCATCGGTGATGGCTACCGGACGGTTGTCCGATCCAAGGAAGCCGGTCACTTTGGGGGTGTTTTTGATCAGATGGTATGCCTGGTCGGTCATTTCCATCTTTACAAGCACATAGCCCGGAAAAAATCTGCGCTGGCTCTTGATCTTGCGGCCGCGGCGCATCTCGACGATCTCTTCCGTCGGGACGAGCACCTGCTCAAACAGATCGCCCAGGCCTTTCTGTGCGGCCTGCTCCTTGATCGAGTCGGCCACCTTGTTCTCGAAATTCGAGTAGGCGTGAACGATGTACCAGCGTTTGGTCATGGGTTTCTGCCGTTCCTGTCCGCTACAGCCCGAACAGGACTTTGTTGACGCCCCACTGCAGGGCCATGTCGACGATGAGGAAAAAGACAGCCGCCAGCGCCACCATGATCATCACCATGACAGTGGTGATCATCGTCTCCTTGCGGGTCGGCCAGGTCACCTTGGCCGCTTCCTCGCGGACTTCCTGCAGGAATTCTAGCGGGTTTGTCTTGGCCATTGTCCTTCTTTCGAACTGGCAGGGGCAGTAGGGCTCGAACCCACGACCTGCGGTTTTGGAGACCGCCGCTCTACCAACTGAGCTATACCCCTATCCGGCCTCGGATTACTCCACGATCTTTGCGACGACGCCGGCGCCGACGGTTCGCCCACCTTCACGGATGGCGAAGCGCAGCTTCTCCTCCATGGCGATCGGCGTGATCAGTTCAACATCCATCGTCACATTGTCGCCAGGCATAACCATTTCGGTGCCCGACGGCAGCGTTACAACCCCGGTCACGTCGGTCGTCCGGAAATAAAACTGCGGGCGATAATTGGTGAAGAACGGCGTGTGACGGCCACCCTCCTCCTTGGTCAGAATGTAGGCTTCCGCCTTGAAC
>JAEUMG010000132.1 GCA_016793355.1 Hyphomicrobiales bacterium
TCGGGCTTGCGCACTTCGACGATGTTGAGATGAACCTCCGAAGATGTCATCTCGGAAATCTTCTTGCGCAGCTTCTCGATGTCGGCGCCCTTCTTACCGATGACTACACCAGGACGAGCGGAGTAGATCGTGACCCGGCACTTCTTGTGCGGGCGCTCGATCAGGATCTTCGACACGCCGGCTTGCTTAAGCTGATCCTTGAGGTACTTGCGAATCTTCATGTCCTCATGAAGCAGTTTGCCGTATTCGCGGTGGTTGGCGAACCAGCGCGAATCCCAGGTACGATTGATTCCGAGGCGTAGGCCGACCGGATTGACTTTCTGACCCATCAGGCCGCCTCCTCGATTTCTCGCACTATGATCGTGAGTTCGCTGAAATGCTTCTCGATACGCCCGACGCGACCACGTGCACGCGGTGTCCAGCGCTTCATCACCAGGTTCTTGCCGACATAAGCCTCGGCGACGATGAGCTGGTTGATGTCGAGGTCGTGATTGTTTTCCGCATTGGCGATCGCCGACTCGAGCGTCTTCTTGATCGTACCGGCAATGCGACGGCGCGAGAAAGTGAGTTCGGCAAGCGCCTTGTCAACCTTCTTGCCGCGAATGGAGGCCGCGACCTCGTTGAGCTTGCGTGAGCTTACACGGATCGATCGGGTGATCGCCTTGGCTTCCCTGTCGGAAAGCGACCGCTTGCGTGCCTGTTTGCTCATGGCGCCTTAATCCTTCGTCGCCTTCTTGTCCCCGGCCGAATGGCTATGGAAGGTCCGTGTCGGCGCGAACTCGCCGAGCTTGTGGCCGACCATGTCCTCGGAAACGAGAACCGGAATGAACTTCGCACCGTTGTGGACCTGAAATGTCAGGCCGACAAACTGCGGCAATATCGTCGAACGCCGACTCCAGGTCTTGACCGCAATATTGCGGCCGCCGGAGCGCGCAGCTTCCGCTTTCTTCAACAAATACCCGTCGACGAACGGGCCTTTCCATAGCGAGCGTGCCACGTGCTACCTCTTACTACGACTTCTTGCGATCGTGGCGGCTGCGCACGATCAGCTTCTGGGTCGACTTGTTATTGCGCGTCTTCTTGCCCTTGGTCGGCTTGCCCCAGGGCGTTGCCCAGTGCTTGCCGCCATTGGTACGGCCGCCGTTCGGATGGTCGACGGGGTTGCGAGCGATACCGCGCGACACGGGGCGAGCGCCCTTCCAGCGGGTGCGCCCGGCCTTGCCGACGACTTCGTTGACGTGATCGGGATTGGAAACCGCACCGACAGTCGCCATGCAGTCCGAGCGAACCATGCGGGTTTCGCCCGACTTCATCTTGAGCAGTGCATAGCCCTGGTCGCGCCCGGCGAGCATCGCATAGGCGCCGGCAGCACGCGCGAGCGCGCCGCCGCCGCCAGGCTTGGTCTCGATGTTGTGCACGATCGTGCCAACCGGCATCGAGCCGAGCGGCATGGCATTGCCCGGCTTCACGTCGACCGAACGGCCCGACATGACACTGTCGCCGACCGACAGGCGCTGTGGCGCCAGGATATAGGACAGTTCACCATCGGCGTACTTAATCAGGGCGATGTAGCCGGTGCGATTCGGATCGTATTCGAGGCGCTCGACGATTGCCGCGACATCGAACTTGCGACGCTTGAAATCGATAAGACGGTAGGCGGTCTTGTGACCGCCACCTTTTCGCCGCGACGTGATCCGGCCGGTGTTGGAGCGACCGCCTGACTTCGTCATGCCTTCGGTCAATGTCTTGACCGGAGCGCCCTTCCACAATTGCGAGCGGTCGACCATCACCATGTGGCGCTGGCCTGCGCTTGTCGGGTTATAGGTCTTGAGTGCCATATTTCGCTCCAGACTCTTCTCAGAGGCCCGTTGTCACATCGAGCCGGTGACCCTCTTCCAGGGTCACGTATGCCTTCTTGACGTCACTCAAGATCGTCGGAATCCCACGAAAGCGGCGCGACTTGCCCTTGCGGATAAGTGTGTTAACCGCCTTCACTTTCACGCCGAACAATCCCTCGACGGCGGCCTTGATCTGCGGCTTGGTCGCGCGCGAGGCGACGTTGAACACGATCTGGTTCTTCTCGGAAACCAGAGTACCCTTTTCCGTGATCGCCGGACCCCGGATGATATTGTAGAAACGCTCTTTGCTCATTTAAATCGCGCCTCCAGAGCTTCAACCGCAGCTTTGGTCAGAACCAGCTTCTTGCGGCGCAGAATGTCGTAAACGTTGATGCCCTGAACAGGCAGCACGTCGATGTTCGGGATATTGCGCGCCGCGTTTGCAAAGCCCTGACTGACGGCCGCTCCATCAATGATGAGCGCATTCTCAATACCAAGGCCCGCAAATGCCGCCTTCAGCGACTTTGTCTTGCCGTCCTTGATATCGGCCTTGTCGAGAATAACGAGCTGCTCCGACTTCAGCTTTGAAGAGAGCGCATGGCGCAATCCCAAAGCCCTCACTTTCTTCGGCAGCAGGGTTTCGTGACTGCGTGACCGCGGCCCGAAAGCCTTGCCGCCGCCCACGAAGATGCCGGCACGACGCGAACCGTGACGGGCGCCGCCGCCACCCTTCTGGTTGCCGAGCTTCTTGCCCGTGCGATTGACCTCACCACGGGTCTTCGCCTGATGCGTACCCGCCTGGCGCTTATTCAACTGCCACTGCACAACGCGATGCAGAATGTCGGCGCGCGGCTCGAGCCCGAAAATCTGAGGGTCGAGATCAAGCGAACCGGCGCTGCCCGAGTCGATGGTGAGAATATCTGCCTTTATCTCGGACATCGCTTACTCCTTCGCCGCGGCTTCGCCGGCTGCCGGCGCCCTGAATGCACCCGGCTTCGGCGCCCCATCCGGGAGCTTGCGCTTGACGGCGTCGCGGACCGAGACCCAAGCGCCCTTGACGCCCGGAACCGAGCCGCGAACCATGATCAGGCCGCGATCCGTGTCGGTCTTGACGACGACGATGTTCTGCGTCGTGACACGCTCGGAGCCCAGATGGCCCGGCATCTTCTTGTTCTTGAAGGTCTTGCCGGGATCCTGGCGATTGCCGGTGGAGCCGATCGAGCGATGGCTGATTGAGACGCCGTGGGTGGCGCGCAATCCACCGAAGTTCCAGCGCTTCATGCCGCCCTGAAAGCCCTTGCCCATCGAGGTGCCGGTCACGTCGACATACTGACCTGGAACGAAGTGATCGACGGTGATCTCCGCACCCACCGGAATCGTGAGGTCGGGACTCACGCGGAATTCCTGAAGCTTCTTCTTCGGCTCAACTTTGGCGGCCGCGAAATGACCGCGCTCGGCCTTGGTTAGGCGCTTGATCTTGGGCGTGCCGACACCGAGCTGCAGGGCGGTATAACCGTGCTTCTCCTGAGTCTTGTGCGCAACGACCTGGCAATTGTCCACCTTCAGCACGGTGACCGGAACCTGCGCTCCGTCTTCCGTGTAGATGCGGGTCATTCCCAGCTTCTGTGCGATGACACCTGAACGCATCGCTTCACTCCTCAAAAAGCCCGTTAGAGCTTGATCTCAACATCGACTCCGGCAGCCAAGTCGAGCTTCATCAATGCATCGACCGTCTGCGGGTTCCAATCAACGATATCCAGCAACCGGCGATGCGTGCGCATCTCGAACTGCTCGCGGCTCTTCTTGTCGACATGCGGCGAGCGGTTCACGGTGAACTTCTCGATACGCGTCGGAAGCGGAACCGGCCCGCGCACCTGCGCACCGGTGCGTTTGGCCGTATTCACGATCTCGCGCGTCGACGTATCGAGGATACGATGGTCGAACGCTTTGAGACGGATGCGGATATTGTTGGTTTGCATCTTCTATGCTCGGCCTTATTATTCCACGATCTTTGCGACGACGCCGGCGCCGACGGTTCGCCCACCTTCACGGATGGCGAAGCGCAGCTTCTCCTCCATGGCGATCGGCGTGATCAGTTCAACATCCATCGTCACATTGTCGCCAGGCATCACCATTTCGGTGCCCGACGGCAGCGTTACAACCCCGGTCACGTCGGTCGTCCGGAAATAAAACTGCGGGCGATAATTGGTGAAGAACGGCGTGTGACGGCCACCCTCCTCCTTGGTCAGAATGTAGGCTTCCGCCTTGAAC
>JAEUMG010000147.1 GCA_016793355.1 Hyphomicrobiales bacterium
GCGCCGGGGCATGGTGATCCATGCCCTGAGCGCGGTCGAAATGGCGCTGTGGGATTTGTGCGGCAAGGCACTCGGCGCACCGGTGCATGAGCTCCTCGGTGGCGCGACACGCAAATCCATCACGCCCTATGCGTCGCTGCAACCGGCCGGCCATCGTTTCGAGGAATATCGCGACGCGCTCTGCGCCTCGGCCGAGCGGGCCAAGTCACTTGGCTTCACGGCCATGAAGACCGAAATCACCATGAACGGGCCCTATGCCCATGGCGGCATGCGCGAAAGCTATGATCGTCACACCGAGGTTCTCGCCGCCGTGCGCAAGACCATCGGTCCCGACATCACCTTGATGGTTGATGTACAGTACCTGTGGGAGGATGCCGCGACCTGTCTGTCGGTCATCAAGGATTGGGCGGAGTTCAAGCCCTATTTTCTCGAAACTCCCTTGTGGTCCGACAATGTGCATGAAATGGCGAAGCTCGCCGAAGCCGCGCCCATGAAGATCGCGTTTGGGGAGTGGCTGGCGACGCGCTTCGAATTCGAAGAGCTTATGGACATCGGCAAGGTCCATGTGGCGCAGCCGGATGTCGGCCGGGTGGGCGGCATCGGCGAGGCCACGATCGTGTGCGACATGGCGAAGGACCGCGGCCGCACCATCGTGCCGCATTGCTGGAAGACCGGTATCTCGATTTCGGCGACCGCGCACCTGGCCTTCGTGACCAATCACTGCGCCTTCATCGAATATCTCCCGCCGCAGCTCTGCCATGAGCGTCTGCGCCGCGAGCTCGCCCAGGAGGAACTGGTCCTCAACACGGACGGGACCATTCCCTTGCCGACCAGGCCGGGGCTTGGCGTCGAGGTCGATTGGGATATTGTCAGGCGCTACAAGGTGGCCTGAACGGACTTAAGGCATGGCTCTGGAGCTGAACGAGGTCAGCAAGCGCTACGGCGCGACGACGGTTCTTCAACCCCTGTCGCTTGAGGTTGCGAATGGCGAATTTCTGACTCTCCTCGGGCCGTCCGGCTCCGGCAAGACGACGGTCCTGAGGTTGATAGGCGGCTTCACTGCTCCCTCCGGCGGCCGCATCATCTTCGATGGCGACGATATCACCGCCATGCCGGCCAATCGCCGTCCCTTCAACACGGTCTTCCAGGATTATGCGCTCTTTCCGCATATGACGGTTGCGCAGAATGCCGGCTATGGTCCGCTTGTTCAGCGCCGCAACGGTCCCGAAGCCAGGAAGCTTGTCGATGAAACGCTGGAAATCGTCGGATTGTCGGCCTTGCGCGACCGCTACCCATCGCAATTGTCTGGCGGCCAGAAGCAGCGCGTGGCGCTCGCACGCGCCATTGTCTGCGAACCGAAGCTTATCCTGCTCGACGAACCGCTTGCCGCGCTGGATGCAAGCCTCCGGCGCCAGATGCAGGTGTTTCTCAAGCAAATCCAGCGGCGCATCGAAACCACCTTCGTCTTCGTCACCCATGACCAGGACGAAGCCATCACCATGTCCGATCGCATCGTGGTGATGAGCCAGGGCCGCATCGAACAGGTGGGAACGCCGAAGGATCTTTATTATCGGCCGCAGACGCGCTTCGTTGCAGGCTTCTTCGGCGACAACAATCTGATCGAGGGCGTCGTTGCAGCGTCCGGCGACCGCGTCGAGACCCGGCTCGGGAATTTCCCGCTCGCTGCGCCTGCCGCCGGCGGGTGCAAAGTGCTGATGGGAGTAAGACCTGAGGCCATGCGTATCGGTGAAGGCGCCATTGCGATCCCGGCCGATGTTGAAGAAGTGATGTTCGGCGGCGCCATGACGCGCGTCCTTCTCCATGCGGTTGCGGCGCCGGCGACAAAATTCGATGTCAGGCTTGCAGGCGATGGCCGCGGCCAGGCGTTGGCGGCGGGCGACCGGGTCTGCGTCAGCTTTGATCCGGCCGATGCCGTGATCGTTGCCGACTGAGGCGCGCGATGGCCGGGCGCCTCTCCAGATGGTTGGTGTTTGCGGGCGTCGCCGCCATTCCGCTTCTTCTCGTCGTTGCCCCGATCGGCACATTTCTGGCGATCTCCATGTTTCGTGCCGAAAAGCACATCATGAATTACACGCCGACGGTTGCGAACTATGCGGAGTTCTTCGGCAACTGGACCTATTTCGGCACCTATCTCGGAACCATACTCCTGTGCTTTCAGGTGATGGCGCTCTCCATCCTCATCGGCTATCCGATGGCCTGGTTCATCTGGCGCCAGAAGGGCAGCCGCCGCTATTACCTGCTGTTGCTTGCGGTCGTGCCGCTCTTCATGAGCTATATTGTCAAGCTCTATACGTTGCGCTCCATGCTGGGGCTTAACGGTCTCATCAGCCAGATGCTGATCGGCATCGGCATTCTGGAAAAGCCGAGCCAGATCTTTCTCTTCAACCAGCGCGCCGTCTTGATCACCATGGCTGTGATCTACATGCCTTTCGTTATCCTGCCTATCTTCCTCGCCCTTGAGCGCATCCCGCGTTCGCTTTTGCAGGCCTCGTTCGATCTCGGCGCCAGCGGCTGGGACACTTTCCGCCGGATTGTGCTTCCTCTTTCGCTCCCCGGCACCATTGCAGGGGCGCTTTTCACCTTCGTGCTCGCACTTGGCGATTTCATCACGCCGCAGATGGTCGGCGGCACCACCGGCTTCACCATCGGCCGCGTTATCTATTCGCAGTTCGGGCTTGCCTATAACTGGCCTTTCGGCGCCGCCATGGCGGCAGTCCTGTTTCTGACGGCCCTTGCCGGCATCGTTCTCGCCGGCATCGCCATGAGCCGGCAGAAGATCTGAACCATGCGCAGTACCGGCGAGCGCATCGCTGAATTTGCCGCCGGCACGCTGACGGCCATCGTCTTCATCATACTCTACGCACCCTTGATCATCGGCGTGCTCTTCTCCGTCGTCCAGATCAGACAGGGCAGGATTCTCTGGGAGACTTTCAGCGTCAGCCCCTATGTGACGCTCTGGTCGAACCAGAGTGTATTGTCGGCGCTGTCCAACACGGCGATCGTCGCCCTTGCCTCTGTCGTCATTGCCTCGGTCCTGGCGATTCTCCTGGCTCTCTACACCGAATGGGAAGGCGCCATAGGCCGCCGCTTCATTGAACTCGTCATCTATCTTCCCTTTCTCCTCCCGCCCATCGTGACCGGCCTTTCCCTGCTCGTTTCCTCGGCCCAACTCGGGATCAATCGCGGACTGCTCACCATTGTCGTCGGACACACGGTGTTTGTACTCGCGGTTGCCTACCGCCTCGTGCTGACCAGGCTTCAAGCGCTCCCCAAGTCGCTCGTCGAGGCTTCCTTCGACCTGGGGGCCGGCCGCTGGCAGACCCTGCGCTATGTCCTGATGCCGCATCTGGCCTCCGCGGTCATGACCGGCGCGGTTCTCGCATTGACCTTGTCTTTCGACGAGACCTTGATCAGCACTTTCGTCGCGGGCGACCAGATGACTCTCCCTTTGCGTCTCTGGGCCATGATGCGCGTCGGCTTCACCCCCGAGATCAATGCGCTCGTCACATTGGTGTTACTGGTGTCGATCGCCTTCGCCTTGATTGCCGCCTGGCGCTTGAGGCCCAAGGGCGAAGTCGAGGAGGATTAGCATGAACGAGGATCGTGAGCATCGCTTGGCCGGCCGCATTGCCGTCGTCACCGGCGGCGCGCAGGGCATCGGTTTCGGCATAGCGGAGCGCCTGGCTGAGGAAGGTGCGACGGTTGTGATCGCCGACATCAAGGCAGCGGAAGCGGAGGCCGCCGCGCGGCGCCTGGCCGAAATAAGCGCCGAGGCGGAGGCCTTGCGGGTCGACATCGGCGACGATGCGTCGGTGCGCGATCTCGCCGCCAGGATCGAAACCCGTCACGGGCGTGTCGAGATTCTCGTCAACAATGCCGCGATCGGCGCCGATACCCATATCGAGACCATGACGATGGAGGACTATCACCGCGTCACCCGCATCAACCAGGATGGCGCGGTGCGCATGTGTATGGCCTTCGTTCCCTTGCTCAAGCGAGGCTTGGCCGGCAAACGCATCCTCAACATCGCCTCGATCCAGGGCGTGCGTGGCTGGCCCAATCAACTGGCTTACGCCACGGCCAAGGGCGCCATTGTCAATTTCACCCGCGCGCTTGCGGCGGAGTTGGCGCCCTATGAAATCATGGTCAATGCGCTGGCGCCCGGCTTTGTCGACACTCCCATGTCGATTCTGCCCGACGGTTCGCATGAATATGATTCCGACTGGTTCCGCGACATCTATGTGAAATACGGCCGCATCCCCTTGCGCCGCTTCGGCAAACCGGCCGATATGGCGGGCCCGGCCTTCTTCCTGTGTTCTGATGACTCGCGCTATGTGACGGGACAGATCGTGATGGTTGACGGCGGCGCCTCGGCAACATTCTGAAAGCAGGTCTTGTCTATGGCTCTTGATTTCGTCGGCATCCGCTCGATCGCTGCCATTCCCTTGATGGGCGAAAGCCCGAAAGGCGGCTGGTCAACGGAGATCAAACCCGACGATTCGGTTCACACGCTGATCGCCGTTCATACCGATGCCGGAATTACCGGGCTGGGCAGCGTCTTCACCAATGGCGGTTTGGTCGAAGCGGCGCTGAAAGTGCTTCAACCCCTTTATGCGGGCGAGAACGCGCTTGAACCGGAGCGCGTTTCGGAGAAGCTTCATCAGAACACCTTCTGGATGGGCCGCGGCGGTACCCTTACTCACACCATCAGCGGCATTGACATCGCGCTGTGGGATGTTCTCGGCAAGGCCCTGGATCAGCCCGTCGGCCGCCTCCTCGGCGGCACCTATCGCAAGCGTGCCAAGCCTTATTGCTCGCTTCTGATGGACGAGCCGGAGCCCCTCGCCGAAACGATCGCCGTCTACCGCGAGCAGGGCTTTCGCGCTTTCAAGATCGGCTGGGGCCCGTTCGGCCGCCGCGGCGATTCGAAGCTGGATGAAGCGATCGTCCGCGCCGCGCGCGAGGCGGTCGGCGAGGACAGCCAGCTCTTTGTCGATGCCGGTGCGAGCGATGCCTATTGGCCCAATGGCCTGCGCTGGGCGATCAACACCGCGCTCATGCTCGCCGATTATGAGGTTGGCTGGTTCGAGGAGGCCTTGCGCCCCGACGCGCTCGACGATTTCTGCGAATTGCGCCGGCAAAGTCCCGTGCCTGTCGCGGGCGGAGAGGTATTGACGCGCCGCCAGAGCTTCACACCCTGGCTCACGCGGCGTGCCCTCGACATCGTGCAGCCTGATGCGACCAAGGTCGGCGGCATCTCCGAACAGCGCCGCATTGCCTGGCTCGCTGATGAATTCGGCGTCAGATATGTCGGTCACGGATGGAATACCGCGCTCGGCGTTGCCGCCGATCTCCAGCTTGCTGCTGCCTTGCCGCATGTCGATCTTGTCGAATTCATTGGCGGCAGTGCCTATGTCGATGGGCTGCTGACGACGCCGTTCGCGCTCGATGCTGAAGGCTATATCGAAATCCCGTCGGGCCCGGGCCTTGGCGTGAGCCTCGATCCCTCCAAGGTGTCACGCTATTCGCCCAATGCATCGGCCCTGATCCTCTCATGAGTGGTGCCATCCATATCGAAACGGACTACGCGCGCGGCACCGTCTACCCGACGGGCGCGCTCTTCACCGGCATCGAATTCAAAATTCCCTCGGGCCGCTGGGTGAAGCCCATGGCAACCGCGCCCTGGGGCGAGGTCCTCGATCCCGAAATCCCCGGCCACTTGCGCCGCTTAGGCGGTGAATTCTTCTGCCTTCCCTTTGGCGGCGGCGGCACGGTGCGCGATCCGGTTGCGGGCTGGGAGAATCTCGTAACGGCACCGACAAACGAACCGATGCATGGCCCCGCCGCCAACGAAGATTGGACGTTCATCGCACAGGAGGCTCACAGCGTCAGGTTGAGCCTCGATCTCCCCGATGAATATGCCGTCAGCCGGATCGAACGCTGCATTGCCCTTGGCACGGATCGGCCCTTCACCCGCTCGACCGTGTCGCTCGAAATCCGCCGCGACGGTCGTGTTCCGCTCGCCTTTCACCCGATCCTGCGCTTGCCCGAAGAATTATCGCGCCTTGAACTCTCCGCCGATTTTGCCCAGGGCTTCACTTATCCGGCTCTCATCGAGCCCGATCGCATGGCCTGCGAGCCCGGCAAGACATTCGCGAGCTTGCAGCATGTGCCGAAACGTCGCGGCGGGTCGGTCGATCTGAGCCATCTGCCGCTGGGCCCCCGGGTTGATGACGTCGTCCTCCTGGCCGGCATGAACGGGCCTTTGCGGGCCGCTTTTCATGATGATGGCTATGAGCTGACCGTCGATTGGCCAAGAAGCCTGCTGCCCCATTGTCTCGTGTGGATTCATGACCGCGGCATCGATGTGCCGCCCTGGAACGCCAGCTACCGCGGCATCGGCATCGAGCCCTTGGCCTCGGCATTCGATGCTCCCTGGGCTGTTTCGGAGGGCGAAAACCCCCTTGCGAAGGCGGGCTTTCCGACCGCCTTGGCCCTGTCCGCAGGCGGGCCGGTCGAGCTATTCTGCGATTTGTCCGTCGCTGCGCTGTGACGCAGGCAGGGCAAGCATGCATTTCCCGTCTGGAACAGGCCGTGGCAGTTGGCTAGACTTATTCCAACTGGCCGGGGGACACTGGCCGGAATGGTCCAGTTTGATGTGGAGCGAAGTCAATGCGGTATGAAGCACCGGTTTCGGTGAAGGAGGCGAGTGCCTTGCTCGCGAAGGAGCGCGGCGCGAGCTTTGTCCTGGCCGGGGGGACTGATTTGTTGGTGCGGATGAAGGGCGGGTTCATTGAGCCCGATCTCGTGGTCGACATTAAACGCATCAAGCCGATGGGCGAAGTGAAGAAATCGGCATCGGGTTTCGAGATTGGCGCGGCGGTGCCTTGCTGCAAGCTTGGTGAAAATTCGGCTCTGAAGAAGGCCTGGCCCGGTGTCGTCGAAGCCGCCAATCTCATCGGCTCCAAGCAGGTTCAGGGCCGCTGCACCATTGTCGGCAATCTTTGCAATGCCTCTCCTGCCGCCGATAGCGTTCCGGCCCTGGTTGCGGCCGGCGCGAAGGTCGTGATCCAGGGCCCGAGGAAGAAGCGCACCATCCCGGTTGAACAGGTCCCTGTCGCTCCTGGCCGGACTTCCCTGGCCAAGGGCGAGATCATCACCGCCATCCAGCTCCCCAAGCGAAATCCCCGCAGTGCTGACGCCTATCTGCGCTTCATTCCGCGTAGCGAAATGGACATCGCCGTCGTCAGCGCCGGCATCAATCTCACCCTCGATTCGAAGGGCGTTGTCACCGCGGCGCGTGTTTCGCTCGGTGCCGTGGCGCCGACCGTGCTGCTCGTCGATGCTGCCGCCAAGGCGATCATCGGAACGAAGCTCGACGACAAGGCGCTCGCCGATCTCGCCGCCGCGTGTTCTGCCGCCTGCCGTCCTATTGACGACAAGCGCGGCACGATTGAATTCAGACAGAAGGTTGCCGGTGTGCTCGCCCGCCGCGCCGCCAAAATCGCGTATCAGCGCGCAGGAGGTAAATAATGTCGGGCGTTCATGTAACAACCACGATCAACGGCGACGAAGTCGATTTCGTCTGCCCGGCAGATGAAACGCTGCTTGACGCCCTGCGCAATCGCCTCGGGCTGACCGGCGCCAAGGAAGGCTGCGGCACCGGCGACTGCGGCGCCTGCAGCGTCATTCTCGATGGCCGGCTCGTCTGCTCCTGCCTGGTTCTCGGGGCCGAAGCACAGGGCCGCAAGATCGAAACCATCGAAGGCATGGCCGATGGCGAGAAACTCCATCCCCTGCAGCGCCTGTTCATCTCCCATGCCGCGCTGCAGTGCGGAATCTGCACGCCCGGCTTCCTGATCGCCGCCAAAAACCTGCTCGAAATGAACCCCGATCCGACCGAAGAAGAGATCCGTTTCGGTCTCGCCGGCAACCTGTGTCGCTGCACCGGATATGACAAGATCGTCCGTGCCGTGCAGGCCGCCGCCAAGGAAATGAGAGGAGCCTGATCCATGCCGCTCGATACCAGCTATACCGGCCAGAAATTCAAGCTCGTCGGAACCAGGCCGCTCCGCCCCGACGGCATCGACAAGGTGACCGGTCGTGCCAAATACGGTGCCGATGCCTTCGCGCCGGGCCAACTCGTCGGCCGCGTCCTGCGCTCGCCGCATGCCCATGCGAAAATCAAGAAGATCGACACCTCGAAGGCTGAGAAGCTTGCCGGCGTCAAGGCCGTCATTACCAGCGCCGACCTGCCCGACTACACCAATGGTGATCGCGGCATGTTCGACATTCTCGAAAATTGCATGGCGCGCGACAAGGTCTTCTATGACGGCCATGCCGTCGCTGCGGTCGCGGCGATCGATGCAGACACCGCCAGGAAGGCCTTGAAGCTCATCAAGGTCGACTACGAAATCTTGCCGCATGTGACCGATGTCGATGAGGCGATCAAACCGAAGGCACCGATCCTCCACGACGACATTTTCACCGAAGGCGTCGAGCCCAAACCGAAGAAACCGTCCAACATCGCCAAGCGCACCGAATTCGGCCATGGCGATGTCGAACAGGGCTTCAAGGAAGCCGACATCGTGATCGAGAAGACCTTCAAGACCGAACAGACACATCAGGGCTATATCGAGCCCCATGCCTGTCTCGCCAATGTCGGTCCTGACGGCCAGGGCGAAATGTGGGTCACGACCCAGGGTCATTTCGTCTATCGCAATCAATGCGCGCAATTGCTCGGCATGGATATTTCCAAATTGCGCGTGACGGCGTCCGAAATCGGCGGCGGCTTTGGCGGCAAGACTCATATATGGGCCGAACCCTTGGCGCTTGCCTTGTCCCGCAAGGCCAATCGTCCGGTGAAGCTCGTCATGTCGCGCGAAGAAGTCTTCCGCGCTTCCGGTCCGACCAGCTCGACATCGATCGATGTCAAGATCGGCGCCAGGAAGGACGGCACCATCACCGCCGCGACGGCGACCTTGCGCTATGCCAGCGGCCCCTTCTACGGCATGTGGGCTGAACTGGGCGCCATGACGTCATTTGCCTGTTATGACCTCAAGAACGTCAAGTCGGTCGGCTACGAAGTACTGGTCAATCGACCGAAGGTCGCGGCCTACCGCGCGCCGTCGGCGCCGATGGCCGCCTTCGCGGTCGAAAGCGTGATTGACGAGATCGCCAAGAAGATTGGCATGGATCCGGTCGAGTTTCGGATCAAGAACGCCGCCAAGGAGGGCACCAAGTCTTCTTACGGCCCGGTCTATGGTCCGATCGGCATCGGCCCGACGCTCGAAGCGGCGAAGAACCATCCGCATATGAAGGCTCCGCTCAAGAAGAATCAGGGCCGCGGCATGGCGTGCGGTTTCTGGTTTAACTTCGGCGGCCAGACCTGCACCTCGATCAATATCAATCCCGACGGCACCGCGGTTGTCGCGGTCGGCACGATTGATGTGGGCGGCTCGCGCGCCTCCATGTCGCTGATGGCGGCGGAAGAGCTCGGCATTCCTTATGAGAATGTCCGCTGCGTCGTTGCCGACACGAGCTCGCTCGGTCACAACGACATGAGCGACGGCAGCCGCGTCACCTTCTCCTCCGGCATGGCGACGGTGATTGCCGCGCGCAATGCCATCAAGGTCTTGTGCCAGCGTGCCGCCAAGATGTGGGATATCCCGGAAGATGCGGTCGTATGGGAAGATGGCTGTGCCAAGCCTGCAGGTGCCAATGCCGGCACTTTCCCGCCGCTGACCCTCAAGGAAATCGCCGCGGCCGCCGCCAATACCGGCGGACCGATCGCTGGCCACAATGAGTTCGTGGCCGACGGCGCCGGTGTCTCCTTCGCAACGCACATCTGCGATGTCGAGGTTGATCCGGAAACCGGCGCAACCAAGATCCTGCGCTACACGGTCATCCAGGATGCCGGCAAGGCGATCCATCCATCCTATGTCGAGGGCCAGTATCAGGGCGGTGCCGCACAGGGCATCGGCTGGGCGCTCAACGAGGAGTATATCTATGGTAAGGATGGCCGCCTGCAGAATCCGGGCTTCCTCGATTACCGCATCCCGGTCTGCTCGGACCTTCCCTTCATTGATACGGTGATCCTCGAAATTCCCAATCCGAACCATCCCTATGGCGTGCGCGGCGTTGGCGAAACCTCGATCGTGCCGCCCCTGGCGGCGATTGCCAATGCGGTGTCGAATGCCGTGGGCGTGCGCATGACGCATATCCCGATGTCGCCGCCCCGTATCCTCAAGGCGATCGAGGGAGGTCCGGCCTAAGCATGGTCCATGTGGTTCTCTGGGGGGCGCTCAAGTCGGCCTCCGGAGGCAAGGATGCCGTTGACGTCGAAGCGCGCGATATCAGGGAATTGTTCCGCAAGCTCGAAGCCGAGTATCCCGGAATGAAACCTCATATCGACCGTGGTATCGCCGTTTCGATCAACGGGACCATCTATCGCGATACATGGTCCCAGACCATCCCTCCGGATACGGAGATCTATCTCTTGCCGCGCATCGCCGGCGGCTGAAAGGCCGGCGATGACACGGGCCGGCCCGGCCGGCTAGACACCAGGACGGCGCCCCAGGTGGAGATCTAGACCATATGCATATTGCCATTGTCGGTACCGGCTATGTCGGCCTCGTATCGGGGGCGTGCTTTGCCGATTTCGGCCATATCGTCACCTGCGTCGATAAGGATCAGAAGAAGATCGACGCGCTTCGCGCCAATCAGATTCCGATCTTCGAGCCGGGCCTCGAGCCGATCGTGTCCAGCAACCAGAAGCAGGGCCGCCTCAAATTCACCACCGACCTCGCCACTGCGGTGCGTGAGGCCGATGCCGTCTTCATTGCGGTCGGAACTCCGTCGCGGCGCGGCGACGGGCATGCCGATCTCTCCTACGTCCAGAATGCGGCGCGCGAGATCGCCGCGGCGATGAACGGCTTCACCGTGGTCATCACCAAGTCGACGGTGCCGGTCGGCACCGGCGATGCGGTTGAAGCGACGATCCGCGCCGCTAGGCCCGACGCCGATTTCGAGGTCGTTTCCAACCCGGAATTCCTGCGCGAGGGTGCGGCAATCGATGATTTCAAGCACCCCGATCGCATCGTCGTCGGCACCGACAGCCAGCGCGCGCGCACCGTATTGAGCGAGATCTATCGTCCTCTCTATCTCAACCAGGCGCCCTTGCTCTTCACCAGCCGCCGGACCTCGGAACTCATCAAATATGCCGCGAACGCGTTTCTCGCGACCAAGATCACCTTCATCAACGAGATCGCCGATCTGTGCGAGAAGGTCGGCGCCAATGTCCAGGAAGTTGCCCATGGCATCGGTCTCGACAAGCGTATCGGCTCGAAATTCCTGCATGCCGGTCCCGGCTATGGCGGCTCCTGCTTTCCGAAGGATACGCTGGCCCTTGCCCGCACCGCGCAGGAAGCGGGTGCGGCCTTGCGCGTCGTCGAGACCGTCATCTCCGTCAATGATGCGAGGAAGCTTGGCATGGCGCGCAAGGTCTCGCAGGTCTTCGACGGCAAGGTGCATGGCAAGACGATTGCCGTCCTGGGGCTCACCTTCAAACCCAATACCGACGACATCCGCGAGGCGCCGGCGCTGTCGATCATTGCCGCGCTCCAGGATCGCGGCGCGGTTGTGCGCGCCTATGATCCGCAAGGCATGCACGAGGCTGCGAAGCTTCTCGACCAGGTGACCTATTGCGAGGATGCCTATGATTGCGCCAGGGGTGCCGATGCGCTCTTGATCGTTACCGAATGGGAACAGTTCCGCGCCTTGGATCTGGCTCGACTCAGGGAAGTGATGAAGGCGCCGGTCATGATCGATTTGCGCAATATCTATCGTCATGACGAAGTCACCCATGCGGGCTTTGCCTATCACAGCATCGGCCGGCCCTAAGGGCCTGCACACACTGATCGTCATGCCAGCGAAAGCTGGCTTCCCCGACGCGGTGCCGTTGCTGAAATGTTTCAGGGGGCCCCAGCGTTCGCTGGAGTGACAGATTGGGTCGGGTAGACACCCTCTGTACATAGTTCATATTTTGTTCTAATATCCACCCATGCTCAGCCCGGCCCCCCATCGCATGGAGATCGACGATCTGCGCCGTCTTTTGCCGCTTCTCGAAGGCGATGCGCTCGCGCGCGCCAATTTGCCCTTCGGCATTCCGGCGATCGACGGGCATTTGCCGCGGGGCGGCCTGCCCTTGGGCGCCTTGCACGAGGTCCGCGCAGTCGATTTCGTCGCCCTTCCCGCCGCCTTCGGCTTCAGCCTCGCCCTGCTTGGCCGGATCGATCGCCGCAAGCCCTTGATTCTGATCGCCGGGCGAAGCCTCGCCGAGCATGGCCGCATCTATTATCACGGGCTCGCCGCGCTCGGCGTCAATCCCGAACGCCTGATCTGGGTGGCGCCGCGCGATCGCCGGCAAGTGCTCTGGGCGATGGAGACGTCCTTGCGCTCCGGCATCCCTGCCGCCGTCATTGCCATGGTCGCCGAAGGCTTGCACCTCCATGACAGCCAGCGCCTGCAGCTTGCCGCCAAGACCGCCGGCATTCCGCTTGTTCTGGTGAGCGCGCGCAAGGCGGCGCGGAGCAATGTGGCGGTGACGCGCTGGGCGATCGATGCAGCCCCTGCCGGGCGCGATCGCTTCGGCCTCATCGCACAAGCGCGCTGGCGCGTGAAGCTTGAACGCTGCCGCAATGGCCGGCCCGGCGAATGGTTGGTGGAGTGGAATCATGCCGCGTATCGTTTCCGTCTGGCTGCCGCGCTGGCCGATCCTGCGCTTCCTGAAAGCGCAGGAAACAGCGCCGCCTGGCGTCTTACCGGTTGATCCGGACCAGCCTTTCGTGTTGAGCGCCGATGCGGCCGGCGGGGCGCGCCTCACCGCAGTGAACGGGAGAGCGGAAGCGCTCGATCTCCAGATCGGCGATCGCCTCGCCGATGCCCGTGCCAGGGCCGGCACCTATGTGCAGGTGCGCGATGCCGATCCTGATGCCGATGCCGATGCCTTGCGACGCCTCGCATTATGGGGTTTGCGCTACACGCCATTGTCTTCGCCCTGGCCGGAAGACATGGGCGGTGATGGTTTCTTTCTCGATGTCACCGGCGCGAGCCATCTCTTCGGCGGCGAGATGGCGTTGCTCAAGGATCTCGCGCGAAGGCTCTCCCAATTCGGCCTTGACGCCCGCTGCGCGCTCGCCGAGACGCCGGGCGCCGCCTGGGCTCTGTCGCGCTTTCATCACGGCCTCCCTGTCATTCTCATACCGGGCGAAGAGAAGCAGGCACTTTCGCCCTTGCCCATCGAAGCCCTGCGCATCGATGGCGAAACCAGCGCAACCTTGCGCCGTCTCGGCTTCAAGACCGTCGGGACATTGATCGACCGCCCGCGTGCGCCTTTTGCCGCGCGCTTCGATGGCAAGCTTCTCACCCGTCTCGACCAGGCGCTCGGCCGCGCCGCGGAGCCGCTCGGCTTCATCATGCCGCCCGCCCTCTATCATGCGCGCCGGCAATTGCTTGAACCCGTCTCGCATCAGGATGCGATCGTGGCAATCATGGCGCGGCTCATGCGGGATCTCGTGCCGGAACTCACCCGCGACGGCATGGGTGTTCGCCATTTGCGCCTCGATCTCTTCCGCGTCGATGGCGTGGTGGCGAGCCTCGATCTGGGTCTCGCGCGCCCGAGCCGCGATCCCGCCCATGTCACCAAGCTTGCCGCCCTCAAGCTCGATCGCCTGGCGAGCGACATCGATGCGGGCTTCGGCTTCGAGACGCTCACCTTGAGCGCAACGCAGGTCGAGCCCATGACGGCGCGCCAGGAAAGCCTGCTCGACCGGATCGACGATCACGACACGTCCGAGCGCGAAGCCATGCTCATCGACAGCCTCATGCATCGCTTGGGCGAAGACCGCGTGCGCCGGCTTGTGGCGCGCGCCAGCCATATTCCCGAACAGGCAGGCGGCATCGTCCTGGCCGCGCAGGTCCAAACGCCGTCGCAGCAAAAACCGCACACCGGCCCAAGGCCCTTCCTGCTTCTGCCCAAGCCTGAAGCCGCGGAGGTCCTGTCCCTTCTCCCCGAAGGGCCGCCGCGGCGTTTCCGTTGGCGCGGTGTCATGCGCAATGCCGTACAGGCTGATGGGCCGGAACGCATTGCCGGGGAATGGTGGCGCGATCGCCAAGGCGAACCCGATCTCACCCGCGATTACTATGTCGTCGAGGATGAGATCGGCCATCGCTTCTGGCTCTATCGCGAAGGCGTGCAGGATCGCGAAACCGATCCGCCGCGCTGGTTCGTGCATGGTTTCTTTGCGTGAGCCTGCCATGACCGCTTATGCCGAACTTGCCGCCGTCACCAATTTCTCCTTCCTGCGCGGCGCCTCGCATCCAAGCGAAATGGTCGACCGCGCCGGCGCGCTGGGATTGACCGCCATCGGCATAGCCGATCGCAACAGCCTTGCCGGCGTGGTGCGGGCTCATGATGCCGCAAAACGGCGGAAAGGTATCCGCCTTCTCGTCGGCACGCGTCTTGTCACGCTCGAAGGCTTCGAGGCGATTGCCTATCCGACCGACCGCACGGCCTATGGCCGCCTCTGCCGGCTCCTCTCCGATGGCAATCGCAAGGCAAAGAAAGGCGATTGCCTTCTGCATTTCGAGGATCTGCTTGGCGCAAGCGCCGGCCAGATGCTGATCGCACTGCCGCCGCGCATACTCGATGACGATTTCGTCTTGCGCCTCGCACACCTTGCGCGAAAAGCACCCGCCCGCACCTTCCTTGGCGCCGCCAATCATCTCCATGGCGATGCGCCGCGCCGCTTGGGAACTCTCGCCGAGCTCGCCGAACAAAGCGGCGCACCGCTCGTCGCCGTCAATGATGCGCTCTATCATATCCCCGAGCGGCGCCGCCTTGCCGATATTCTCACCTGTATCCGCGAGAAATGCACCCTTGCCGAGGCGGGCTTTCGGCTTGAAGTGAATGCCGAGTGCCATCTCAAATCGCCGGATGACATGGCGCGGCTCTTCGCCTCTCATCCGCAGGCGATCGCCCGCAGTCTTGAAATCGTGCAGGCTTGCCGCTTTTCGCTCGACGAACTCAAATATGAATATCCCGACGAGCCCGTGCCGCCCGGCAAGTCGCCGCAGGAGCATCTTGCCCATCTGACCTGGGAAGGCGCCAGGCGCCGTTATCCGAAGCGCAAATATCCCGCCGGCATTCCCGATGATATCGTCAAGCGCCTGCGGGACGAACTCGCCATCATCGACAAGCTCGACTTCGCGCGCTACTTCCTCACCGTTCACGACATCGTCGCCTATGCACGCGAATGCGGCATTCTTTGCCAGGGCCGCGGCTCTGCCGCCAATAGCGCCGTCTGCTACTGCCTTGGCATCACCGAGGTCGATCCGAACAAGACGCAGCTTCTCTTTGCCCGCTTCATCTCGCAAGCCCGCGGCGAGCCGCCCGACATCGATGTCGATTTCGAGCATGAGCGCCGCGAGGAAGTGATCCAGTATATTTACAAGCGCTACGGCCGTCACCGCGCTGCAATCTGTGCGACCGTCATCCATTACCGTTCGCGCCGCGCCATTGGCGAAGTCGGGAAGGTCTTGGGCCTCACCTCCGATATCACCGCCGCTCTGTCGAAGACCGTCTGGGGCAGCCATGGCGGCGGGATCGTCGACGATCAGATCCGCCAGGCGGGGCTCGATCCGCGCAATCCCGCCATCCGCCAGGCGGTCGAGCTTGCGGCTGAGATCACCGGCTTCCCGCGCCATCTTTCCCAGCATGTCGGTGGCTTTGTGCTCACGCGCGAGCGCCTCGACGATACCGTCCCGATCGGCAATGCCGCCATGGACGATCGCACCTTCATCGAATGGGACAAGGACGACATCGACACGATTGGGCTGATGAAGGTCGATGTCCTGGCGCTCGGCATGCTGAGCTGCATCAAGCGCGCCTTGACGCTGCTCAAACTCCACCACAATCGGCATTTCCCGACGCTCGCCGACCTGCCGCAGGACGATCCTGCCGTCTACGAGATGCTGTCGCGCGCCGATTCGATCGGCGTCTTTCAGGTTGAAAGCCGCGCGCAAATGTCGATGCTGCCGCGCCTGAAGCCGCGCGAATTCTACGATCTCGTCATTGAAGTGGCGATTGTGCGGCCCGGCCCCATCCAGGGC
>JAEUMG010000149.1 GCA_016793355.1 Hyphomicrobiales bacterium
GGCTCGCCCCACCCCACCCGGCGCTTCGCGCCACCCTCCCCGCTGAAGCCAGGAGGGAAAAGGAAGGGGAGCGGGGAAGTGATCGTTACTTCTTTCGCACCAGGGTTACGCCGTCGCCGATGGGGACCATGGAGAAATCGACGCGATCGTCCGAGCGGATTTTGGCATTGAGCGCGCGCAGGGCGGAAGTGTCGGCGTCGGTCTTGGCGGGATCGGCGACATCGCCGCCCCACAAGACGTTGTCGATCATCATGAGGCCGCCGGCGCGCAACAGCTTGAGGCCGCCTTCGTAATAGTGAATGTAATTATGCTTGTCGGCATCGATGAACATCATGTCGAGCCTGCCGGCCTCGCCCTTGGCAAGGAGATCGCCGATCACATCGCGGCCGGGCTTGAGGATGAGCGTGATGCGATCGGCGACATTGGCCTTCTGCCAGAATTCGCGCGCGATCGCCGTCCATTCTTCGCTCACGTCGGAGGCAATCAGCATGCCGTCGGGCGGAAGGCTGCGCGCCATGGCAAGCGCGCTATAGCCGGTGAAGGTTCCGATCTCGAGAATGCGGTGGGCACCGGTGAGCTTGACGAGGAGTCCCATGAAGGCGCCCTGTTCGGCGGTGATCTGCATCGCCGCCATGGCGAGGCTCGCGGTGCGCTCGCGCAATTCGCGCATGATCGCGGGCTCGTCATAGGCGACGGTCGCGTAATAGGCATAAAGCCGGTCGTCGAAGCTGATGGTCTTGTGCATGGCTCTTCCTTGCCCAAGGCGGCGGCGCGATTCAAGCGGCATAGATTGCCGGTCAGGCCAGCGGAGGCGGCTGGCGAGCGAGGGAGTGCTCCCTATCGCGGAAAGCTTCGAATCGTTGCAGGATCGTGATCGCGATGAGCGAGCCTGTCGCCCGCTCGCCAAGGAGAGTTCAATTCCATGATCGCCATCACGCCCGTCTATGCCGCATTGCTTGCGCTGTTCTTCGTGTTTCTCAGCATCCGCGTCGTCCTGCAGCGGCGCGAGGCCAAGGTGGCACTCGGCGATGGCGGCAATCGCCCGTTGCTGCGCCGCCTCAGGGTGCATGGCAATTTTGCCGAGTATGTGCCGCTCGCGCTCATTCTCATGCTACTCGCCGAGTTGCAGCAGGCGCCGGGCTGGCTGGTCAATGCGACCGGCATCTTGTTGGTCGCGGGCCGCGTGCTGCATGCCGCCGCGGTGAGCAGGGAACCCGAACCGCTGCCGCTGCGCGCCACCGGCATGGCGCTGACCATGTCGGCGATCATCATCGGCGCGGTGACGAATCTGGTGTTGGGGATCGCATGAGAAGTCCAGGACTGCCCGATCTCCTAACCACCCCACCCGGCGCTGCGCGCCACCCTCCCCGCCATAGGCGAGGAGGGAGAAGAAAGCGGAGAGGAATGTAGTCGATTAATCCGTGCTCGCCTGTTTCTCGCGCAGCACCTGGGCGTAGACATTGATCACCAGAGCGGCGAGGAGGATGAGGCCGCGGATCAATATCTTGAGGAAGCTGTCGATCTGGATGTGATCGAGGCCGTTGTTCAAGACGCCAAGCACGAGCAGGCCGATGATGGTATTGCCGATGCCGCCGCGGCCGCCGAAGAGCGAGGTGCCGCCGACAACCACCGCGGCAATGGCATCGAGCAGGAAGGTGTCGAACTGGTTCTGCTGGGCCGAGCCGAAATAGGCGACGCCCAGCATGCCGGCAATACCGGAGCACATGGCGCAGATCACCATCACCGCGGCGATGATGAGCTTCACATTGACGCCGGAATATTCCGCCGCCTCACGATTGCCGCCCACCATGTACACATAGCGGCCGAAGCGCGTGTAGGTGAGGACGAGATGCGCGACAAGGAGGAAGAGCAGACAGACGACGATCGTCCATCTTATGCCGAAGATCGTGCCCGAACCCAGCATGGTGATGAATTCGGGATAAGAATAGGCGATCTGGCCGCGCACCAGCAAAGCCGAGACGCCATTGGCGATCTGCATGATGGCGAGCGTCATGATGAAGGAGGGAATGCCGATCCAGGTGACGCCGAAAGCGGTGATGAGGCCGAAGGCAAGCGCCGTCAGCAGGGTGAGCACGATGGCAATGATGCCGGGCAGGGGAATATTGGCGATGTTCACATAGTCGGGCTGCAATGTGAAATAGGCCATGGTGATGCCGACCGCATTGGCGACGGCGGCAACCGAGAGATCGATCTCGGCGGTGAGAATCACGAAGGTGAGGCCGACCGCGATGATGCCGGTGATCGACACCTGCGACATGATGTTGAAGGCATTGTCGACGGTGAGGAAGGACGGGCTGGCGATCGAAAAGAAGACGGCCAATGCCAGGAGCGTGAAGACCGGCGCGATGTTGCGCAACTGATCGGCCAGAAACCGCTTCAAACGCCCCGAACCCGGCGCCGCCGCCTCACCTGTCGTCATGCCCCACTACCCCAAAATCACGCCGCCGCCAGCAGATCCGATTTCTCAAGATGCCGGCCGGCGAATTCACGCGCCACCTTGCCCTTCTTCATCACTGTTACACGGTCAGCCAGCGTCAGGATAGTCTCGGGCTCGGTCGACAGAACCAGGATGGCGACGCCCCGGTCGCGCAAGCTCTTGAGGATGCGGATGACGTCCTCTTTGGCGCCGACATCCATGCCGCGGGTCGGCTCGGACAGGATCAACACCTTGGGCAGATGGGTGAGCCATTTGGCGAGCGCCACCTTCTGCTGATTGCCGCCGGACAGTGAGCCGAGGAGCGCCGAATTGAGCGGCGGTCGGATCTGCAGATCCTTGATATGCGCATCGGTGATGGCGCGCTCCTTGTCGGGCTTGAGCCAGAAGCGATTGATGCGGTCGAGAATGGCGATCGAGACGTTCTTGTAGACCGGCTCCGAGCGGAACAGCATCATGCGCCGGTTTTCGGGAAGATAGGCGATGCCGGCGCGGCGCGCCGCGGCGGTCGAGGGAAAGCGCACCGGCCTGCCATCGAGCTTCAAGGCACCCTTCCACACCGGCAATTTGCCGAAAAGCATGCGGGCCAATTCGATCTGGCCGCAGCCCATGAAGCCGTAGACGCCGGTGATCTCGCCCGCGCGCAGGCTCAAGGAAAAGCTCTCGAGTACGCTGCCGTCGCTCGCATTCTCGACATCGAGCACGATCGGCTTCTTGTCGTCGCTCTTGAGCTCGGTCGCCTCGCCCATGTGGAGTTCGGCCGAATGGCGGCCGATCATGTAGCCGATGACCTTGTGCTTATCGAGATCGGCGACCCTTTCGGTCGCGACCTTGCGGCCATTGCGAAAGACGGTGATGCGGTCGGAAATGTCGATCACGTCGTCGAGGAAGTGGGAAATGAAAATGAGGCTGTGGCCCTCGGCGCGCAATTTGCGCAACACGCCGAAGAGGCGGGCGACTTCGGGCGGCGACAAGGCCGAGGTCGGCTCGTCGAGAATGATGATGCGGGCGCCGGAAAACAGCACGCGCGAAAGCTCGACCAATTGCTGCAAGCCAACGGGCAATGAGCCCATGCGGGTCGTCGGATCGATGTCGAGGCCGAGACTCGCGATCAGCTTCTTCGCCTCGCGGTTCATGCGGCGCCAGTCGATGGTGCCGGCGGCGGTGACGGGCTGCGAGCCCAGAAACACGTTTTCGGCGACGGAAAGATCGGGAACCACCGACAATTCCTGGTGCACCATGCCGATCGAATTGTGCAGGGCATCGCGGGCCGAGGCCAGGCGCACCTCCCGGCCGTCGATCTTCATGATGCCGTCAAACTCGGTGTGAACGCCGGCGATGATCTTCATGAGTGTCGATTTGCCGGCGCCGTTCTCGCCGACAAGGCCATGGATCTCGCCCGACTCGAGCGTGAAGCTCACATCGCGCAGCGCCGCGACGCCGCCGAA
Organism: Hyphomicrobiales bacterium; assembly: GCA_016793355.1. Taxonomy (GTDB): domain Bacteria; phylum Pseudomonadota; class Alphaproteobacteria; order Rhizobiales; family Aestuariivirgaceae; genus JAEUMG01. Next base: position 3,904 of record JAEUMG010000149.1, read on the forward strand.
TGATTTCGAGACCCCGACAAGCTCAAGCGGGGGCGGATGACCGCCCCCGCCCGATTCAATCACGTCTTCCGCCATCGCAACCGATCAGATGAGGAAGTTCTTCTGCAGCCAAAGCATGCCGGGCGCGGTTTCCTGGGTGACGACCGGGCCGTCGGCCAGGATATAGGCCGGGATGCCGGTGCCGGTCTTCTCGCCGCCGACAACCGCGGCAACGCCGGCCGCGATCGACCAGCCATGGATGCGGCAGGACGGATTGCGCACCGTGGCGAGCATCACGCCGTCGAGCACCGCGTTCACCGCGGGCGGCATGGCGTCGACGCCGCCGATCACGATGCCGGTGCGGTTCTTGGCCTTCATGACATTATGCGCGGCGAGCGCCATGTCGTCATTGTGGAAGAAGGCGCCGGCGATGTCCGGATTTTGCGTGAGCACGGAATCCCAGATGCGCGCCACCTTGGTAACGTCCCAATCGGCGGGTTCTTCGTTGATGACCTTCACGTCGGGATAGTTGGCGACGACCTGCTGGAAGCCCTTGGCGCGACCCTGCGCACCGGAATGGCCGAGAGCGCCTTGCGTCATCACCACATTGCCCTTGCCGCCGATGGCATTCATGATCGCCTGGGTCACGACCGAGCCCATGAAGACGTTGTCGGGGGCGATCTGGGTGTGGATGGCAATCGTGCCGGGAGGCGCGATCAGCGTGTCCATGGCGATGACCGGGATGCCGGCGCTGATCATCTTGTTGACCGGATCAACGAGCGTGCCGATGCCGAAGGGCTGGATCGCGGCGAAATCCCAGCTCTGGGTTGCCATGTTGTCGATCGAGGCACGCTGCTTGGTCGCCGACAATTCGCCGTCGAACCAGGTGACCTCGACATTCATGAGCGCGCCCCAAGCCTCGGCGGCCTGCTTGCCCTGCGCGCACCAGGTGGCCTGAAGGCCGGCATTGGAGAAGGCGGCCTTGAGCGGCTTCGACGACTTCTTCAATTCCTGCGCAATGGCAGGATCGAAGCCGGCGCTGGCGAGCAGGGCACCGGCAAGCGCGGTCGTTCCGACTTTCTTGAATACATCGCGGCGCGTGGCCGCTTCCTTGATCAGTTCATCCAGATTCATGGGGTTCCTCCACAGGTCTTCAAATTCAGGCGGTACACTCTCCGATCCGCCACGGCCTGAAACGCAAATTTGTGTATTGATTTTTGCGTAGTGCTGGCGTTCAGTGCCCGGCGCAACATTCCCTCGCTGGACGGCAATTGTCCAGTGTTTTGTCATACAAAATCGATGTTGCGCGGCAGCATTCGATGCTGCAATTGCGAGATAATTCTGTGCTCAAGAGTTAAGCTGAGGCGTCACGCCGCGCATGCGGCGGGCAGCCTGGGTGAGCGCGGCCGGGGCCGGATAATTTTGCGGATTCACCATCATGTCGCGGGCCAGAAGCAGTGCCCTGGCTTCGCAGGTGGCGCGCAGCTTCTGATCCTTGATCCAGTCGAGATCGATATTGTGGGCGAGCCCCAGAATGCGGCGGATCATCTTGGCGGCGGCAAAGCCCACCGTGTCGTGCCACAGCGTCTGCATATAGCTATTGCGTTCGGCGGCAAGGCGTGCCGCGCCAAGCGCTCCCTGGAAGAGATCGGGCGGATAGGCATCGCCGGTCGGTTGCGCGATCCAGTTGGCCCGGAACTTCCGGTCGAAGAGCGTCCAGATATCCTCGGTGGTGGCGAGAATCCATTCGCGATAGGCATCACGCGCGCCTGGGCTCTCCTCGTGGCCGTCCTGCGAGAAGTAGCTCAAGAGGAAATTGGCGATGATCGCACCGGTATCGAAGCCCATCGGGCCGATGAAGGCGAATTCGGGGTCGATCACCCGGGTATCGGTCTCGGTGAGCATGACGGAGCCGGTATGGAGATCGCCATGCAGCATGGCTTGCGCCTGCGACAGAAATTTGAGCTTGAGCTGCGAGACCGCAACCTTAAGGTCGCCATCCTCGCGCCATTGCGCGGCATAGGTATCGAGTTCCGGACTCGTCCAGCGGTTGAGCTTGGCGATGCGATAGGGATCGGTAAAAATCAGATCCTCGGTGATCTTGCAGAGCGCGGTATTGCCGGCGAAGGCTGCGATCATCGCCTTCTTCTTCTCGGCGGTGAGGGCCAAATCCGAGGTGAAATAGAGAGAATTCGCCATGAAGGTCGAGATCGCTTCGGCGAAGCGGGGATATTCTCGTGCCCCGATCATGCCGCGGCGCATGATGATATGCGGCTCAAGCAATTCCATGACGATGAGCGCCTGGTTCTCGTCATAATGGAAGATTTCCGGCGTAAGGCCAGGCGACAGGCGGGCCTGTTCGGACAGCGCCATATGTTCGTAATGGGCGCGTGACAAGGGCAAGGGCCAGGCCTCGCCGACGAGCCGCACATAGGGAAGCGCCTGCTTCACCGCGACACCTTCCTTCTCGCCATAGACCTTGAAGACGAGATTGAGATTGCCGTCGCCGACTTCCTCGATACGCCATGCGGCGGGATCGCCGCCGAGGCGCGCGCGCAATGGTTGAACCGCGGCAAGATAGGCGCCGAGCGTCTCAACGGTCTGCGGCATGTAGCCGGGGGGCGGTGGAGTTTTTTCGGACATGGCGGGTCTCATGGCGCGCGAAGGGCGTTCTGTCCAGAGGCGGGTGTTTGATATAGCTTTGTGCGCAGAACCAGTCATGGCAGGGGTTCATGTATACCAAGCAGGCACTCCGGGAACTCGGCGTCACGTCCGGGACCTTGTCCGATCGGCAGAAGCATCAGCTCGACGAGGAGGGCTATTTTATCGTCGAGAATGTACTGACGGCTGAGGATTGCGCGAAGATGCGCAACGAATTCGAGCGCCTCCATGCCGCCGAGAAGGAAGAGGGCGGACATGAGGTGCATGTCGAGCCGGGCGCGCGGCGCATTTCCAATATTTTCAACAAGACGGATGCCTTCGACAAATGCCTGTGGATTCCGGAGATCCTCGCCGCTTCGGCTTATCTCCTGGGCGAAATCAAACTGCATGGCGCGAATGTGCGCGATCCGGTGAAGGGATACGGCCACCAGGATCTGCATGTCGACGTGCCAAAGAAATTCGATGACGACTGGTGGGTGGTGAATTCGATGATCATGTTCGACGACATGACGCTGGAGAACGGCCCGACGCGGATCGTTCCGGGATCGCATCACTGGGCACCGATCAACGTGCCTTA
>JAEUMG010000150.1 GCA_016793355.1 Hyphomicrobiales bacterium
GGCCAAGTCGCACAAGATCCCGCGCGACCAGGTGATCCGCGACGTCTTGCTCAAGAATCAGCCGAACAAGCGCTTCGCCGCCGTCGAGGAAATCGGCGCGCTCACCGTCTTCCTGTGCAGCGATAACGGCCAGTCCATCACTGGCGCGGCGCTTCCGGTCGACGGGGGTTGGACGGCCCACTGAAACACACAGGGAGGAAAGCGATGACCATCCATCAGACGATTGCCAAGGAAACAGCGACGCCGCATTGCTCCAGCGGAGCAAACGTCAAGACCATCAATCTCGCTCTTCAGGGCGGCGGCGCACATGGCGCCTTCACCTGGGGGGTTCTCGATCGTCTGCTCGAAGAACCCGGCCTCGATTTCGAAGGCGTGGTGGCAACCAGCGCCGGCGCAATGAATGCCGCGGTCATGACCTATGGCCTGATCGAGGGCGGCCGCGAAGGCGCCAAGCGCGCGCTTGCCAATTTCTGGCGGCGGGTCAGCCATGCCGCGGTCTTCTCGCCCCTGCAGCCGACCTTGATCGACCGGATGCTCAACAACCGGTCGCTCGAGGCATCGCCCGCCTATGTCATGTTCGACATGATGACGCGGGTCATGTCGCCTTATCAGTTCAACCCGCTCAACATCAATCCGCTGCGGCGGGTGCTCGAGCAGTCGATGGACTTCGAAGTCCTGCGCTCGGCGCGCTGCCGGTTGAAACTCAACCTGTGTGCCACGAATGTCAGGACCGGCAAGGTCAAGGTCTTCACCAATGACGAGATCACCTGCGATGCGGTGATGGCGTCTGCCTGCCTGCCCTTCCTGTTCCGGGCGGTCGAGATCGACGGCGAAGCCTATTGGGACGGCGGCTACATGGGCAATCCGGCCATCTTCCCCTTGATCTATCATTGCGACTCGGCCGACGTGCTGATCGTCCACATCAACCCGATGATGCGGCCGGAGCTGCCCAAGACCGCAACCGACATCATGAACCGGGTAAACGAGATCAGCTTCAACTCCTCGCTCATGCGCGAAATGCGCGCCATCGAATTCGTCACCAAACTGATCGACAGCGGCATGGCGGACGAGCTCAAGCTCAAGCGCATGCTCATCCACGCCATTTCGGCGGACGAGCTCATGGTCAAGCTCGGCGTCGCCAGCAAGCTCAATGCCGACTGGAGCTTCCTGGTCGATCTGCGCGATGCCGGTCGCGCCCGGGCCGAGACGTGGCTTGCCGCCAATTACGACCGGATCGGCAAGGCCTCAACGGTCGATATCCACGCGGCTTATTTGTAAGCAGGATTCCCTCCCTCCGCCGAAGGCAAGGAGGGAGAAGTATTCCGCCCCCCACTCCCGAACTGCCCCTCCATCACGGAGGGGCACTTTCTTTTGATCAGACGTGTATCGAACGTATCAATAGGCCACCGGTATCGTAACAATGCGGACACGGCATTTCAGTTTGACGATGCCGCGGACGAAACTCTCTTCAGACAGGCCGAACCAGGCCGTCTGCAGGACAGCAAACCATAGATGGAGACAAACATGATCACTACGAAACTGCTGGTCGGCTCGGCGCTGGCCGCCATGGCCTCGCTTGCCGCTTCGGCGACGATCGCCCAGGCGGGCCCGGCCGAGACACCCGAATATTCCTTCGAGAAGTGCTACGGCGTCGTGAAGGCCGGCAACAACGACTGCCAGACCGCGACCCATTCCTGCGCCGGCACCTCGACGGCCGACAACCAGGGCGATGCCTGGATCTACCTGCCCGCCGGGGCCTGCGCCAAGCTCACCGGCGGCAGCATCGAGCCCAAGGCCTGATCCAGCCTCGCAACCCATCCTCAAGCCAGCCCCAAACGGAGCACAACGCCATGCCGACCACAGACCCCCGCATGCCCCTCCCCTCATGCGCCGGCATCGGTCTTCGCCATCCTCACATGGCGGAGATCCTGGAACAGCGCCCGTCCATGGGCTGGCTTGAGGTTCATGCCGAAAACTACATGAATGACGGCCCGGCGGTTTCAGCGCTGGAGCGCATTCGCGATCACTATACGCTGTCGATCCACGGTGTCGGCCTGTCGCTCGGCTCGGCGAAGGGCATCGACGAGCGTCATCTCGCCCGCCTCAAAATGGTATGCGACCGCTTCGAACCGGCAATGGTCTCGGAGCATCTCGCCTGGTGCGTCGGCGACGGAATCTACCTCAACGATCTTCTGCCGATTCCCTTCGACGAGGAAGCGCTCGCCATCGTGTGCCGCAATATCGAGCGCACCCAGGAGGCGATCAGGCGACCGATCCTGATCGAAAACCTTTCCGCCTATGTCGGCTTCGCGCGCTCGACCATGGCCGAGCCCGAATTCCTCGCCGAAATCGTCAGGCGCACCGGCTGCGGATTGCTGCTCGACGTCAACAATGTCTATGTCTCGGCGCAGAATCTCGGTTTCGATGCTTACGCCTATATCGAGGCGCTTCCCGCCGCCGCGATCGGCGAGGTGCATCTCGCGGGCTATGTCGAGAATGATACGCCCGACGGGCCGGTTCTCATCGACAATCACGGCTCGCATGTATCGCCCGACGTCTGGGCGCTCTATCGCGCGGCGACCGAACGGATCGGAAGGCGCCCGACGCTCATCGAATGGGATTCTGATCTACCGCCGCTCGAAACACTGATGGGCGAAGCGATGTGGGCCGACCTCCTCGCCACGGCGATCACTGCCCCACCCCAGTCCCGCAAAGCCAACCGTCGCGCCGCGCTGCCGCCGTCGGCGAGCCAGACGGCGAAGGTTGCGGTCTGCGATCATCATCCTCTGTCGCGGCAGCATCAGATGGAGGCCGCGTGATGTCCAGCCTTGCCGAACTCCAGAGCTTGATGACGTCTGCGATCTTCAAGGGCCATGCGGCCGATATCGAAGAGAGTCTGCTCGCCGGGCGTGCCGATCCGGCACGCCGGTTCAATATCTATCGCAACAACACCTTCCTGTCGCTCAGCGCGCATCTGAAGGCCGTGTTTCCGGTGACCGCAAAACTTGGCGATGAACGCTTCTTCGCCTATGCCGCCAATGAATTCATCCGGCGCTCGCCGCCGCGCGAGCCGCGACTTTCAGCCTATGGCGCGGAGTTTCCGAAGTTCCTGGCACGCTTTCCTGCGAGCCGCGCAATGCCGATCCTTGCCGAAATGGCAAGTCTCGAATGGGCAGTCCAGTCTGCCCTGACAACCGGCACGATGCCGTCCGTCAGTCTCGACGCACTGATCCAGGCCGGCCCGGAAGCCGCGCAGGCACGGCTCGCCTTGCAACCGGGACTGAACTTCATTCTGTCGCGCTGGCCGCTCGCGATGCTGTGGATGGCTTCGGGCGAAATTGCCGAGCCGCCTGCAAGGGTTTCTACCCGCCTTGCGGTCTGGCGCGCGGCCGACTCGGTGCGCGTGGTCTCATTGAGCAAGCCGCGCTTTGCGTTCTGGCGTGCTCTTGTTCTCGGTCTGCCGCTTGAAGCCGCGGCGGCCCGCGCCGTCGCGCGCGATGACGGTTTCGATTTTCCAGCCGAACTCCGCGGCCTTTTCGGCGCCGGTCTGGTGACCGGCATTGCGCCGCAACCCAACCTCCATTGAAAGAGATCCCCATGTCCACGACAATCACCATGCCGCGATCCGGGTCGACATCGACTCCGCTCGCTCTCTACCAGCGGGCCATCGCGCTTGCCGAGCGCATTCCGCTTTCTCTCGTCCAACTCGCCGGGCGCATCGCCGTCGGCTATGTCTTCTGGAATTCGGCGCAGAGCAAGCTCGCAAGCTGGCCGATCACCATCCAGCTTTTCAAGATGGAGTATCGGGTGCCGGTACTTCCCGCGGAGATCGCCGCGACGCTTGCGACGGCGACGGAACTCACCGGAGCGATCCTCCTCTTCCTCGGTCTGTTCACGCGGCTCAGCGCGCTCGCACTGCTCGGGCTTGTCGCTGTGATCCAGCTCTTCGTCTATCCCGGCCATTGGGGCGAGCATCTGCTCTGGGCAAGCCTGCTATTGCTTCTCCTCGCACGCGGGGCCGGCGTCGTCTCGCTGGATTATCTTGCCAAGCGTCTTTTCACCCGGACCATGTAATCATGCACGGCATGGCGCCATCCGATTCTGCCAAGACCGGCACGCTTGCACCGACGATAACACGCCCTCGTGTCGTCATCCTCGGCGCCGGTTTCGGCGGGCTCAACGCGGCACAGGCGCTCAGATCGGCGCCGGTCGACGTCACCGTCATCGACCGGCGCAACTATCATCTGTTTCAGCCCCTGCTGTATCAGGTCGCGACCGCGGGGCTCTCTCCCGCCCAGATCGCCACGCCGATCCGGCGCATTCTCGCCAGGCAGAAGAATGCCACCGTGCTGATGGACCGGGTCCTCGACGTCGATCTGGAGCGCCGCCTCGTCATCACCCGGCAGCGCGAAGTCCCCTATGATTATCTTATCGTCGCGACCGGCGCGCGGCATGCCTATTTCGGCCATGACGAATGGGAGGCGTTCGCGCCCGGCCTCAAGAAGATCGACGATGCGACGGCTCTCAGGACCCGCATACTCGCGGCCTTCGAGCGCGCCGAAGTCACCGAAGACGAGGCGGAGCGGAAACGGCTTCTGACCTTCGTCGTCATCGGCGCCGGGCCGACCGGCGTCGAGATGGCGGGCGCCATTGCCGAGCTCGCCAAGATGGGCATCGCGCGCGACTTCCGCAATATCGACCCGCGCCAGGCCGAAATCCTCCTCGTCGAGGCAGGGCCGCGAATTCTTGCGAGCTTTCCGGACTCGCTTTCGCAAGCCGCACAGCGCCAGCTCGAGCGTCTCGGGGTCAAGCTCGTTCTCGGGGAGGCAGTGGTCGCCTGTGACGCGGACGGCATTGCGCTCAAGGACGGCAGGCGAATCGACTCCGGGACCCTGGTCTGGGCGGCAGGGGTCGAGGCCTCGCCCGCCGCCAAGTGGCTCAAAGCGCCGGCCGATCGCGCCGGCCGCGTAATCGTCGCGCCGGATTTGCGCCTGCCGGGCTACCCGAATGTATTCGTCATCGGCGATACCGCGGCCGTCAAGGATGCCGCGGGTATCGCGGTGCCTGGGATCGCGCCTGCCGCCAAGCAGATGGGCCGCTTCGCCGCCAACGAGATCATTGCATCGATCAAGGGCAAGCCGCCGCGCGACTTCACCTATCGCGACTACGGCAATCTCGCCACAATCGGGCGGAAAGCTGCGGTAGCCGATTTCGGCCGCTTCCGGTTTTCCGGCCTGATCGCCTGGCTGTTATGGAGCTTTGCGCATGTCTGGTTTTTGATCGGTTTCCGGAATCGCTTCACCGTCTTCTTCGATTGGATCTGGGCTTATGTCACCTATCAGCGCGGCGCCCGCCTCATCACCGGCGGCGAAAACTGACGATCGGTCGCGCTTCCGGCTGAGACTCGGGCTGGCATTGACCGCTTTGATGCTGGTCGCGGTGCTCGCGACCGCACTCATCGTTCATGTCTCCTGGATGTGGACCGCGAACCGCAATGTCGAGACCGTCGTCTCCTCGCTCAATGCCCAGACGGCACAGGCCGTGCGGCAGGAGCTCGAGACGACTTTCCGGGCTTCCGAAGGTGCGGTCGAGATTGTCCGGTCCATTCTGTTTCAGGGTGCGATCAGGGCCGAGGACGAGGCCAAGCGGGAGTTCGTTTTCCTCTCCGTCCTGCGTTCCCTGCCCGCCGTGTCCTGGGTCGGTTTCGGTTTTCCCGACGGGCGATTCTTCGGCGCCCATGCGCTCGATAACGGCAAAATCGAAATGGTCGAGATCGGCGAGAGCTTGCCGACCGGCGGCCGTCTCCTGCGCCGCGACCGCTATCAACCGATCCCCGGAGATATTTTCTTCGAGGAGCGCACGAAGGGCGAGACCGCCTATATATCGCTCGGCAGCAAGTGGTATCGCGCCGCCATGGATGATCGCAAGCCGGTGTGGTCGATGGTCGACATCCTGCCCAGCGGCTTCGAGCCGGCAGCCGTCGTCTCGACGCAGCTCAAGCTGCATGGCCGCTTCCAGGGCGTCATCATGGTTTCGCTCAATCTGAAGCGATTGTCGGCGTTTCTGGCGAGCCTCGACATTGCGCATAGCGGCGCGGCGGTCATCGTCAGCAATGCCGGCACGGTCATCGCGTCGTCATTGCCGACGATGAAGTCGGCTGCCCTGGAAGATACGCAGGGCGATCCCATTCGCGGCGCTTTGCGGGCGACCTTCGACGGCGCGTTGAGCAAGCAGGGAACGGTGCAAGCCGCCAATGGCGAAGTCTTCTACGCGACCAGCACGCCGCTCGACTTCAATGGCTGGAAACTGCTGACCGCGGTGCCGCGCGCGACCTTCACCGCCGAGATCGACCGCAATACGCGATGGCTCCTGGGCGCGGTCGCCGGGCTTGCGCTCCTCGCCGCCGCGATTGCCGCGCTCTTCGCCAATATCTCCTTCGCGCGGCCGATCCAGAAGATCGCCGGCGAATTGCGCCATATCGAGAGCTTTTCGCTTGGCGAACTACGCCACATACCGTCTTACCTGACCGAACTCGACAATCTGTCGGGGGCGCTCAGGCGCATGGCCGGAAGCCTCAGGGCCTTCGGGCTCTATGTGCCGTCCGACATCGTCCGTACACTGATCCAGCAGGGTGTCGATCCCAAGCCGGGCGGCGAATTGCGCCAGATTACCGTCATCTTTGCCGATCTGCCCGGCTTCACGCAGCTCACCGAGGAATACGGCGCCGAGGTCGCACCCTTCCTGACCGAGTTTCTGACCCTTGCCACCAAGGCCATCCATGATGAGGGCGGAACCGTCGACAAATTCATCGGCGATTGCATCATGGGCCTGTGGAATGCGCCGGCGCTGGTTCCCGATCATGCGCTTCGCGCGTGTCGCGCCGCCGAGGCGATCCGCAGGGCCATGCACAGGCTCGAGAGGCCGGATGGCCGGGTTGACGGGCAAAAGGTGAGAATCGGCATCAATACCGGCGTGGCGCTCGTCGGCAATATCGGATCGTCCGAGCGGCTGAGCTACACCGCGATCGGCGATGTCGTGAATGTCGCGAGCCGGCTCGAGGCGCTCGGCAAGGAGTTGGGCAGCGAGATCACGGTGAGCCAGGCGACGCGTGATGCGGCCGGGCCATCGGTCGAGTTCCGCGCCCTTGGGGAGAGCAGCGTGAAAGGCCGCGCCGCGGAAGTCGAGGTCTATGAGCTCGTCCGGCTCCGCGAGCCGGGTTCCGGCCGGCATTCTCCGCAGCTCCAAATTGCAGATGCATGCCTGCCCGAGCTCGGCTAAGCATGAGTCCGTCGATCTTCACCGGTGGCACAGACAACGCATGCAGCCCAGGCCCGCAAGTCCGGCCGCGATCGCGGACTGGAAAAGGCTGTGGGCCGGGGACCTTCCCTTGGGCAGGGCGTTTTGGACCTACACCGTTGTTTACGGCATCGTCATCAACCTTGTCTGTACCGCTCTGGGACTGATTTTCTACATCCTGACCGGCAATGCCGCGCTCGCGCTCATAGTTCACTTGTTGCCCCTGCCCTATATGGGCTTTGCAACCGTCGGCGTCTGGCGCAGCGCCGACCGGGTGACCGAATCCGGCTTGATCCCTTCGATCGCCAAGGCAGGCGCGGTCATGCTGATCTTCGCCTCGCTGCTCATCTAGCTCGAAAATTATTTAACCAGATGGTTGACTAATACGATTCGCCGATCTATATTCAACCACATGGTTGAATTAGAGACAGAGCGGCTTGACGCCATTTTCCACGCCCTTGGCGATCCGACCCGCCGCCAGATGCTGCGCGATCTGTCGGGTGGCGAGCGCACGGTCAGCCAATTGGCCGAACCTTACGAGATGTCGCTGGCAGCAGCCTCAAAGCACATAAAGGCGCTCGAATCCGCCGGCCTCATCCGGCGCGAAGTGAGGGGCCGCACGCATGTCTGCCATCTCGAGCCCGGCCCGCTCGCCAACGCGCATGAATGGCTGAGCTTCTATGAAGCCTTCTGGACCTTGCGCCTGGATCGCCTCGAAGACCTGCTCCGCGACGAGGATGCAGCCAAATCCAACCCTCCCCCCAAACCTGAAGGAGACGATCGATGACCGACCTTGCAACCATTGAAACCTATGGCGTCCTGACCGAACCGGCGACGCTCACCATCCAGCGCCTGCTGCCCGGCCCCATCGAGCGCGTCTGGGCCTATCTCACCGACGGCAATCTGCGCCGCAAATGGCTGGCGGCAGGCGACATGGAATTGAAGGTCGGCGCGCCCTTCGAATTCGTCTGGCGCAATGGCGAACTCAATGACGAGCCGACCGAGCGGCCGCCGGGCTTCAGCGAAGAGCACCGGATGAAAAGCAGGATCACCGAGGTCGATCCGCCGCGCAAACTTTCCTTCACCTGGCAGGGAAGCGGCGATGTCACCTTCGAACTGGCACCGGCCGGAAAGCGGGTGCTCCTCACCGTCATCCATCGCCGCCTGCCCGATCGCTCCATGCTGCTCAAGGTGGCGGCCGGCTGGCACATGCATCTCGACGTGCTCGTGGCACGCGCCGAAGACAAGCGTCCGGCACCCTTCTGGGAGGGCTGGAAGCGGCTCCATGCCGAATATGACCAGCGCATTCCTGCCAAGGGCTGACATCAAGATTGGCGGCGCGCTACAAGGCGCGCCGCATCCTGGGCTAAAGAAGCTGCATCATGCTCAATGTCCACTATCGCTGGGTGATCGTTGCCGCGGGCGGCCTTTTGGGAT
>JAEUMG010000162.1 GCA_016793355.1 Hyphomicrobiales bacterium
CGCTCGCATCAGAACTGCACGCCGCGGGTGAGTGCGCCGTCGATGACAAGATTGGTCCCGGTGGTGAAGCCCGAAGCAGGGCTGGCGAGGAACACGATGCCGCGCGCGACTTCCTGCGGTGTCGCCATGCGTCCCGTCGGATTGAGATCGAGCGCCTTCTTGTAGAGATCAGGCAGGTTACCCTGGATCCAGTGCCACACGCCGCCTTCGAAATAGGTATTGCCGGGCGACACGCTGTTCACGCGGATCATCTTTGGCGCATATTGGAAGGCGAGCCTTTGCGCGTAGTGGATCAGCGCGGCCTTGATCGCGCCATAGGCGGGGCCGGTGAAATCGATCTCGCGGCCAGACACGCTCGAGATGACAACGATCGACGGCGCGCGCGACTTCTCGAGATAAGGGATCGCCGCGTTGACCGCACGCACGGTATGCATCATGTCGACATCGAACTGCTTGCGCCAGGCCTCCTCATTGTCCTCGACCGCGAGCGCCGAGACATTGGCAATGAGAATATCGACACCGCCGAGCTCTTTGGCGGTGTCGGCGATCCAGCCTTCCAGCGCCGATTTGTCCGCGACGTCGATGGCGGAGCCGATCGCCTTTACGCCCTTCTTCTTCAGGGCCGCTACGGCATCGTTCACGTCCGCTGCCTTGCGGGCGCAGATCGAAACATTGGCGCCTTCTTCGGCGAAGATTTCGGCTGCGTGGCGGCCGATGCCTTTCGACCCGCCGGTGATGGCGACGTTCAAACCTTTCAGTCCGAGATCCATGTTGCGAAGCTCCTGTGCGATCAGCCGAGATAGGTTTTGAGAATGGAGGCGCCGAGCGTGTATTTGGGATCGACCATGTTGCCGACGCGCAGGCGCCCGGCCTGGGTCAGCAGGAAGTATGCCTCCAGTTCGTCGAAGCCGTAGTCGCTCGCGAGCCAGCGGCAGAGTTCGCGATAGGCGATGCGCGCGGCATCCTCCATCGGGCGCGCCGAGCCGATGGTCATGATGAAGCGGTCATTCTCGAGCCGCGGCCAGGCGATCGACCAGTTCTTGATGAGGTCGACGCGAATGGTGGTGGTCGACGGCATCTCGACCGCGACGCCGCACAACTCGCCGTCGCCTTGCGTGCCGTGGCAATCGCCGAGGAAGAGGAAGGCATCCTTGTGATTGACCGGGAAATAGACAACCGCGCCGGGGCAGACATCGGGCAAGTCCATGTTGCCGCCCCAGTAATCGGGCTGGAGCGAGGATACCGCCTCGATCTGCGGGCTGACGCCGAGCGTGCCGATGAAAGGCTCGTAGGGGAGCGTGATGCTCTTGTTGAACTTGATGCCGGCGCGGGTGACTTCATACTTCATTACGCGTTCGGGCAAGGGCTGGTTCAGCATCGCGGTGGCGCTGTTCGAGACGAGGCCGCCGAATTCCGGGATGAGGGCGGACGTGCCGACCGGCTGAGGCCCGCGCGGCTCGATCGATTCAATATGAACGCAAAGCACATCGCCTTTCTCCGCGCCCTCGACCTCGATCGGCCCGCATTGCGGATTGACGAAGGGCATGGTGAGCTTGGCCGAGGGCAGGTCCTTCTCCGTCTTGATCGCGCCTTCGAAAGCATCCTGCGTTTCGGCGATCACGCGGTCGCCGGGCCTGATGCGCAGGACCGGTTTCGCATAGGGGCCGTAGACGTAATTATACTTGCCCTGCCTGGCTTCCGTCAGCTCATGCGTCGCGCCGGTCTTGTTCTTGGAAACGCCCTTACGGGCCATGTAGGACGTATCAAGCCAGGTCATCGCGATCTCCGGTTATAAAAGATTGCGCAGCAATGCCTGCGCGGCTTTGAGGTGAGGAGCATCGAGCATTTCGCCATCGACAGCCAGCACGCCTGGGTTGCCGGCCGCCGCGAAGGCTTCGACGATCCGGCGGGCGCGGGCTATTGCGGCGGGCGAGGGCGTGAAAGCCTCGTTGATCGGGCCGACCTGATCCGGGTGGATGCACATCTTGGCGGTGAAGCCGTCGCGCGCCGCCTCGCGGCATTGCTTGAGAAGACCGGCGGTATCACGGAAATTGGAATAGACGGCATCGATCGGCGCGACGCCCGCCGCGCGCGCGGCGAAAAGGGTGAGGGTGCGGGCGAGGCGGTAGGGCCCGGTTGGCTCGCCGGATTCGTCGCGGTTGGACTGCGCGCCCAAAGCGGCAGCCAGATCCTCCATGCCCCAGTTCAAGCCCTCGAGGCGGGGATGAGCATTCACATAGCTCCCCATGTGGAAGATCGACGCGGCGGTCTCGGTTGCAATGGCAATGACCGGTGTCGCTTCATCGCCCGGCGCGATCATCATGATCAGGGCGTGAAGCCGGGTCACGTCCTCGGCGGAGGTTGATTTCGGAAGAACGAGCCCATGCGGCCGGGCTGGCAGCGCGGCCTCGAGATCAGCCAGGGTAAGGCCGGTGTCGAGCGCATTGACGCGCACATAGACGCGCCTGTCGCGATTGGAGCGGAGCACTTCCGCGGCAAGCGCGCGGGCGGCGGGCTTGTTGGCGGCGGCGACGGAGTCCTCGAGATCGAGGATGACGATATCGGCGGCGCTCCCCAGCGCCTTCGGAATCTTCTTCTCGCTGTCGGCCGGAACGAAGAGCAGCGAGCGCATGGATCAGGCGGGCTTCTTGCGCATGAAGACCTGGCGGCGGCACTGCGCCACGAGCGTCCCGTCCTGCTTGTAGGCCTTGTGCTCGAATTCGACGATGCCGGCATTGGGGCGCGATTTGCTCTCGCGCTTGCCGACAACGAGCGTCTCGACATGGATCGTGTCGCCCTGGAAGAGCGGGGCCGGGAACTTCACTTCGGTCATGCCGAGATTGGCGACGATCGTGCCGACGGTCAGGTCGTTGACCGAGATGCCGATCATCAGGCCTAGGGTGAAGAGTGAGTTCATGAGCGGCTGACCCCACTCGGTCTTTTCGGAGAAATGCCGGTCGATATGGAGCGGCTGCGGATTCATGGTGAGGCAGGAGAATAAGATGTTGTCGGATTCGGTTACCGTGCGGGTGATCGGATGGCGATAGGTACGCCCGACCTCCAGTTCCTCGAACCACAGACCCGCCATGCCGCATCCCTCCCTAATCGCATACCGAGGTTAGAGCATGTGAAGGAGAGGCGCCACGTCTGCCCTAACGTCATGCGGACGGCCGCGCGTGGTCGCGAGTCAACCGAGTCGCGCCGGACTCGCGCACGAAATGGGAACGACTGGATTTCCACAATTGTGGAAAACCCTCGAAATCGAGACTCTAACTCTTTGAATTATTTTGAATAAGTTAGCGCCGGAGCACTGTGGAAAACCTGTTAACCACGCATTAACCACACGGGCGCAGGAGTCGCCAAGGAACGGGCTGCTGGGTAGGGCGCAGATGCGTTTGGAAGGGTTAGTCGAGATGACACAATGCCTTCTGGTGGACGAGGACCGCGCGGAAATGCGGGAATTGTCGCGCCTTTTCGGCGGATACGGCTTTCAGCTTTCGGAATCGGCCGACGCGGCGAGCGCGCTGAAGCACTGCCAGACCCACAAGCCTGATGTCGTGGTCATGACCGACCGGATCGGAGGCATGTCGTCGGGGGATTTCGTAAAGCGCATCCGCAAGAACGCGCGCGGCAAGCCGCCGGTGGTGCTGCTCTACACCGAACAGCCGGATACGGAGACGATCGGCCGAGTGATCCTCGAAGGCGCCGCGGAGTGCCTGATGAAGCCGCTCGACCGCGATCTGCTTGAATTCAAGCTCAAGCAGGTCGGGCTGTTATAGAACCGACACAATCGCACCGGACACAGGCGGTTTTTCCGGAACTGTCTTCATGATTGCCTCTGTCCGTCAAATCGTCATCCTGATGGTCGCCGTCGCTTTCCTGTCGCTCGGCCATGGCCTGCATGGCTCGCTGGTCGGCGTGCGGGCGAGCGCGGAAAATTTCTCCACGCAGATGACCGGCCTCATCATGTCGGCCTATTTCGCGGGACTGTTGCTTTCGGCCTGGCTGACGCCGCGCATCGTTCAGACGGTTGGCCACATCCGGGTCTTTGCCGGCTTCGCCTCGGTCGTATCGACGGCGGTGATGCTCTATCCGATATGGGTCGACTCCACCTGGTGGCTGATCTTGCGCTTCGTCGCGGGATTCTGCACCTCGGGTCTCTATATCGTCTGCGAGAGCTGGATGAATTCGGCGTCGAGCAACCAGAACCGCGGCAAGATGCTGTCGGTCTATATGGTGGTCAGCTACGGCGCGATGGGCGGCGGGCAGTTGCTGCTCAACGTCTATGACGGTTCCGGCTTTGCCCGCTTCATCATAGTGTCGGCGCTGCTGTCATTATCACTGGTCCCGCTGTCGCTGGTTCCGACGGAGACGCCGAGCCTCGCCGGAACGAAGAAGGTCAGCTTGGGCGAAATCTACCGCGCTTCGCCGCTCGCGGTGGTTGCGACCTTTGCGAACGGGCTGGCGCAGAGCGCCTTCTTCAGCATGGGTGCCGTGTTCGGAATCATGCAGGGCATGGCGCTAACCTATGTTTCGCTGATGATGGCCTTGCCGCCGATCGGGGTGATCCTGACGCAATTTCCGGCCGGCGCGCTTTCGGATCGCTACGACCGGCGCACCGTCATCATGGCTTTCAGTATCGCTGCCGTGGTGATCGCGCTCGCGGCGGCGTTGCTCGGCGGGATATCGCCATTTCTGATGATCGCGTTCTTCGCGTTGTTCGGTTGTATCGCATTGCCGATCTATTCGCTGGTCATGGCCCATGCCAATGATCATCTGCACAAGGACCAAATGCTGGGCGGCAGCGGCAAGCTGATCCTGCTCTACGGCCTGGGTGCCATGCTGGGGCCGCTTATCGCCGGCCAGTTCATGCAAACGCTGGGCTATAACGGGTTTCTCTATTACCTGATCGTCATCTACGCGGCGATCGCGGGCATGGCGATGATCCGGCGGGTAAGAAGGCCGGAGAACATCAAAATGCAGTCGGGCGAAGGCTTGCGGGTCGGGCCGATGTCGACGCCGGTCGCGGCACAGGCCATCGCCAAGGAATGATGCGCTGGCGGGTTTACCGTCTTATGGTGAACCAAATCTTAAATGTTGCAAGGCAGGCTACTGGCGTCAGTTACAGGTGCCGGTATGCTGGGCAAAGCCAAGAATAGCGCGGAAAGTAGCCTTGATGTAACGGTTTTCGATGCCGTCATCCTCGCCGGCACGATCGGCGACCGCTGCCAGCTTGCCGAAGAGCTTGGGCGCCTGACTTGCGACCCCGAAACCGCAGAGGCTGACCGCCGCGCGGTGGTGCCGCATCTCCTCAAGCTTGCCATGGATGATTACGCGGAAGTGCGCGAATGCCTGGCGCGATCGCTTGCCGATGCCGAGGAGCTGGATGCCGATGTGGTCTTTACCATCGTTGCAAGCGAAGACGAGATCGCGCTGCCGTTTCTGGCGGTGACGCCGGCACTCGATGGCTGGCGCATGGCGGCGATCGCGCGCGTCGGCGACCTGGCGCGCCAGCTGGAGATCGCGCGCCGTCCCGACATCACTGCAAATGCCGTCGACGAGATACTGGCAAAGGGTGAAGCAGAAGCGGCCTGCGCGGTACTGGATAATCGGCTTGCACCCCTCAATGCGGAGCATTTCCACATTATCTACGAGGAACACGGCAATGAGCCGGCAATCCTCGAACGTCTGCTGCGGCACCGCGACCTTCCCGTTGACATCCGCATCCTGCAGGCGCGGCAGGCGTCGCGCCATATCCAGCGGCTGGTTACCGAGCGCGGCTGGCTGCCGCCGGTGGCAGTCGACGAACTGGTTGCGACCGCCGCCGAAGAAACGATCATCAACCTTCTCGCCGAGACCGATCCCGATGATCTTGCACATGCGGTCGCCACCCTGGCGGACAAGGAAATGCTTACCCCGGCCTTGCTCTTGCGCGCCGCATGTCTGGGGCACATGTGCGTGGTCGAAGCGGGCCTTGCACATCTCGCGGCGATCAGCATTTCTCGCGCGCAAAGCATGATGTATGGGCGCAGCGCCATGCGCGCGCGCGCCATTCTCAGGCGCGCCGGGCTGCCGGAGGCCTGCCATCCGATTCTGCGTGCGGCGATGACGGTTGAGCGCCAGGCGGCCGACGAAGACTTGGAGATGGATGGCGAAGAATTTGGCCGGCAGCTGATCACGACCATGATGATCGAATTCCACGCAATGTCCGATCGTGAAAGGGTCCGCCAGCTCGATCATGTCGGGCGCTTTGCCGAAGAACCGGTGCGTCTGATAGCGCGTCGCGTGAAGGCCGATTTCGCGAAGGCTGCCTAAGGCATGAAAAGAGCCGGGTTCTTGCGAACCCGGCGCTCAACTCCAGACCGGGACTGCAAACAATCGCCGGAAAATCAACGCTAGCAGCGGCGGCTTAACGCTTCGCTAAATCTGGAACTGCTCGATGAGGACGCGCTCAGCGAGATTTCGGCCCCTGTCGAAGAGGATGCGCGCGGAAGATTTGCGGTCCTCGGCGATGCTTACCCTGGCGACCTGGCGGACCTCGATGTGATCGGCCACCGCGGCAACGGGACGCTTGTCGGGTTCGAGGATCTCGATCTCGACCTTGCAGCGCTGGGGCAGGATGGCACCGCGCCAGCGGCGTGGCCGGAAGGCGCTGATCGGCGTGAGGGCCAGTGCCCGTGCATCGATCGGCAGGATCGGTCCGTGAGCGGAGAAGTTATAGGCGGTCGATCCGGCCGGCGTCGATAGAATGATGCCATCGCAAATGAGCTCTTCGAGGCGGACCCTGCCGTCGATCGAGATGCGCAGTTTTGCCGCCTGGTGGCGCTGGCGCAGGAGGGACACTTCGTTGAACGCGAGATTGCGGTAGCGCTTGCCCTGGGCGTCGATGGCGATCATCCTTAAGGGGTGGATGATCGTCTCGTCGGCGGCGGCAAGACGATCGAGGAGGCCCGATTCCTCATAGTCATTCATCAGAAAGCCGACGGAGCCGCGATTCATCCCGTAAATCGCCAGTCCCGTGGAAACGAAGCGGTGCAGAGCCTGGAGCATGAGCCCGTCGCCTCCCAGGGCAACGACGACGCTAGCCCGCTCGACTTCGACATTGCCGTAGCGCTTGGAAAGCCTGGCCAGGGCACGCTTTGCGGCGGGCGCGTCCGAGGCGATGAAGGCAATGCGTGGAGCGGGCATGGGACGGTCCGGTGACGTTGACAGGCGGGCAGGTAGCTTTCATGAGAATAGCAACGCTCACTGCCGGTTACCAAGCCCGATGCGATCACTGGTTTTCTGCACGACCTGCCGATTTTCAATCGAGGAGCGCGAGGGCCCCGAAGGGTTAACGGGCGGGGAGACGCTTGCACGGCACATGGAGGCGGTGCTGGCCGAGCGCGGACGCCAGGATGTTGCCGTCGAACGCCAGGCGTGCCTGTGGAACTGTACGCGGCCATGCAGTGTGATCCTGCGCGACACGGAACGGTTCACCTATGTGACCGGCTCGCATGTGCCGCAGCGCGCCCAGGCGGAAGCGATCCTGGCCTGGTTCGATCTGCACGGCGCGACGGAGACCGGAGAAGTTCCATTCCGGGCCTGGCCGCAAGCGATGCGCGGGCATTTCATCGCGCGGATTCCGCCGGCCAAACCATGACGAAGTCACTGCTGGTTCTAGGCGGGGCGCGGTCGGGCAAGAGCGCCTATGCGGAGAGCCGCGCAGCGGCTCATGCCGGCGACAAGATCTATATCGCCACGGCGGAAGTCACCGATGCGGAAATGGGCGAGCGGATCCGCCATCACCAGGATCGGCGAGGGAAAGGCTGGCTTACGGTCGAGGCGCCGCTCGACCTTTCTGCGGCGTTGCGTGAGCTTGATGCACCGAACCGCGTCATCCTTATCGATTGCGTGACGGTATGGATCAACAACCTGATCTTTCACGATCGCGCGGTGGAGCCGGCGGTTGCCGATTTCTGTGCGGCGCTTTCTCAAGCTGAGGGAAAGATCATCATGGTTTCGAACGAGGTCGGCTTCGGGATTGTTCCTGAGAACGTGCTCGCTCGGCGGTTTCGCGATTTGGCCGGCCGCGCAAATCAGTCAATTGCGGCGACGGCTGATGAAGTCGTGCTGGTCGTCGCGGGCCTTCCACTTACGATGAAGCGATCAGCGCCAGAATGATCGCAATACCGGCAAGCAGGGTTATCGCACGATCATAGAGCTTCAGGCCACGCCTGATGTCGTTGCGGTCAAGCTCGGCGCGGCCGCGTCCCATTTCCGGCAGATCGACGTTTCGGCCGGCATAGGCGCGCGAGCCGCCCAGGCGGATATCGAGAGCGCCGGCAAGCGCCGATTCCGGCCAGCCGGCATTGGGCGAGAGATGCCGGCCGGCGTCGCGCCGCATCGCATCGAACGCGTTGCGCGCGGCTTCGCCATTCGAGGTCCAGGCGGCCGCGGCGAAGAGGGCACCGCAGAATCGCGAAGCGGGCAGGTTGACGACGTCGTCAAGCCGCGCCGAGGCCCAGCCGAAATGCAGATAGCGCTCGGAGCGATGGCCGATCATCGAGTCCGCGGTATTGATCGCCTTGTAAAGTGCGAGAGCTGGAAGGCCGCCAAGCGCAAACCAGAAGGCAGGAGCCACGATGCCGTCGGAGGCATTCTCGGCCAGGCTCTCCAGGGCCGCGCGCGAGACGCCGGATTCGTCCAGCATACCGGGATCGCGCCCGACGATCCGCGAAACGGCCAGGCGTCCGCGTGCCAACGAATGATCGAGTGCGACGGCGACAGCCTCGACGTGGTCGCGCAGGGATTTCTGGGCAAGAAACGCGGTACCGATCACCGCTTCGACGATCCAGCCGCCGGTGATGTCGCGCAGCGCAAGCCCGAGCGGATAGGTGATGGCGAGTACGGGTGCGAGTATGAGCGCCAGGGCCAGAATGCCGCGCAGGCGCGCCTGCAAGAGTGGCGCGCCGGGATCGTTCAACTTGCCTTCAAGCCAGCCGATCCACCAGCCGATCCATTCGATCGGATGGCCGATCCGCCTGTAGACCTTGTCAGGATAGCCGGTGGCACGCTCGATGATGAGGGCAATCGCGGTCGCGCCGAAGGCGGGGGCCGGCCAGATCACGGCACAACCGGCTCTGCCAGTCCAAGCAGGCGCTTGAGATCGACATGATTTTCAAGATGGCGTGCGAGATCGTCGAGTGTTTGGTCAATGAGAGTGGCGAAGGCGAGATCGCTCGATGGCGCGCCAAGTTGCTTCAGAAAGGCGGCGCGGAAGCCATCGCTCGCGAAGCAGCCGTGAAGATAGGTGCCCATGACGCTGCCGTTCGCAGAAATAGCCCCGTCCGGCGTACCATCGATCAAGGCAAAGGGTCGCGCGCAGTCGGGGCCGATCGTGCGGCCGAGATGGATTTCATAGGCGACGATATCTTCGCCGGTTGCAGCGTGTTTGGCGGTTACGCGCGTCAGGGTCTTCTCGGGCGTGAGTTCGGTTTCGACATCCAACAGCCCGAGCCCCCGAACCTCGCCGGCTGGGCCTTCGAGTCCGAGCGGATCGCGGATCGTGCGCCCCAGCATCTGATAGCCGCCGCACAGCCCGAGGACTGTGCCGCCCCGGCGGGCATGGGCAAGAATGTCGATGTCCCAGCCTTCGCGGCGTAGCGCGACTAGATCGGCGATCGTCGCTTTGGAGCCTGGCATGATGATGAGATCGGCATCGGCAATCGGCTGACCGGGTGGGACTATTTCGACCGAAACGCCCGGTTCGAGCCGCAACGGATCGAGGTCGTCGAAATTGGCGATGCGCGGGAGGCGCGGCACCTTGATCCGGAATTTTCCGTCCTGCGGACGTGCTGCCCGCTCTAGGGCGAGGGCAT
>JAEUMG010000391.1 GCA_016793355.1 Hyphomicrobiales bacterium
GGGTGAGGCGCGACGGCGCAGCCGGCAACATTCCCCTCTCCCCTCGTGGGAGAGGGCGACGAGGGCCGTCAGGCCCGAGGCGGGTGAGGGGGTGTCGCCATGTGTCAAACGCTTCTCGCGTTGCGCCGCCCCCTCATCCGGCCGCCGCTTCGCGGCGTCCGCCTTCTCCCACGAGGGGAGAAGGGGTTACGAATAACACCGCGCGCCTGCTTGTTCTCCGTCACCCCGGCGCAAAGCCGGGGTCCCCTGAATCGTTTCAGCAATGGCACCTCCTCAGGGGATGCGAGCTTTCGCTGGCATGACGGTCTGTGTACGGACTTATTACCACCTCTCATCCGGCTGCCGTTGCGGGCCGCCCGCCGTCTCCCGCGAGGGGAAGGGAAAGGGGCTGCAACCCTTCGTAGCCGCAACGGTTCGTGTACGGAGGATGTCTTGCTTCGCGAGCCAGGCGGGGGGTGGCAAGTCTTGCTCTCATCCCGCCCTTGCGCGGAGGCTGGAATTTGCGAGAGCCAATTCCGGATGGGGGCGATTTGAGAGTTCAGAGCGACCCCCGCCCTTGACCCCCCTGCAATGGCAAGCGGAAACCATCGGCATCAAACGAGGCCGGTCGCGCCGGATCAATCGAGCGTGCGGCGGAAGCGGAGCAGGGCGAGCAGGCCGAAGGCCACGACGAACAATCCAAGCGAAAACATCTCCGGCGCAACGGCCGGCAAGGTCGCGCCCTTGAGCATGATGGCGCGGATGATCCTGAGGAAATGGGTCAATGGCAGGAACTCGCCGAAGGTCTGCGCCCATTCCGGCATGCCGCGATAGGGAAACATGAAGCCCGACAGCAGGATCGACGGCAGGAAGAAGAAGAAGGTCAGCTGCATCGCCTGCATCTGGCTGCGGGCCAGCGTGGAAAAGGTATAGCCGAGAAGGACGAGGGCGGTGATGAAGATCATGATGGCGCCGAGCAGCAGCGACAATGATCCTTCGAAGGGAACCGAGAACAGCAGTTTCGAGAAAGTGAGGACCACGACGACCTGGATCGCACCCACGCCGATGAAGGGCAGGACCTTGCCCACCATGATCTCCAAAGGCGTCACCGGCATGGCAAGAAGGTTTTCCATGGTGCCGCGCTCGATCTCGCGGGTCAGCGCCATCGCCGTCATCATCACCATGGTCATCTGCAGGATCACGCCGAGCAGGCCCGGAACGATGTTGTATTGGGTGATGCCCTCGGGATTGTAGCGGCGGTGAACGACGATCTCGAGATTGCTGAAATCGGTTGCAGTCTTCTCGGCCATTGCGCCCATTTCCCGCACAAGCGCGATACGGGCGATTTCGCCCAGCGAGCCGATGGCGTTTGATGCCGCGGCGGGATCGGTTGCATCCGCTTCGACCAGGATCACCGGATGCTCGCCGCGCGCCACCCGCGCCTCGAAGTCGCCGGGAATGGTGACGACAAAAGCGACGTCGCCGCTTTCGAGCAGCCGGTCGGCGCGCTCGGCGCTCTGCGCGATATCGACGAAGCGATAATAGTCGGTATTGGTCAATGCCGAGACGACGGCATTGGTGAAGGGCCCGCGATCGAGCGCGACAAGCGCCGAAGGCAGGCCTTTCGGATCGGTATTGATCGCATAACCGAAGAGCAGGAGCTGGATCAGCGGAACGCCCAGCATCATCGCGAAGGTCAGGCGGTCGCGGCGCATCTGGATCAGTTCCTTGGCGAGGATCGCCCAGATGCGTGAAACCGAGAAGCTCCAGCCGGTCATTGCATATTGTCCTGCGTGCCGGTCATGAGCTGGATGAAGACATCCTCGAGATTGGTCGCCCCGCGCTCGACCGAGACATCGGTTCTTGCCGCATAGGCCTCAAGCGTCCTGGCGAGGAGTTCCGCATCGCGGCCCACGACGTGCAGGGTGGCTCCGAACGGCGCCACCTGTTCGACGCCGGGCGCGCCGTCGAGTTCGTCCGCAAGCGCCGCCAGATCGGGTCCGCGGATCACGAAGGTCGTAAGTCCGGCATCCAGGATGACGCCTTCGACGGTGCCGCTGGCGATGAGCCTGCCATAGGAGATGTAGGCGATGCGATGGCAGCGCTCGGCCTCGTCCATATAGTGCGTGGAGACGAGGACGGTGAGACCTTTCGCCGACAGATGATGGATCTCGTCCCAGAATTCGCGCCGGGCCTTGGGATCGACGCCGGCGGTCGGCTCGTCGAGAAGCAGGAGTCTGGGCTTGTGCATGATGCAGGCGGCAAGCGCGAGGCGCTGCTTCCATCCGCCCGACAGCGTGCCCGCCAATTGATGGCGACGGCTTGCGAGCCCCAGCCCCTCCAGCGTCTCGTCGACATATTGCCCGCGCGGCTTCAGCCGATAGAGCCGTGCGACGAAGTCGAGATTCTCCGCGATGCTCAGGTCCTCATAGAAGGAGAAGCGCTGGGTCATGTAGCCGACTTCGCGCTTGATCAGTCGGCTCTGCGAAATGACATCCAGTCCCAGCACGGTTCCCGAACCTTCATCGGGCGTCAGAAGGCCGCACAGCATTCGGATGAACGTCGTCTTCCCCGATCCATTGGGCCCGAGAAATCCGATGATCTGGCCCGTTTCGACGGCAAGCGTCACATGGTCGACGACGGTTCGCGTGCCGAAGCGCTTGGTCAGGCCGTGGACGTCGATGGCGCTCAAGGCTTCTGCTCGTCCGCCAGGCGCACATCGACGATCTGGCCCGGTTGCAGGGCGAGCTGATCGGCCTCGGGTCGCGCCTCGACGAGATAGACGAGCTTCTGGCGGCTATCCACCGAGTAGATCACCGGCGGGGTGAATTCCGGCTCGTCGGCGATATAGGTCACGGTCGCGCTCAATCCGTCGGGGCACCCGTCGCAAGTCAGGAGCACACGCGCGCCCGGGCCGAGCTCATGGCGAACGGCTTCCGGCGCATAGAAGCGCAGCTTCGTGGCGCCATCGGGAAGAAACGAGATGACGGGTGCGGAGGGGCTCGCCGTCTCTCCCTGGCGCTTCAGCACATCGAAGACGCGTCCGCTCGAGCGCGCGATGATGCGGCGTTCGTCGAGCTTCCATCGGGCGATATTGAGAGCGGAGGCCGCTTCCGCCACCTGCTGCTGCATGGCTTTGATCTCTTCGGGACGCGCCGGGAGCCTGGCGACATCGAGATTGGCCTCAACTTCGGAGATGCGCGCCGCTGCGACGTCATAGGCGGCCTGCGCCTGATCGAGTTCGGCCTTGGAGCTCACGCCTTTCTTGAACAGTTCCTCGCGCCGGCGCAGCGCGAGCTCGGCCTGCCTGGCTTCCGCCTTTGCCGATGCAAGAGTCGCTTCGATGACGGCGATTTCTTCCGCCCGGCGGCCGATCTTCAAGTCAGCAAGGCGCGCCTCAAGCCCTGCAAGACTCGCTTCGGCCTGGCGGACGGCGAGCACCGCATCCTCGTACTCGAGCTGGGCGAGCAGGGTCCCGGCAACGACCCGGTCACCGCGGCGGGTGAGGATCGAGGCGACGCGCGCGACGTCTACCGGGGCCAGATTGGTGTATTCGCCCTCGATATAGCCGGCAAGGGGCGTCAGTTGCGGTGGCTCGCAGCCCGGCAACAGGCCGACAAGAAACCCGATCGAACACCAGAAGCTCATGAGGCGACTCCCGTTGCGCCCGCGCCGGGAGCGCATCTCGTTGTTCTCGACAATTGCAATCAATCGGCCGGCTGACAAGCTGCCGCCCGGTTTAGGCCGGTCTTAACCTTCCGGTCATATTCATTTGCTGCGGGCTGAGGAGCTTTACGATGGCCGAGCCGGTGCGCATGGGCGATCGCGAGCAGAAACTGTCGGGCTGGGAGGAGGCGGGGCCTGCCCCGGCCGCCTGGCGCATTTCGCGCGACGAAGTGATCATAGAGCGCACGACGTCGTTCTTCCCGGACCAGCGGGGCGGTCTCTACGAGCAGCTGCTTTTCGGCATGCCGGTGATGATCCAGGCGCTCGATGCCACCGGGCGGATCAGCGCCGTCAATCAGCGCTGGTGCCGGGCGATGGGGTATTCGCAGGCCGAGGTCATGGGTCTCCACTTCAACGACCTGTTGACACCGACATCGCGAGCAAAGCTCGTCCAGAGAATCTACCCGCATTATTTCCAGACCGATCACTGCCGTGAAGAGGCGCTGACGCTCAGGAAGAAGGATGGAAGTTCGCTCGAGATATTGCTCTCAATGACCGCCTATCGCGGCGCCAAGGGGCGGATCGAGCGCTCAGTTTGCATCCTTGAGGAAGAGGGGCGCGGCAATCCCGCTTCGCCTCCGCCGGCCGAACCCGACCGGCGCTTTCGCAGCGCATTCGACGCCGCGGCGCACGGCATGGCGCTATTATCGCCGACCGGCGACGTCATCGCGGCCAACCAGGCATTGCGCGACTTCCTGGGCATCACTGACGCCGCCGCCCCCACCGGGCCATTCGATGAATTGCTGCGCGGAGACGATCGCGAGCGCTTCCTCGCTTCCATGACACGTCTGCTCGGCGGCGAAATACCGATTCTCAAGGAAGAGCTCCGCTTCATCACGCGTGCTGGCGGGGTTGCCTTCGGCGCGACGAATGTTTCGATCGTGCGCAATGCCAAGGCCGACATTGACCATTTCCTGGTGCAGGTCATCGATCTCTCTGGCCGCAGGCTTGCCGAGCAGCAGCTTCGGCAGGCTCAGAGAATGGAGGCGATCGGGCAGCTCACCGGCGGCCTTGCGCATGACTTCAACAATCTGCTGACGGTCATTATCGGCAATCTGCAGCTCATCGACATGGCGCTGAAGGATCATCCCAAAGCCCACAAGCGGGCGCTGGAGGCGATCGAAGCGGCGCAGAAGGGTTCCGGCCTGACCCGGCAGCTTCTCGCCTTTGCGCGCCGGCAGGCGCTTGAGCCGCAGGAGGTGAATGTCAACGATCTGGTGCGGGCCATGGCGCCGCTGGTCCTGCGCACGATCGGCGAAACCATCCAGCTCAAGGTCGTGCTGATGCCCGGCCAGCCCAAAACGGTCATCGATCCGTCGCAGCTCGAGTCGGCCATTCTCAATCTTGCGATCAATGCCCGCGATGCGATGAGCGCTGAAGGGTTGCTGACGATCGAAACCCATCCGGTCTATCTCGACCAGGACTATGCGTCGGCCAATCCGGAGGTGAGCGCCGGACACTATGTGATGGTCGCCGTCACCGATACCGGCAAGGGCATCGCGCCCGAACTTCTCGAGAAGGTCTTCCAGCCCTTCTTCACCACGAAGCCGGCCGGCCGCGGCTCCGGGCTCGGACTTTCGCAGGTCTATGGATTCATCAAGCAGTCGGGCGGCCACATTCAGGTCTATAGCGAGACCGGACACGGCACCTCCATCAAGATGTACTTGCCGCGCACGCTCGCCCCCGGCGAGGAGACCGCAGAAGCGCCCCTCGACAGGCCCGAGGAGCCGCCGCAGGCGGCAAGCGTGCCGCAAGCCGACCCGCCGCCGCGCCGCACCAGGATTCTGGTTGTCGAAGACCAGGAAGCGGTGCGCCAGGTCGCCTGCGGCTTCCTGACCGACTTCGGCTATGATGTCATCGAAGCCGAGAATGGCGCCGATGCCCTCGGCAAATTGCGCGAGCACCCCGACATCGATCTGATGTTCAGCGATGTCGTCATGCCGGGCGGCATGAACGGCTTCGAACTGGCCAAAGCCGCCTATTCGATAAGGCCAGATCTGAAAGTCGTGCACACCTCCGGCTATCCGAGGGGCGCCATGGTCCATCAGGAGGAGTCAAGATTTCGCGAAGGCTTCATCATCATGAAGCCGTACCGCCGCGAGGATCTCCAGAATATCCTGAAAGAAGCGCTCGAACAGCAATGACAGCGCAGGCACTTGCGTGGTGCCCGTTCAATAGTCGTCACAATAGCTGCCGAAGATCATCATGGCTTGGCCGCTCGAAACCGCCAAGGCTGGACTTTCTGACCAAAGGTCAATATGAATTGTTCGATGCGTATCCGGCGGCAAAACAGATTATCGACGCAGACTCGCTTCGCTGTCTATTTCATTAGCGGGATATTCATCGTCCTCTTCGCGGCGGTTTTCGCGCTCATGAATTGAGCTTTCTCGCGCCGCTTTGTCATCGAGCCCGCTTGTCAATCGTCGTTGCCCTCAGCAAGATGCGCCATCCGAGTCGGGGAGAGCGTGTGATGAGCGGGACGGCGCGCAACTTCTTCATTCTGGCCTTAGCTTACGGCATCGTCGGCATGATGCTGGGACTGCATATGGCCATGAGCCAGGATCACACGCAGATGCCGACCCATGCCCATATCATGGTGCTCGGCTGGCTGATGTCGGCGGTCTTTGCGTTCTTCTATCATCTCTTCCCGGAAATCGGGCGCAGCCTGCTTGCCAGAATTCACTTTGCCTTGACGGCTGTCGCCGGCGTCATCCTGCTCGTCACACTCTACCTTTTCCTTGCCGGCAATCCGGCGATCGAACCCGTTCTCGGGCTGGCATCGATTGCCTTCTTTCTTGGCATGGTGCTGTTCGCGTGGGTCGCCAGGCCGGCGCTGTTCGGTCGCTGAAAACTCTATAAGAAACTGATACGGCCAAAGCGCCTGGGAGGCTTGATGCTCGCTCGTCCGATCTGCCTCATGCTCGGACTCGCTGTCCTTGTTTCACCTTCGCTGGGCCAGATTCGCCTGGATGGAACTTTTGCCGCAACCAGGAACTGCCCCGCCTATCAGTCGATCAGCAAGCAAACCAATCCGGGCAATGTCACGATCGCCGCAGGCAACACTTACGTTCTCATCGGCAAGAACAAGGACGTCGCTACCCATTACCTCATCCAGATCGAGGGAGCGGTGCCCGCGCAAAGATGGGTGTCCGTCGATTGCGGCACGCAGGCGAGTGCCGCGGGCGATCAGCCGGCTGTCGATCAGGAGGAGCCGCAGTCGACGCAAACGGGTCACCGCTTCGTCCTGGCGCTCTCCTGGCAGGCGGCGTTCTGTGAAACCCGGCCAACCAAGCCCGAATGCGAGAGTCAGACGGACGATCGATTCGATGCCACGAACTTCAGTTTGCATGGCCTGTGGCCGCAACCGCGCAGGCGCGCCTATTGCGGTGTCGATGCGCAGACGGTTTCCCTGGATGAGGCGGGCCATTGGTCCAGCCTGCCGGAACCCGCCATTTCAGATGCAACCCGCGCAAGGCTGGCTGTCGCGATGCCTGGCACACAGTCCCAGCTCCATCGGCACGAATGGATCAAGCACGGCACCTGCTATCCCGAGCCCGATGCGGATGAGTATTTCTCGGATGCCTTGCTCGTGCTCGCGGCCATCAACGCCTCTCCGGTGCAGCAGCTGATCGCCTCGCGGGAGGGGCGGAAGGTGTCGACCGCCGAAATTCGCCAGGCCTTCGATCGGGCCTTCGGAGAAGGGGCAGGTTTACGGGTCAGGGTTGCCTGCGTCGACGATGGCGATCGCCGGTTGATCAGCGAGGTGACGATCGGCCTTGTCGGCACGATCGAACCGGGCGCGGATATCGGCGCCCTGATCCTGGGCTCCGGGCCGACCGATTCCGGCTGCCCGGGCGGCATCGTCGATCCGGTGGGGTTGCAGTAACCCGCCGCCGCCGCTAGAACCGCGCCGACATTCCCGAAATACAGGTTTAGGGCGCGAAGGACACGCGATGGCGCGGCAGTTCATCTATCACATGCACGGTCTCTCCAAGGCCTATGCGGGCGGCAAGAAGGTTCTCGAGAACATCCACCTCTCTTTCTATCCGGACGCGAAGATCGGCGTTCTCGGCCCCAACGGGTCCGGCAAATCGACGCTGCTGCGGATCATGGCGGGCCTCGACAAGGAGTTTAACGGCGAGGCCTGGCTCGCCGAGGGTGCGACCTGCGGCTACCTTCCGCAGGAGCCCGAGCTCGACCCCGCGCTCGACGTCATGGGCAATGTCATGGAAGGGGTCGCCGCAAAGAAGGCGATCCTCGATGAGTACAACGCGCTCATGGCCGACTACAGCGACGAGAATGCCGAGAAGGCGGCCGCGCTGCAGGACCAGATCGACGCGCAGAACTTGTGGGATCTCGAATCCCAGGTGGAGCAGGCGATGGATGCCTTGCGCTGTCCGCCCGGCGATGCCTCGATCGATCATCTCTCCGGCGGCGAGCGCCGTCGCGTGGCGCTCACCCAGCTCCTGTTACGGAGGCCCGATCTGCTGCTCCTCGACGAACCGACCAACCATCTCGATGCCGAGAGCGTCAACTGGCTCGAGCATCACTTGCGCGACTATCCGGGCTCGATCCTGATCGTCACCCATGACCGCTACTTCCTCGACAATGTCACGGGCTGGATTCTTGAGCTGGATCGGGGCCGCGGCATTCCCTATGAGGGCAACTACTCCGCCTATCTCGGGCAGAAGGCCAAGCGCTATGCCCAGGAAGCGCGCGAGGACGCGGCGCGCCAGAAAGTTCTCGAGCGCGAGCAGCAGTGGATTGCCGCTTCTCCCAAGGCGCGCCAGGCCAAGTCGAAGGCGCGCATCAAGGCCTATGACGAACTGCTCAAGATCAACGAGGAGCGGGTCAAGTCGACCAGCGCGCAGATCATCATCCCGCCCGGCGAGCGCCTGGGCACGACCGTCATCGATGTCGAAGGCCTGTCGAAGGCCTATGGCGACAAGCTCCTGATCGACGATCTCTCTTTCAAGCTGCCGCCGGGCGGCATTGTCGGCATCATCGGGCCGAACGGCGCCGGCAAGACCACGCTGTTCCGCATGCTGACCGGACAGGAGAAGCCGGATTCAGGCACGATCCGCATCGGCGAGAGCGTGCATCTGGGCTATGTCGATCAGAGCCGTGATACGCTCGATCCCGACAAGACCGTCTGGCAAGAAATCTCCGGCGGCCACGACGTGCTCTATCTCGGCAAGCGCGAGCTGAACTCGCGCGCCTATACCTCCGCCTTCAACTTCAAGGGCGGCGATCAGCAGCAGAAGGTCGGCACCCTGTCAGGCGGCCAGCGCAATCGCGTCCATCTCGCCAAGATGCTGAAGTCGGGTGCCAATGTTCTGCTCCTCGACGAGCCGACCAACGATCTCGACACCGAAACACTGGCGGCGCTCGAAGAGGCGCTGGAAGATTTCGCCGGCTGCGCCGTCATCATCAGCCATGACCGCATGTTCCTCGACCGGCTCGCGACCCACATCCTCGCCTTCGAAGGCGACAGCCACGTCGAATGGTTCGAGGGCAATTTCCAGGATTACGAGGAAGACAAGAAACGCCGCCTCGGCGAGGATTCGGTGATGCCGAAGCGGATCAAGTACAAGCAGTTTGCGCGGTAGGAGTCCCACTGCTCGATTGGTCAATTGTTGGAATTGATGCTAGTGTCTGCTACTTGGGGTTCGTAGCATGCCGGACGTTGAGAACATCATCCTCGAGCACTTGCGGCACATCCGTGTCACCACGGACGGCCTTCGAGAGGATATGCGAGAGGTGAAGACTCGATTGGGGCTGCTCGAAAGCCAGTATGCCAGTCTCTCCAACCGGTTCGATCGGCTTGATCTCCGGGTTTCCAGGATCGAAGAACGGCTGGGTCTTGTGGAAGCCTGAGCAGAATTCAATTCCCCTGATTGCATGTCCGACTGGAGTGCCAAACAGTACCTGAAGTTCGCCGATGAGCGCACGCGCGCCGCGCGCGATCTGCTCGCGCATGTGCCGCTTGCCGATCCGCGCCTCATCTATGATCTCGGCTGCGGGCCCGGCAATTCAACGGCAATACTTGCCGAGGCCTATCCCGATGCCGAGATCATCGGCGTCGACAATTCGCCCGACATGCTGTCGGCGGCGCGGGCAGCGCTGCCCGGCCGGCAGTTCATCGAAGGCGACCTGTCCATCTGGCGCACCGACCGGCGCGCCGATCTCGTCTTCGCCAATGCCGTCTTCCAGTGGGTGCCGGGCCATGTCGGCGTATTGCGCGAATTCGTCGAGGACCTGAAAGAGGGCGGCGTGCTCGCCGTTCAGATGCCGCACAATCTGGACGAGCCCTCGCATCGTCTCATGCGCGAGACGGCGGCCGAGGGACCGTGGTCGTCAGAGCTCGCCGATGCCGCCAAGGCGCGGGACATCCTGCGGCCGGCCATGGCCTATTACGAGGCCCTGAAGCCAGTCGCTAAGCGTGTCGATATCTGGGAGACCGCCTATTACCATCCGCTCGATGGCGCGCCGGCGATCATGGAATGGCTGAAGGGGACAGGGCTCAGGCCGTTTCTCGATCCGCTGGATGCGAAGGAGAAGGCGGCGTTTCTGGCGCTGTATGAAAGCAAGGTCGCCGCGGCCTATCCCAGGGCAGGCGACGGGAAGTCGCTCTTGCGCTTCCCGCGCCTGTTCATCGTCGCGCAGCGGTAGCGCGAAACGAGACCCTTATCCTTCGAGGCATCGCTGCGCGATGCACCTCAGGACGAGGGGGCTTGTGATGGCCCCATGGTGAGGTGGCGGCGCAGCCGCCCTCGAACCATGAGGCCCAACAGTCTAATCGATCATCTCGAAGATCGCCTGGATATTGCCGCCGCTATTGCGGATGATGCGCACGAACTTGCTGCGCATCTGCACGGCGAGCCAGATGCCGCCCGATCCGACGTCGCGGATCTTGCCGCCCGACACCCGCCAGCTGATCTCACGCTCGCCATTGCTGGTCTTGATGATCCCGTCCGAGCAGGAGACGACCTTGAGATTCGTCTGCACGATGCGATGGGCATGCTTTTTCATGAAGCGGCCCATATAGGCGCGCGTCTGGTTGAGATAGGAGGCCTTAAGCGACTCCGGAAGGTTCTTGCGATAGGGTCCGAGCGCATAGAGAGCCAGCGCATTGGCGTCGGCATAGCGCCCGATGGCAGCCGAAAAGGCAGCCGCGCTGTTGGTGCGCTTGGCATCGGCAAAGGACGCAGCGGCCGACTTGACGAGGTTTTCGCCCGGGCATGACGCCGCCTGCGCAGTGCCGACCGGAGCGAGCAGGGCGATGAACCACACAAATCCGGAAAGGAACAGTCGAGAAAGCTGCGGGCCGCGGGCTGTTGCGGTCATGGGCGATCCTGATTGTCGATGCTTGCACGGGAATCGGGCAAGCTGTCGCAGCATATCTTAATCCCGATCCGGTTTTTTTGAACCTTTGATTTTTGCGGTTCTCAGATGAAGGTCGCGCCCGGGCCCGTCCACGTCGCCCCGCTGGGCGAGATCGAAGGTGCGTTTGCGCAGTTCCTGCACGAGCGCGGTGCGATCCTCCAGATGCGCGATTTCGTCAAAGGGGATCGGGCGGCCGATACGAACCTTCAGTGCCGTGCCGATCCGCCGGGCGGTCTCTCGAAAGACCAGCGACAGGCGCAAGGTAAGGCTCATGTGGCTGGCGAGCTGGAACAGGCGGCTGTTCTGGCCGACGAAGTAAACCGGCACGACGGTGGCGCGCGGCGGCCGGATCAGCTTCGCGGTGAAGGGCGCCCAGGGCAGATCGACGGCCGGTCCCTTCAGCGGCCGCTCGGTGGTGGAGACGCCGCCGCCCGGGAAAATCCCGATGGCGTGGCCTTCGCGCAACCAGGACTGCGCGGCGAGCCGCGATCTCACATTGGTCTCGCGGGCTTCGCGGGTCTCGGAAAAATCGACAGGCAGCAGGTTCCCGCGGGCATCGGGCGCCTGGCAAAGCACGGAATTCGCCAGAACCTTGGTGTCGGGCCTGACTTTCAGCGCAAGCCAGGTCAGGATGATGCCGTCGAGCACGCCATAGGGATGATTGGATATGAAAACGACCGGCCCGTCCTTCGGCGTACAGGCGAGCGCTGCCGCGTCAAACTGGACATCGACGCGCAACAGCCTGACCGCGGCATCGAAGAAATTCTCGCCGCCCTTCACGCTCTCCTGGTGTTCTTCATAAAGCTTCTTGAGCTTGCGCTGACCGCCGATCTTCTCGATTGCCTGGATAACGGCGCGCTGGATCAAGGGCTGGTCGGCCGTCGAATAGCTGAAGCGAACGGATTTGCCCTTGCTCTTGGCCTGGTCAGCCGGGGGTCTTCTGGGCATTGCTGGTCCACGAGGGAGAGGAATTCTCACCATCTGGCATTCCACTTCTGAAGGCGCCGCGCAAGGGGATTCGCGGGCAGGCGCGGACTGGGCTAGTTTCGCCGCCCCAGGGAGGAACAGATGTACAAGCTTTATGCGCGCCCGGGTTCCGGTTCGTTCATTGTCGAGGCCATTATGGCCGAGGCGGGGGTCCCGCTTGAAATCCAGGACGTCGAACGCCTGCCGGGGCGCATCCCGCCCGACTATCTCGTGAAGCTCAATCCGCTTGGCCAGATTCCGACACTGATCCTGCCCAATGGCGAGGTGATGACGGAGACGGCGGCGATCACGATTTATCTTTGCGACCTCTATCCCAAGGCAGAGCTGGCGCCGGCGGCGGATTCACCGCTGCGCGCGGCCTATCTCAGATGGCTGCTCTACATGGCGACCACGATCTACATGAGCGATCTTCGCGCCATCTATTGCGAGCGCTACACCGACGATCCAAACGGCGTCGAGGCGGTCAAGTCTTCGGCGCTGAAGCAGAGAAACCGGCAATGGGACATTCTCGAAGCCGAGCTTGGCGACAAGCCCTATCTGCTGGGCGGCAAGTTCAGCGTGCTCGACATCTATGCCGTGATGCTCGCGGGCTGGAACAGGGATTCGCGCGAGTTCCTTGCAAAGCGTCCGACGCTTCGCGCGCTTTACGAGCGGGTCAGGGCCCGGCCCAAGCTCACGCCGGTGTTCAAACGCAACACCATGGACGCATTGACCTAGGTATTGTCGTGGCGGGGGGACCATGAATCTCATGGCGGTGGCCCTGATTGCGATTGCGCTCTGGTGCGCAATCTCGAATGCGCATGCCGCCTACCCGGAGCGGACCTGCGACCCCGACGCCAAATACGCTCTCGCGGCGGCGGCCGAGTTTCACGAACTTGCAGAGCGCGAATTGTATCAGGCCCGCGGTATCGACAGGGAAGACCAGGTCGCCGCCGAGCTGGATCGTCTCGCGCGTCTCTACGTCCTGGCGCGCGCCCGTTCGGCGCTTGTCATCTACGCGTGGAATGACACCGACTTCTGCCTCTTCCTGTGGCTCAATCGCGGGCCTTCGACGCCATTCAACGGGCTTCGGCGGATGCAAGAGGCCGGCGACATCGACCACAGCGTGTTCCACAATTTCGTGCGTCTGCCTGGAGCCCGGCGTGGACTGCTCGAGAATATCGATGCGCTTCGCGACACGATCTTTGCCTGGACATCGGGCTCGGCGCGAAGTCCCAGGAAGCGGGGCGTGCTCGTCGCCGAAGCGCCGGTCGCGCCGGGCCAATCGCTCGCACAGGCGTCCCACGACGTGGCCCGAACCTTGTTCCCGCCTGACATCAAGGCGGAGCTGGCGGATGCCGCTGGCCTGACGATCGTTCCGGTCGGGCCGATTTCAACCGTTCCCCTTGCCATGCTCGAACCGCTCGATGACGGCCGCGCGGCGATCGAACTCTTCACCATCAATATCATCTCCAAACTCGACGATCTGAAGTCCATCGGGTTTGGCTGGGCTCCCGGTTTCTCTGCACCGCTCATCTTCGGAAATCCTGTGACCCACGATGCGGAGTGGGAGTTTCCCGAATTGCCCGGTGCGGAGCGCGAGGCCCGCCTGGCCCATGCGCTCTTCGGAGGCAGGCTGGCGATGGGCGAGGAGGCCACGGTGGAGCTGTTCGGGAAGGCAGCTCCCGGCGCCGATCTCATCATCATCGCCGCGCATGGAATCGCCGATGCGGAAAATCCGATCGAAAAGAGCTTTCTGGCCTTGAGCGACGGCCGGCTGACACCGCGAAAGATACAGGCTCAGCCCTATCGAGGCACGCCGATCGTCGTGCTCAGCGCCTGCCAGAGCGGGCTCGGGCGCGCGATGGATGCGGGAATCATGGGCATTGCGCGGTCCTTCCAGGTGATGGGCGCGGCCAATACGATCATGAGCCTGTGGAACGTGGATGACGAAGCGACCATGTTCCTGATGAGCGGGTTCTACCGAAGGCTTGCCGATTTGGGGCCGAACTCCGCGCTGCGGCAAGCCATCCTCGACACGCGGCAACGCTATCCCGAGCCTGCGAAATGGGCGGCGTTTCTGGTCTTCGGAAATCCGGTCGTCCCGCCGGACCCGCGGTAAGTCATGCCGCGGCGGCCAGCCCCAGATCCAAGGTCCGGCAGATTGCGTAAACGAGGTCGGCGCGATTCAATGTGTAGAAATGGAAGGAATTGACGCCTTCGCGGCGCAATTCCGTCACCTGGTTGGCGGCGACGACCGCGGCGACGAGATTGCGCGTCTCGGGATCCTCGTCGAGGCCCTCGAAGCGTGCTGCCATCGCCTTTGGGATGGTGGCGCCGCATTTGAAGGCAAATTCCCTGACGCGGGCGAAATTGGTGACGGGAAGTATGCCCGGCACAAGTTCAATGTCGATGCCGCGTGCGAAGACCCGGTCGCGAAAGCGCAAGAACGCTGCCGTGTTGAAAAAGAACTGCGAGATGGCGCGGCCGGCGCCATGCTCCGCCTTGTCCGCCATGAAGGCAAGGTCCTCTTCGATCGAGACCGATTCGGGATGGCGCTCGGGATAGGCGGCGACGCTGATCTCGAAGGGAGCGATCTCGCGGATACCGCGGACGAGGTCGGCGGCATTGCGATAACCTTCCGGATGCGGGGTGAAGCGGCCTCCGACGCCGCCGGGCGGATCGCCCCTGAGCGCGACGATGTGACGGACGCCGGCCGACCAGTAATCTCTTACGACCGCGTCCACCTCGGCGCGGCTTGCGCCCACGCAGGTGAGATGGGCGGCCGGTGCCAGGGTCGTTTCATCGCGAATTCGGCGCACCGTATCGATGGTGCGCTCGCGGGTGGTTCCGCCGGCGCCATAGGTCACCGAGACGAAACGCGGAGCAACGGTTTCGAGCTTGCGGATGGTGCGCCAGAATCCATCGCCCGATTCGCCGGGCTTCGGCGGAAAGAACTCGAAGGAGACGGCCAGTCCATTGGTTGGTTCAGTCACCGTTATTCGCTCCGCGCGGCGGTCTGTGTCACGGCATGCCCGGCTGCCTCGCCCGGCGCCCGTGCCAGCCAGATCGAAACGGTGAGGCCCTCTTCGCCGTTTCGCCAGGGCGGCGGCAGGACCTCCTGCGACATGAGATCGAGCCCGGCGCGGCGCAACCAGCCGATCATCTGCTCGCCGGCGATCCCCAGGCGCCGATGCGCCTGTTCCTCACGCAATTGTTCAAGCTCGTGCGGCGCAAAATCAACGATCAGCAGACGGCCGCCCGGCTTCAGGACACGGGCGGCCTCGGCAAGAGCGCGGCCCGGTTCATCAAGATAGTGGAGCACCTGATGGATGGTGACAAAATCCGCATAATCATTCGGGAAGGGCAGGGCGAAAATATCGCCGTGGCGCATCTGGAGATGGCGCATCCGCGCATCTTCGATCGCGGCGCGCGCGATGGCCAGCATTTCGCGGCTCGAATCGATGCCGATGCCCTGCGCCGTCTGCGGTGCGAAAAGCCTCAGGACGCGTCCCGTCCCGGTGCCGAGGTCGAGATGGGTGCCAAACGGTCCCGGGCCGGCGAGTCGCTGCATCGCGACCTCGACCTCCTCTTCGCGAATATGGAGTGAGCGCAGCGTCTCCCAGTTCGCGGCATTGATCCTGAAAAATTCGGCGGCGCGCTCGGTGCGGGCCTGACGCACCTCTTCGAGGCGGGCCGCGTCGGCCGACAGGGTCGAATCGCCGGCAGGCAGCAGTTCGGCAATGGTCCGTGCCAGCGCGCCGCCGGCGCCTTCGTCGCGCAGGCGGAAGAGTACCCAGCTGCCTTCCTTGTGGCGGTTCAGGAGACCTGATTCGGTCATGAGCTTCAGATGGCGGCTGATGCGCGGCTGGCTTTGGCCAAGGATCTGGGTCAGCTCGCTGACGTTGAATTCTCCGTGCGAGAGAACGAAAACGATGCGCAGACGTGTCGTTTCAGCGATTCCGCGAAGCCCGGCGAGCAGCTCGTCCATGCGCTTGATAACTCCTCAAGACTATGCTCATATAAACATATCTTTATGTCCTCGGCAAATATTTGCAGGCCTTAACCAAAAAAAAGTCCAAGTCAGTCAGCATTTCAGGGGGAAGCCGGGTGGCGGCGCGACTGTGTGCATGCCATAATGCACCTTAACCCTCATATGGAGAGTGAATGCCTCGCCTTGTCGGCAAATTCCGGTTCCGAGCAGTGGCGCGCCAACTAGCGTTAGGCGCTGCCGTGCTTGCGGTGGCGAGCTTTGCCGTTACGGCCGAGGCCGGAACCCGCCGGGACGACCAGACGTTAGCGGAGATTCAGGTCAGCAAGGCGATGCGGGCCGCGCGGCTTGCTGCCGAGTCCGAAGCCCGCGCCAGCGCGCCGATCGTCATCACGCCGGCGAGTACGACCCCGGATGCCGAGCCGATCGAGACTGACGCAACCGCGACGAAGAAGAAGACCACCGACACGGCCGGCGCAACGTCGGGCGATGGCGTCGACGATTTCCCCAGTGTGAATCCGGATGCGCCGATCGATGACATCCAGGTTCCCGCCGACCTCACCGAAGACGTCGACGATCCGCTGGAACCCGTTAATCGCCTCTTTTTCGGGCTGAACGAGGGCCTTGATTTTCTCGTCCTCCGGCCGGTTGCCATCGTCTATCGGACCGTTGTTCCGAAGCCGGTCAGAATTGGCGTCGGCAATGCCCTTCGCAATGCTGCGAGTCCGGTGATACTCGCCAATGACATTCTGCAGGGCGCCGACGGGAAGCGTGTCGAGGCGACCATGGTGCGCTTCATGCTGAATTCGACCATTGGCGTTGGCGGACTTATTGACGTCGGCAGCTATGTCGGTCTCGATTTCCATCGCGAGGACTTCGGCCAGACGCTCGCAACGTGGGGTGTCGGTCCCGGGCCGTATATGGTCGCGCCGATCCTGGGTCCGGGCAATCCGCGCGATTTTGTGGGTGTCGTTGTCGATACCGCAATCAATCCAATGACCTGGATTCTCGCCGATGAGAAATTCTGGATCAGGATGGCGCCAAGCGCCGCGGAAATGATTTCAACGCGCGAAGTCGCGCTCGACGATGTCGATGCCTTGCGCAAAACTTCGCCAGATTTCTACGTCACGGTGCGCCAGCTTTATAGCGAGAAGCGTAGGACGGATATTGCAAATGGCGATGTCGGCCTCGATCCGATACCGGGGACGACCAGCCTGCCGCCCACGCAAATGACACCGACCGTCAATCCCTTCTGATTGCGGCAAACATCGAGGCTTTGCGAGATATGTTCACACGCCGATTTTTCTTGACCGCTACGCTTTTGGCGGCAACCGGTCTGGCCAGCGGGGCGGAAGCGGCATCCCCGGCCGAGGCCTATGTCAATAGCGTCGGCAACAGCGTTCTTGCGGCGGCGCGCGCCAATTCGGTCGCGAAGTTCCGCTCCTTGCTGCGCTCCAATGCGGACATACCGGCGATAGCCCTGTTTTCACTGGGTGCCTATCGCAAGAGCCTGACCAAGAATGTTCAGGCGGAGTATTTCCGGCTTGTCGAGGACTATATCGCCAACGTCTTCGCGTCGCATGCCGCCCAACTCGCCGGCGACTCTCTCGAGGTCTTGGGCAGTTCAAGCACCGGCGACAGCGTCCTGGTAAAGAGCAAGGTGAACTATTCCGGCGGCAAGACGGTCCCGGTCACCTGGCGCATCGTGAAGCGCGGCGGCGGCTACAAGATCTTCGATGTGAATGTCGATGGAATTTGGCTCGCGACCACGCAAAAGACGAATTTCGTCACGGTCTTGAAAAAGAACAACGGCGATATAAATGCGCTACTGGCTTATCTGCGCGCCTGACGGGCGTCGATAAAGGAGGAGACGCCCGGCGCATGGCGCGCATTCCGGAAAAGTTGAACCGGCGAAATCTCTTGGCGTTCGCGGCGTTGCTCACGGCACAGTTGCCGGCTGCGAAACTCGCTCTGGCGGATACGCCCCAGGAGCAATTCGTCAAGGAAGTATCGCGTCAGATCATCGCCCTTGCGAATAGCGGCGGCGGCAAGGCGGCGCTGCGCAAGCGCTTCACATCGCTCATCTCGCGCTACTCGAATGCACAAAGCGTCGCGATGCTGGCGCTCGGACCCTATCGCGGCCAGCTGCCGGCGGGCAAAAAGGATGAGTTCGTCAGGCTGGTGGTGCAGTACATGGCGGCCTTCTTCGTTTATTACATCGATGAGTTCCGCGGCACTTCGCTGGAAATCAAGTCCTCGGCCCCGCAAGGCAAACTGACCCTTGTCGATACGCGGATCACCAACGGCGGTCCGGTCCGCTGGCGTATCGCAGGCAGCGGCGGCGGCTATCGAGTCCAGGACATCAATGTGCGGGCGGTGTGGCTGTCGTTGCAGCTCAAGCAGCGATTCACCGACGTGTTGAAGCGCAACAAGGGCGATTTTGACGCGCTGTTCGCCGAACTGAAGAGCGCCGAGAACTGGTAATCGCGAAGGCGAGTTGACGGGGCGACCGGTTCTCAAGTACGACTTTGCCGTTGCAATCGGTGCCTCGCGGTGAGGGTTAAGCATGGACGACGGGTCGTCCTTCCACAGTGTCCGGCTCAGCCGCCGCGCGGCTGTTGCCGCTGGATTCGGCGCCATCGCATCTGCGGTCGGAACCGGTGTGGCGGTCGCTGCCGAGCATCCGTCTCTCGTTTACATGCGTGAGGTCGCGAAGGACCTTCTTGCCGCCAACCGGCAAGGCACGGTCGCTAGCTTCCTTCGCGCCATCCAACGCCATGCCGATGTGCCGGAAATCGCGCTCTATTCGCTCGGTCAGTACAAGGCGAGTCTCGCCAGTGCTCAGCGCGATCTCTACTATCGCGGCGTGGCGACTTTCATGTCGCGGTATTTTGCCGACCAGTCGCGGGAATACCGGGTTGCAAAATACGAACTCGGCGAAGTGCGCAGCGATGCCAAGGATGTGCTGATTTCCAGCAAGGTGTTTCTGATCACCGGTGCGACCTATTCGGTTACCTGGCGCCTGTCACCACGCGGCAAGGGCTACAAGGTGACCGATGCCAAGGTGCTCGGCTTCTCTCTCGTCTACATGCAGCGGGGACTGTTCACCTCCTTCCTGTCGAAGCGCAATGGAGATATCGGCCAACTGGTCGCCGCGCTGAACCGGCCCTAGGGACGCATTCGCTGCCCTAAGGGCTTTTTAACTGCCGCAACCTAGGCTATCCACCGGGACGCAACCGGCCCTGTGCGCCGGAGCGAGTGGGTAGTGAGTATGCGTTTCAAGTGGCGTCGGGCAGCCATCATGGCCTGCCTGTGCGCGGGGATAGCCGGATGTTCCGGCGGGTCGAACACGACCTATTTCACCACGCGCGGATTGAAGGCGCCGCAGGCGCAATGCACGGTTGACCCGCGAACGGTCGCGGTCGCCGAGCCGATAAGGGACATTCGCGAGCGCAGCGGCTGTCAGGTCGAGAATGCCTATCGGGTCAGTTCGATCGGGGGCATCAGCTTCAGCCAGCCGGCGATCATGAATTGCGGGATGATCGGCCCGCTCGACACCTGGTTCAACGACACGGTGCAACCGGCAGCGCAGCGGGCATTCGGCGAAAGCGTCGTGGCGGTCAATGTCGCGGCCTCCTATGCCTGCCGGCCGCGCAACAACAAGCGTGGCGCCAAGATGAGCGAGCACGGATTTGGCAATGCCATCGACATTGCGTCATTCACCCTCGAAAGCGGACGCAAGGTGGAGGTCGAGCAGGGATATTTCAGCTGGAGCGAGAAAGCCTTCATCAAGGAGGTTCGCAAAGGGGCGTGTGAGGATTTCAACACCGTGCTCGGCCCCGGCGATGCTCATCACAATGACCATATCCATGTCGATCGTGCCAATCGCAGCAGAAAACTGTGCTGACCGGCCGAGGATCTGACGGCAGGGGCGCTTTCCGACCATGCCAGGCCGCTCGCGCCCCAGACGCGCCGGTCCCGATCTCCCAGACATAATGCATGACGCCGCAACGCCCCTTTGTCGTGATCGACAACAGTCTGTCCGGTCGCGCGCGAATATACCGGCAGCCCGAACTCCTGATCCGTGCCGATCGGCCCGAGGACGTATCGCCGGCGTTCCGGCAAATGGAAGACGCGCGCCGTGCCGGCCTGACCCTTGCGGGCTATGCGAGCTATGAGCTTGGCTACGCCTTCGAGGCGCGGCTCGGGCCCCTGCTACCGGGGGAGAGGCAGGTGCCGCTCCTGTGTTTCGGCGCGTTCCGCTCCGCGGAGAACCTCGACCCCGGATCGATCGCAGGAGAAGGAAGCATAGCTTCGCTCATGGCGGATTGGTCGTTCGAGGATTATTCGCCGCGTTTCGGGAAGGTTCTCGAGCATATTTCGGCGGGCGACGTCTATCAGATCAATCTGACCTTTCCGATGCGCGGCCGCATCGCAGGCGATCCGTTGGCGCTCTATCGGACCCTGCGATCCAGGCAGCCCGTGGCGCATGGCGGTGTCGTCGCCCTTGGCGAGGAGACGGTTCTTTCGCTTTCGCCCGAACTGTTCTTCGCGGTGCAGGCAGGACGTATCACGGCCAAACCGATGAAGGGTACAGCCCGGCGCGACGGCGATCCCGCAAGCGATCGCAACGCCGCCCTGCTGCTCGCGGTCGACGAGAAGCAGCGGGCCGAGAATCTGATGATCGTCGATCTCCTGCGCAACGATCTGAGCCGGATCAGCCGCATCGGCAGCGTGCATGTGCCGAAGCTCTTCGAGGTCGAGACCTATCCGACACTGCACCAGATGACGTCCACGGTCGCGGCCGAGCTTCTGCCCGATCTCGATCTTTACGCGCTTTTTGCCGGACTGTTCCCCTGCGGTTCGGTAACGGGTGCGCCAAAGATCCGCGCGATGGAAATCATACGCGCCATCGAAACCATGCCGCGCGGCGTCTATTGCGGCGCGGTGGGCTGGATCGCGCCCTGGGGCGACATGAGTTTCAACGTGGCCATCCGGACGCTCACCTGCTTTGCCGATGGCAGTGCCGTATTCAATGTCGGATCCGGTATCGTTGCAGATTCGACGGCGATGACCGAGTATGACGAATGCCTGCTCAAGAGCCGCTTTCTCAGCCCGGCCTGATCGAAACCCTATTGTGGACGCGCAGCGAGGGGTACCGCCTTCTCGACGAACACCTGGCACGCCTTTCGCATTCCGCGCGCGTACTCGGCTATCGGCATGATGCCGCGCGAGTCACTGCCGCGCTCGACAGCATCAAGGCTTCATCGGAGAGCTTGCGCGTGAGGCTTGTCGTGCACCATGACGGCGAGGTCGACGTTACGGCACAAGCGCTACCGGCGATGGCGCCGGGTACGGTATGGCGTGCTGCGATCGCCGGTATCCGGCTCAATTCCGCCGATCCCCTGCTGGCCCACAAGACGACGCGGCGCGACTTTTATGACGACGAGCGGGCGCGGCTTGCGGCCTCCTTAAAGGCAGATGAGGCACTGTTCCTCAATGAGCGGGGCGAAATCTGCGAAGGGGGGATCACCACGATCTTCGTCCCGCGCGATGGCCGGCTCCTCACGCCGCCGCTGTCGCGGGGGCTGCTTCCCGGCGTTCTTCGCGGGTACCTGATCGCGCGCGGCGAAGCCTTCGAAGGCGATGTCCGGCTTGAGGACCTGCGCCATGGTTTCCAGCTCGGCAATTCGGTGCGCGGGCTTATTGCTGCCCGGCTTGTGGAACCAGCGTGAAGCTTGCCGGGTCGTAGAGCGGGGCTTCCTGACCGACCCAGAAATAGGCGAGCACCTTGCCGTCGATCACCTTGAAGTACTGAATGCCGTCATTGGTGGCGCCGAAGGTTCCGCAGGCATGGAACGGCTCGTCGCGGGCGAGGAGTTCCTCCATATAGGCCGCGGTCGGCTCGTAACTATACCGGCGCGTAACGTAGTCGAGCCGAACCTGGCAGCGGTTTCGCTCATCTTCCGCGATGGAGGGGCTCGCCACGGCATCGACCAGCGAGAAGGGCTTTTTCCCCGAGACAGGCCAGAATTGCGCAACCGGAATCTTGTTGCCGTC
This sequence comes from Hyphomicrobiales bacterium, assembly GCA_016793355.1. Classification (GTDB taxonomy): domain Bacteria; phylum Pseudomonadota; class Alphaproteobacteria; order Rhizobiales; family Aestuariivirgaceae; genus JAEUMG01. The sequence goes on from JAEUMG010000391.1 coordinate 22,109, forward strand.
CCAGGCCTGGATCAACGTATTGTTGCGGTCGAGGGTGAACGTCACTTTGGGCGCCTGCTTGCCGTCGCAAGCCTGCCAGCGGAAGGACAATTCAAGCGGCGGCGTTGATGCGAGATCGACCGCCTGCTCCGTCCATTTGCAGCCGTCATAGAGAGTAGCCTCGTCGTCCGGCGTTTGCGCCGAAGCGAGTTCGGGCAGGTTCAGCAATCCGAACAGGAGAGAAATCGCGGCAAGGTTTTTCATCACCGCCCCTTGCTGGTTTCGAATTGGTGAATCCTATCAGACTCTTCGCATGATTTGGCGAGAATCTGATTCAGGTCCGCCTAAAGCCGCGCCCTCGCATAGGCTTCGATGAACTGGTCGGAATCATGCGGACAACCGGAATCGGCTCCCCCCGCCGAGAGCCTGTGTTCCCGTTTTTCGGTGACCCAGCGGGTAATTCCCGGCCCGGCGCCATGATTGCCTTTGGCGGAATAGAGGCAAAGCGCGACAAGCGTGCCGAAAGGCGTGATGGCAACGGCGGCGTTCTCCCTGTTGCAATTCCCTTCTTCGCAGGCAACGGCGATCAGGGCATCCTCCTTCTCGACAACAGGGGCGGCGGCGTCGAGGGATTCAATAAAGCTCAGGGCGCTGTCGCCGGCCGCAGCCGTGATCGCCTTGCTGACCAGCGGCTCTTCGAAGAATGACAGGCACTGGACCTGCTCAAAGGGATATTTTCCGATATGCGCCGGCAGGCCCGTCATCGGGGGCGTCTCCGCCAGCCCGAACAGGCTCATCACGGCAAGTGTTGTCGAACAGAACATCAGCGTTTTTCCGTCTCGAAATAGCCGTGAGCGTCTGCTTTGGCAATTTTGTGAACCAACCGGCCGATCCGGCCCTATTGAGGTGATTGAAAATTGAGCACGATTGTGGCCATGGCGGCCCTTCTGAGCCTTGCCGGCAGCGAGTGGGGCATGGCCGGCAGCGATCAATATATCCAGTTTCGGGACGGGCGGGTGGCCGGCCATTCCGGGTGCAACCGCTTCACCGGCAGCTATCGACAGGAGGGCGACAGCCTGAAGCTCGGCCCCGTGGCTGCAACCAAGATGGCCTGTTCGCCCGAGCGCATGCTGCAGGAACAGGCCTGGTTCCGGATGCTGGACCAGGTGAGCGGATTCGAGGCAACGCATCTGGTGCTCAAGCTTAAGGCGGCAGACGGAAAAGTCATTGCTACCCTGCAACGGCGCGACTTCGATTGAGGCTCCGGCCGGCCTATAGTCGGCATTGGAAATGGAGTTCTGCGCGTGAAGTACGTTCGACTGGGTGAAACGGGTCTCAAGGTCAGCCGGCTGTGCCTCGGCTGCATGAGCTATGGCTCGACCGGCTGGCGGCCATGGGTCCTCGAGGAAGACGCGGCGCGGCCGTTCTTCCGCAAGGCGGTCGAGTCGGGCATTACCTTCTTTGATACAGCCGATTATTACAGCACCGGGCAGTCGGAAGAAGTGACGGGCAGGCTGCTCAACGAGTTCGTGCGGCGCCAGGATATCGTGCTTGCCACCAAGGTCGGGCTGGAAATGGGCCCGACGCCCAATGCGACGGGTTTGTCGCGCAAGCACATCGCCGAAGGCATCGAGGCGTCGCTTAAGCGGCTCAGCACGGATTATGTCGACCTCTATCAGATCCACCGCCTCGATCATCACACGCCGATGGATGAAATCTGCGAGGCGCTAGACCGGGCGGTTGCGGCGGGCAAGGTGCTTTATCTCGGCGCTTCATCGATGGCAGCCTGGCAATTCATGAAGTTGATCGGGATTCAGCGGGCACTGGGCCTGTCGCGCTTTGTATCCATGCAGAACCACTACAATCTGCTTTATCGCGAGGAAGAGCGGGAAATGGTGCCGCTTTGCGTTGCGGAAGGCATCGGCATCATTCCGTGGAGCCCGCTCGCACGCGGCGTCCTGACGCGGCCGGTCGAGGCCCAGAAGACCACGCGGTCGTCGACCGATCGCTATACGCCCACGCTGTACGGAGCGGCGCATGATGCGGATATCATCAACGCGCTCGAGGCGGCAGCGGGCAGAATCGGCCATTCCATGGCGCAGACCGCGCTTGCCTGGCTCCTTGCCAAACCCGGCGTCACCGCACCGATCATCGGGGCGACAAAGCTGCATCAGCTTGACGAGGCCCTGGGCGCGCTTGAGATCACGCTCGATCCTGAGACCATCTCGGCGCTCGAGGCCGGATACCGGCCGCGCGCGGTCGCCGGTTTCGAATAGCGCTGAAGGGTCCGGCACGAATCCGCTATGCTCAATCGCATGTCCATCTGGTCGAACATAGTCGAGGCCATCGAAGCGATCGGTGAGTCGGTCGCAGGATTTCTGGCCTCGCTGTCGAGCCGGCGGGTCGCCGAGCCGGAGCGCACGGCCGCCTTCACCATCGGCATGATCGCGCTCGGCGCCAAGATGGCCAAGGCCGACGGGATCGTCACACCGCCGGAGATCAGTGCCTTCAAGGAGGTTTTCCGGATCGCGCCATCCGACCTCAAGCATGTGGCCCGGGTGTTCAACCTCGCCAAACAGGATGTCGCTGGCTTCGAATTCTATGCGCGGCAGATGCAGCGTCTGTTCTCGCAGCGACCGCGCATGCTCGAGGATATTCTCGACGGCCTGTTTCACATTGCGACCGCCGACGGGGTGGTCGATGACAAGGAACTCGCCTATCTCGCCGAAGTGGCGCGCATCTTCCGTTTCAGTCCGCGCGACTTCGATCGCATCAAGGCGCGGCATGTGCCGCCCGGCAGCGAAGACCCCTATGTGGTTCTGGGAATCGATCCGCATGTGAGCGATGAGGAATTGCGCCGCCACTATCGCAGGCTGGTGCGTGCCGGCCATCCCGATCGCCATATCGCGGCGGGCATGCCCGCAGAAATGGTACGGATCGCGACGGAACGCCTGGCGCGCATCAATGCCGCCTATGAGACGGTCACCAAGGGCCGCGGCTTGTGATCCGCACAAGCCTGCCGCACGTTTTCAGGCCGTCGCCGAACATCGAGCCGCGCAAAGGCGGAGTGAAACCCGATATTCTGCTGGTCCATTACACCGAGATGGAAAGTGCCCAAGCGGCATGTGACTGGCTTTGCGATCCGGCCTCGAAGGTCTCCTGCCACTATCTCGTCGACGAGGATGGCAGCATCGTCCAGATGGTGGATGAGGCGATGCGCGCCTGGCATGCGGGGGCCTCATCATGGCAAGGCGAGAGCGACATCAACTCGCGCTCGATCGGAATCGAGATCCAGAATCCCGGGCCGCGCTTTGGCTACCGAGCATTTCCGGACGTGCAGATGCGCGCGGTCATCGCCTTGTCGAAGGATATCATCGCTCGAAATTCGATCAGGCCGGAGCGCGTGCTTGCCCATTCCGATGTCGCGCCCGGCCGCAAGATCGATCCAGGCGCGCTTTTCGACTGGCACCTGCTGCATGAGGAGGGGATCGGCCATTGGGTGGCCCCCGCACCGATCGATGACGGGGCAGGGCTCATGGCTGGCGACAGTGGCTCAGAAGTTGAGAGGTTGCAGTCGGTCCTGGCCGGTTATGGCTATGGTCTGCCGGTGACCGGTATTTTTGACGCGCGGACGACGGCGGTTGTTTCGGCATTCCAGTTGCACTTCCGCCAGGAACGTGTCGACGGCATCGCCGATCGCTCGACCGTCGAGACGTTGGACAGGCTTGTCGCGGCGCTGGACCAGGTGCGCTCCGCTGGGGGAGGGAGACAAGTGCAGTCACGGTGATGACCGGTGCTGCAATCATGACCCAGGCTTCCGGAACCGACGTCCAAGCAAAGGCGGTCAGGGCTTGCCGCACGCTTCCGTGAGATTGGCGAAGTCCTCACCGGCGCTCGGGAAGGTCTGACTCTCGCCTGCCACCGAGACGACGAACCGGTCCGTCTCCTGAAGCGCGGGAAAGACTGGGTCGCCCGCCGGGATGGCGCCTTCGGCACTCGTCGTAGCGTCAAGCTCGTTGGCCATGGTGCGCGCCTTTACCGTGAACGTCTTGCCGCCAGCGGACAATTCGATTGATGTGTCGAGGTCGGCGGCGAGATTCACGTTGGCATCGGCGACAAAGACCCGCACCTCGCCGGTTCCTTGCGTGCACCAGAAGCTGATGCCGACATCTTCGGACTCCGGTACGCCGAAAACGAGATAGGCTTCGGTCTCGCTGACGCCCCAACTCCATTCACGCTCTTGCGCAAGCGCCGCGGTGGCGGACATAATCACCGCCACGCCAAGGATCGGCACGCGCCCGATCATATGCCCCTCCAACCAACGCCTCACCGGCGGCCATCAGATAGACGTAGCCTGAGACAAGGGAAAGCACAAAGGCATGAGTGCCGACATCATCATCACTAACGGCCGGGTCATTACGATGGACGAGACACTGCCGCACGCGGAAGCGGTAGCGATCGCCGGAAATAAGATTCTGTTCACAGGCGACACGCTGTCGGCGCTCAGCCACAGGAAAGCCTCGACAAGGATCATCGATGCGCAGGGCGGCACCGTGCTGCCGGGCCTCATCGAAGCGCATATGCATCTCTTTCCCGGCGCTACCGAGATCGATAACCTGCAACTGCAGGGAGTGCATGGATTTCAGGCTCTGGAACAGGCGATCCGCGCCTATGCGGCTTCGCGGCCGGGCGCGCGGCTGCTGATCGGCCAGCAGGCGGACTATACGATCCTGTCCGACATCGAGCGCGTGACGCGCCGGCATCTCGACCGCATCATTCCCGACCGGCCGTTCATCATGTTCTCGCCCGATCATCACACGGCCTGGGCGAATACGATCGCCCTCGAGAAGGCAGGCATCCTCAAGGGCAGGAAGCTCGGACCCGGCAATGAGATCGTCATGGGCGACGACGGCCTGGCGGCCGGCGAGTTGCGCGAGGGTGAGGCGATCAACCCGGTGCAATCGCTTTCTGGTTCAGGCAATCGCGAGAGACTGGGACTGTCGACCGGGGGCGAGCCGGAACCTCCGCCGACGCCGGAAGAGTTCGAGTATGACCTGACGGTGATCAAGCGCGGGCTCGCGCATTTGGCGAAGCACGGCCTCACCAGCTTTCACAACATGGACGGCAATCTCTATCAACTGCAGTTGCTCGAAGCCCTTGAAGCGCGCGGCGAACTCACGGCGCGGGGGCGCATCCCCTTCCACTTCAAGAATTTCATGGAGGTTTCCGCGCTCGAGAAGGCGAGCGAGATGTCGGCGCGCTATCACAGCGACCGGTTGGCTTCGGGATTCGTGAAGCTCTTCGTCGACGGCGTGCTCGATAGCTGGACGGCGGTAATGGTCGAGGACTATGCCGACCGCAAGGGCTGGGTCGGCGAGCCGCTGTTCACGAGGAAGCAGTTCGCGAAAGTAGCAACCGAGATCGACAAGCGCGGACTGCAGATCGCCGTGCATGCGATCGGCGACGGGGCGGTGCGCATTGTGCTGGACGGCTATGAAGCGGCGCGCAAGGCCAACGGCCCGCGCGATTCACGCCATCGCATCGAGCATATCGAAGTCGTCCACCCGGATGACATCCCGCGCTTCCGCGAACTTGGCGTCATCGCCTCGATGCAGCCGCCGCACCCGCCGGGGTCGCAGGGCCTGCCGCTCGAGCCCACCGTCTCGCGCATCGGCCGCGACCGCTGGGCGTACTCCTATGCATGGAATACTCTGCGCGATGCGGGCGCGCATCTCGTCTTCGCGACCGACTGGCCGGTTTCCGATATCAACCCGATCCGCTCGATCCAATCGGCGGTGACGCGAAAGAAATGGGCCGACGATCTTCCCGACCAGCGGCAAACGCTGGAGCAGGCGATCTCGGGCTATACGCGCGACGGCGCCTTTACCGAATTCAAGGAGGATCGCAAGGGCAGGCTCAAGCACGGCATGCTCGCCGATGTCACCGTGCTGTCCGGCGATATGGAGACGACCGATCCCGAGGCGCTGCACGAGATTGTGCCCATCGTTACCATCACCGACGGCAAGATCGTCTACATGGCTTGACGGGGGGCGGAGCGGCGCTTACGTCACGGGTGTCAGCCGGCCGGATGGCCGCCGGAGGGTGTTACAACTCTCGGGAGGAAAGTCCGGGCTCCATGGAAAGACGGTGCCGGGTAACGCCCGGCGGGGGCAACCCCAGGGACAGTGCAACAGAGAGCAGACCGCCATCTCAAGAGGTGGCAAGGGTGAAACGGTGCGGTAAGAGCGCACCGCGCGCACGGCAACGGACGCGGCGTTGGTAAACCCCACCGGGAGCAAGACCGAATAGGGATGGCACGGGCCCTCAAGGCCCAGGCGGTTTCCGCGCCGCCATCCGGGTTGGTCGCGCGAAGCGCATGGCAACATGCGTTCCAGATGAATGGCCATCCATCGCGGGAGCGATCCCGCGGGGACAGAACCCGGCTTACAGGCCGGCTGACGCTTATCCCGTTGAATCTGCGACAGGAATTTTATGCTTGACTCATGACATGTTTGTTCCTATTTTGTGCACATGGAACGGAGAGGGTACATGGCAGGCGGGATGCGGGAATTGATCGGACTGGCGATAATGCTGGTCCTGGCGCTCGCGATGCTGGGCTCGGCGGCGATGGCGGGACTTGCGGCCCATCCTTCGAGGCCCGTTGCGCGGGCACCTCAGGATGAGGGTCTAGGTATTGCTGAGCTTTCGCCGAACTCTCCATCGGCGGGCTCGGCCCGCCGATCCAGCCTGGATGGCCGCCTCAAGGGCGACCATGGAGAAAATACCCTAGAGTTCCGCCCCCACGCGCAGGCCTTCCAGCACGGCTTCCTCGGCGGTTCGGGGCGAGGCGGCGTCGCCGATGACGCGGACTTCGCCCGGCCAGTCACCGAGTTCGGCTTCAAGAGCGCAGACACTGTCATGGCCCTGGGCAAGGACGAGGGTGTCGACGTCCTCGAAAACGATCGGCTCGCCGCTCGCCGTGTGCTGCATGTAGACAGTGTTGGTATCGGCGCCGAAGAGCCTAGCATAGGGGACGACCTCGACGCCCAGCTTGTGGAGCGTGCCGGCCCACTGGTCGCGCACATACCAGGGCACCATCTCGCCGGCATGGAGTGCGTTCACGCAGAGGCGCACGCGGCAGCCATCGCGGGCGAGCTTTTCGGCGAGACCCATGCCGATCCAGTCGGCGCGCCAATCGGCGATGAGCACGGAAGCGCCGATATTCGCCTCGCCCTTGAAGACAGACCAGGCGTCCACGCTATGGATCTCCTCGCTGCCTTCGAATTGCGGGCGATGCGGAAGGGCGCCGGTAGCGATGGCCACGGCGTCGGGCTGGAGCTGATCGATAAGGGCAAGATCGACCCGGGTGTTGCGCTCGACCGTAACGCCAGCCTGTTCGACCTCGCGGGCGAGATTGGTGACGATGCCGCCGAACTCGGCGCGGCCCGGCACGAGCTGGGCAATGAGCGCCTGGCCGCCCAATCTTGGCGAGGCTTCGCACAGCGTCACCCTGTGGCCGCGCCTGGCCAGGATGGAGGCCGCCTTCATGCCGGCCGGGCCGCCGCCGGCGACGATAATCCGCTTGGGATGCGCGGCGGGACGGAGCGTGCCGTAATCGAGTTCGCGGCCGGTCTCGGGATGCTGGATGCAGGAGATCGGATAGCCCTTGTGGAAATGGCCGATGCAGGCCTGGTTGCAGGCGATGCAGGCGCGGATGTCGTCGGTGCGGCCCTTCCCCGCCTTGGCCGGCATTTCTGGGTCGCAGATCATGGCGCGGGTCATGCCGCAGGCATCGGCCTCGCCACGGGCGATAATCGCTTCGGCCTCCTGCGGCTGGTTGATGCGGCCAGTGACGATGACGGGGATCGTGACCGCCGCCTTTACGGTCGCGGCGAAGGGTGCCAGATAGGCATGCGGCACCGCCATTGGCGGCACGATGTGGACGGCGCCGGAGAGCGTCGCGGACGTACCGGCGACGACGTGCAGATAATCAAGGCCTTCGAGCGTGCGGCAGATTTCGAGACTTTCGCCGGCATCGACGCCTTCGCCCATCTCCTCGTAGCCCGAGAAGCGCAGGCCGATCGCCAAGCCGCCGCAGGATTCACGAATCGCATCAATGATTTGAGTGAGGAATCTCATACGGTTGTTGAGCGAACCGCCATAATCGTCGCTGCGGCGGTTGACCTGCGGGTTGAGGAACTGCGCCGGCAGGTAGCCATGGCTTGCAACGATCTCGCAGCCATCGAGTCCGGCCTGTTCCAGGCGCCGAGCGGCGGCCGCGTAACCGGAAATCAGTTCACGGATCATTCTCTGAGTCAATTCACGGGGTTGGATGTGAAAGCGCTCAGTGGCGATGGCGGATGGCGACCAGGCGACGGGAATGGTTCCGTCGCGGCCCTCCATGATCTCGCGGCCGGGATGGAAAAGCTGTGCGAAAACGGCCGCACCCTCCTTGTGCAGCGTTTCGGCGAGGCGGCGATAGCCGGGGATCGCCGCGTCGGTGTCGCACATGAGCACATGCGACGAGTAGCGGGCGGAGTCATGGATGCCGGCGACCTGCACGACGATCAGTCCGCATTGACCTTTGGCGCGCGCCTGATGATAGGCGATGAGGCGGTCGCCGATGAGGCCGCCCTCGGTCAGGACAGTGTCGTGTCCGGTCGAGACGATGCGGTTCTTCAGCGTGACGGCGCCGATCCTGAGCGGCGAAAAGAGATGCGGGAAGGCGGCGGGCATCAATTGGGTCTTGAACGAGGTTGTGCTATGGGTTGGGCATGAAAATAGAGATGGCCCTCAAGACCCTTCGCGGCCATGAAGTCGAGTTGCGAGCGCGCGGCGTGCGTCATGCTGCGCTGTTTGGATCCGTGGCTCGGATGGAAGACCGTCCCGAGAGCGATGTGGATGTCGTCATAGATTTCGACCCTGAAGCCAAGCTGACCGTTTTCGATTATGTGGGCCTCAAAGACTATATCGGGAGCATATTCGACGCAAAAGTAGATGTCGTTGACCGCGAGGCCGTTAAGCCGGATGTCCGCCGGGCGGTTGAGCGCGACGCGGTCTATGCCTTTTGACGCGGAGGTTTCGGCGCTACGGGATAGCTCGCGCCATATCGAGTTGGCGCAAAGATTTGTCGCCGGAGTCGATTACTCCGAATTTCAAAGCGATTTGATGCGACTCTATGCCGTGGTTCGCCGCCTCGAGGTGATCTCCGAAGCGTCGCGGCGCTTGTCATCTGAGCTGAAAAGCCGTCATCCAGGAATACCTTGGCGCAACATTGCCGGCGCGGGGAATGTCTATCGGCATAGCTACGAAGACGTTGCCGCAAAAATGGTTTGGGAGACCCTCCAATCGGCATTGCCCGAGCTGCAGGCAGCCGTTGCGCTCGAGCTCCACAGGGGCACTTCCGCCCGCTGAAGTACTCCCTCGCCCGATCGCCCTATTCCGCAAGAGGATGGGGAGGCAGATAAGGAGCCGTTGGTCAAACGATTTCGTCCAGGAAGGCTGAGAAGACGGCGACGTAGTGATCGATGTCGCCGGGCGTGTGAGCGAAGCCGGCCTGGGGACCCGCCGTGGCGATGGCATCCCATACGCCGCGATTGGCCATGAAGACGCGGCGCGTATCAATCAACTCGACATCGATGGTGGAGGCGGCTTCGGCTGCATTGCGCGGATGAACAGGGGTCATCGAAATGCCGGAGCGGCCGCCGAGGCGCTGCGCCTTCCATGGCAGGTCATGCGCGGCGATGGCCCGATCAATGCCGTCGGCAAGGCGGGATCCCAGGCGCGCGCAGCGGAGATAGCCGGTTTCGGTTAGCACCTTCTCGAGTGCTGCACGCACGCCGGCAAGCGACAAGGCGCTCGCATAGGTGGTCCCGCCGGTGGCAATCCCGGGTGCCGTCGATCCGGGACCGAGATCGAGACTATCGGCCGCGATCCTGGCGAGTTTGGCGGTCAGGCCGTAGGCGCCGAGCGGGACGCCGGAGCCAAAGCCCTTGCCGGTGGTCAGAATATCGGGTTCGAGGCCGTAAAGGCGGGTGAGACCGCCATAGGCCATCTGCATGGTGTGCGCCTCGTCGATGACGAGGAGAGAGCCATGCTTGCGCGTGAGCTTGCGCAAGGCATCGTGGAAACCCGGATCGGGCAAGACCAGATTGACGTTTGTGAGGGCCGGCTCGGCGATGACGCAGGCGACATCGCCGCGCTTCAACTCGGCGGCGAGCGCATCCGCGTCATTGAACGGAACGATGGTCACGTCACGGCCCGATGCGGGCGACGTGCCAAGCAATGACGGCCTGGCGCTGCGGCCCGACCGCTTGACCAAAACCTCATCGAAATGGCCGTGATACTTGCCGTCAAACATGACGATGCGACGCCTGCCGGTGGCGAGGCGGGCGATGCGGAAAGCCTCCATATTGGCACCGGAGGCCGACAGGGTGAACTGCCAGTAAGGCATGCCGGTGCGCGCCCTGAGAAGTTCCGACACGACGATCGAATCCTCGGCCGGCAGGAGGAACTGGGCCCCGCGTGCGGCCTGCCGCGCAACAGCGCGGGTGATGGCCGGATGGCCGAAGCCGGTGGTGGCGCTCAAATCGGAGAGGTTCATGTCGAGATAGCGGTTGCCATCGACATCGGTGAACCAGGCCTTGTCGCCCTTGGATGCAAAAACCGGCGCATGGCGATGCAGGCCCAGCATCCAACTCATCGGCACGCCATTGGGCATGACGCCTTTGGCCTTCTGCCAAAGCTTCAGGGATTTCGGGATACGGGCATGGAAGGCCTTGTCCTCGCGCCTGCGCAGGCGCGCGAGGCGGGCACGGTCAAGCTCAAAGAGCATGGCGCTTGCGCCAATCGACCGGATAGAGCGCATAGAAGACCTTGGCGCCGTCGCCCTCGTAGCGCAGGGGCGTATGCTCCGGCAGCCAGATGACATCGCCGGGGGAGGCTTCGAGGGTTTCGGAGAAATCCTTGCCAAGCCGCAGGCGGAAAGTGCCTTCGAGCACGACAATGACCTCGTCGTAAAGCACCGTCCATTCGATCGAGCAGCCGTCGAAGACGGCCACACCGGCGCCCATGGTGGCGCTCTCCTCCGGTCCGACGAGGCGGGCGATCGAGGCCTTGCCGGGAGGTCCGCCAAAGGCTTCGAATGCGATGCCGGACGCCTTGAAATGCCGCACTTTTTTCATCGGTTAATCCTCGCTCAATGGTGCTCCGAGGAAACTATTTATTAATGCAGTCGGGGGCAATGTCGGTATTCGGTTAACCGCTCATTCACCCTATGTCCCGGTCATGATGTCGATGGCTTCCGGCGATACAATGCGACATGTCCCGGTGATGTGCGCCGAGATGCTGGAGGCGCTCAAGCCGAGGGATGGCGAGATCCATGTCGACTGCACCTTCGGCGCAGGCGGCTATTCGCGGGCAATCCTGGAAGCGGCCGACACGCGCGTCTATGCGATCGACCGCGATCCGGAGGCAATCGCAGCGGGAGCGGCATTGGTCGCGGCCTTTCCCGGCCGGTTGACGCTGCTCCATGGGCGTTTCGCCGAGATGGAGACTCTGCTGGCCCGGTTCGGGATCACGCGCGTCGACGGGATGGTGCTCGACATCGGCGTTTCGTCGATGCAGCTCGACGAGGCCGAGCGCGGGTTCTCCTTCGCCAAGGATGGACCGCTCGACATGCGCATGAGTCGCGAGGGACCGAGCGCCGCCGATGTCGTGAACGGGGCGCCCTACGCGCAGCTCACGCGGATCATCGGCGTGCTCGGCGAGGAGCATCATGCCCGCGCCATCGCGCGAGCCATCGAGAAGGCGCGGGATAAATCGCCGATCCTCACGACATTGGCACTGGCCGAGATCGTATCGAAGGCCACGGGGGGGCCGAAGGGCCGCATCCATCCGGCGACGCGCACCTTCCAGGCCTTGCGCATCCACGTAAACCGCGAACTCGAAGAACTGGCGCAGGGTCTCGCGGCGGCGGAACGCCTCCTGCGCCCCGGGGGGCGGCTTGCCGTCATAACGTTTCATTCGCTCGAAGACCGCATCGTCAAGCGGTTTCTCGCCGAACGCGCCGGGCAGACCGGCGGGCCATCGCGGCACGCGCCGGACGTGTCGGGACCGCGTCCGAGCTTTTCCTTGCTGTTCAAGGGTCATCGCGAGGCGAGCGAGGCGGAAGTCGCGCAGAATCCACGCGCCCGGTCGGCGAAACTGCGCGCCGCAGTTCGCACCGAAGCGCCAGCCTTCGTACTCGATGAGGACGCGCTCGGCGTGAAGCGCATTGCCTGGGGGCACGCCTGATGTTGCGGATGTTCAACGCCTTTCTGGTGCTCACCGCGCTGGTTTCGGCCTTCATTCTCTATTCGCTCGAACACCAGATGCGCGCCACGGAGCGGCAGATCGCACGCACCAAGGCGGAGATCGCAGAGGAACGCGAGGCGATCAAACTCCTCGAAGCCGAATGGAGCAACCTGACCCAGCCGGCGCGCCTGCAGGCCCTGGCGGAGGGCCAGCTCGGCCTCATGCCGCTCAAGGTCGGCCAGATCGTCACGGAGCAGGAGCTGATTGCGCGCATTCCGAGCGGGCCGGTCGTCAAGCTCGAAGAGCCGGGCAAGGATACGATCGGCGACATTCTGAAGAAGATGGAGTAGGGCGATGGGGGATGCTGGCGGAGAGGGACCGCGCCGGCTCGCCGGGCAGAACCGGCTGCGCCTGGTCGGCATGGGTTTTGCCTTCGCTTTCCTGGCGATCTGCGCTCAGCTCGTTGCGCTGACGGTCCTCCCCAATCTCGGGGGGCCGCCGGAAGCGCGACTACCCGTCGAGGCGCGCCTGCCGCGGCCCGATATCGTCGACCGCAACGGAGTGCTGCTGGCGAGCGACGTGCAGGTGCCATCGCTCTTCGCCGACCCGAAGAAGATCATCGATATCGACGAAGCGGTGGAGCTGCTCACCGCGCACATTCCCGATCTCGACGCGAAGCTGCTCCGCGCCAGGCTCAGCCAGAGCAACCGCTTCGCGTGGCTGAAGCGGGAGATGAGCCCGGCCGAACGCGACGCGATCTTCGATCTGGGCATTCCCGGCATCGGCTTCGTCAACGAGACCAAGCGCGTCTATCCGATGGGCCGGCTCGCCGCGCATGTGCTCGGCTATGTCGATCTCGATTCGAAGGGTATTGCCGGGATCGAGAAGTATCTCGACGACCAGGGCGCGCTCTACACCGCCTCGCTTGCCGATCCCGAAACCCAGTCGGCCCATCCCGCGGAGATCTCGATCGACATTCGCGTGCAGCATGTGCTTGCCGACGAGATCGGCCAGGCGATCACCAAGTACAAGGCACTGGCCGGCGGCGCGGTCGTGCTCGATGCCGATACGGGCGAGGTCGTGGGCCTGGTGTCGCTGCCCGATTTCAACCCGAACGATTCGAACAGGAACTTCAAATCGCAGCAGCAAAACCAGATGATGAGCGGCGTCTATGAACTGGGCTCGGTCATCAAGGCGATCACCTTCGCGATGTGCTTCGACTATGGTACCGCCACGCTCGCGAGCCGCTATGATGCGCGGTTTCCCCTGGTGATCGGCCGCCATGCGATCCGCGATTTTCACGGGCTTCACCGCGTCCTGACGGTCCCTGAAATCTTCACGCATTCCTCCAATATCGGTACGGCGCGGATGGCGCTCGAAGTGGGTCCCGAGCGGCACCAGGCTTTCATGCGGCGGGTGGGGCTGTTCGACAGGCTTCTGACGGAAGTGCCGGAAACCGCCAAGCCGCTACTGCCGGCACGGTGGGGCAAGCTCGTCACCGCCACGGCCGCCTTCGGCCACGGATTTGCCGTACAGCCGCTCCAGGGTGCGGCGGTGGTAGCAAGCCTTCTCAATGGCGGGAAACTGATTACGCCTACCTTCCTCAAGCGCGATCGCGCCACCGCCGAAGGGCTCGCGCAGCAGGTGGTGAAGCCCGAAACCAGCCGAATCATGCGGGAGCTTTTCCGCCTCAACGTCACGGAAGGGACGGCCAGGAGGGCGGATGCAATCGGCTACCGGGTCGGCGGCAAGACCGGCACGGCCGAAAAGGTCATCAATGGCCGCTACAGCAAGAACCATCGCATGACGTCATTCATCGGCGCCTTCCCGATCGAAGCGCCGCGCTATGTGCTGCTCATCATGCTCGACGACCCGCAGCCGACGCCGAGCACGTTCGGCCAGGCGACCTCGGGCTGGAATGCGGTTCCAACGGCAGGCAAAGTCATCGAACGGATCGCCCCCTTGCTCGGTGTCACGCCGATCCTGACGCCCGATGATCTGAAAAAACTCGAAAAGCAGGAAAAGCAGGCACTCGCCGGGAAAGGGCCGGACTGATCGATCATGAGCGTCATGCTGGCGAAACTGATCGAGAGCGACAGCCCCGTGCCGCAAGGTGCGGGGGCTCTGCCTATAGCGGGCATCACCGCGGACAGCCGGCAGGTGCGCCCCGGATTTCTGTTCGCGGCATTGCCGGGGGTGAAGGTCGACGGCGCGCGGTTCATTCCGCAGGCAGTCCAGGCCGGAGCGGCGGCGGTATTGTGCCCGCCGGGTGTTGAGGTGCCGCCGCCGGCGGTGACGGTTGCCGCTGCCAATCCGCGGCGCATGCTGGCGCTGATGGCGGCGCGATTCTCCGGTGCCCAGCCCGATCTGGTCGTCGCGGTGACCGGAACGAATGGCAAGACGTCGATCGCCTCCTTCGTGCGCCAGATCTGGGCGTCGATGGGTTTCCGCGCGGCAAGCCTCGGCACGATCGGCGTGGTGGGACCGGAAGGCGAGGAGTATCTCGCGCATACGACGCCCGATCCCGTTACGCTGCATGCGACGCTGGCCCGGCTTGCAGCGGATCATGTCACCCATCTCGCTCTCGAGGCCTCAAGCCATGGTCTCGACCAGTATCGCCTCGACGGAGTGCGCCTTTCCGCGGGGGCCTTCACCAACATCACCCGCGACCATCTCGACTATCATCCGAGCTTCGAGGCCTATTTCGACGCCAAAATGCGTCTGTTCGAAGACTTGTTGCCGGCCGGCGCGCCGGCCGTGGTCAATATGGATTCGCCCCATGGCGCGGAAGTGGCACGGCGCGCGCGCGCGCATGGCCTCACCGTATTGGGTGTGGGCGAGGCGGGCGACTGGCTGCGGGTCATATCGATCATGCGCGACGGTTTCGGGCAACGGCTTAAGGTCGATGCGCCGGGCGGGAGGCATGAAATCTCATTGCCATTGGCGGGCGAGTTCCAGGCATCGAATGCGCTGATCGCCGCGGGGCTGGTGATTGCCACCGGCGGGGAGGAGTCGCTGGCCATGCATGCGCTCGAATCGCTGAAAGGCGCGCGCGGCCGGCTCGACCTCGCAGGCACGAGCAGGGCCGGAGCTCCGATCTTCGTCGATTACGCGCATACGCCCGATGCCTTGCAGACGGCACTTCTGGCGCTGAGGCCCTATGTGGCGGGCAAGCTTGTGGTGGTATTCGGCGCGGGCGGCGACCGTGACAAGGGCAAGCGGCCGCAAATGGGGGCGGTCGCCGCGAAATTCGCGGACCGCGCCTATGTGACCGACGACAATCCGCGCAGCGAAGTGCCGGCGGCCATCCGCGCCGAGATCATGGCGGCCTGTCCCGGCGGGATCGAAATCGGCGATCGTGCGACAGCCATTCGTACCGCGATTGAGGGCCTCGGCGCCGGCGACGTTCTGCTCGTGGCCGGCAAGGGGCATGAGCCGGGCCAGACCGTCGGCCAGGAGGTATTGCCGTTTAGCGATCACGACGCTGTCGCGGCGGGGATACGTGGCGAGGATTATCATGGCTGAGGCTTTGTGGACGATCGATGAGCTGGCGGGAGCGACCGGGGGCACAGTCCGCGGTGAACCGGCGAAGCATTTCAACGGCGTCTCGATTGACAGCCGTACGGTCGCACGGGGCGACATCTTCGTGGCGATCAAAGGCGAGCGTCAGGACGGGCATGATTTCGTCGTCAATGCCTTGAGGGCCGGTGCCGGCATCGCAATCGTGTCGCGGCCGACGGCGGATATGGAGGCGGCGGGGCCACTGCTCGTGGTCGATGATCCGCTGGCGGCGCTTGAGAATATGGGCCGTGCAGCGCGGGGGCGTTCGCTCGCACAGATCATTGCGGTCACCGGCAGCGTCGGAAAAACCAGCACGAAGGAATTGCTCAACCTCGCGCTTGCGCAATCAGGCCTCACCCATGCTTCGGCTGCCTCTTTCAACAATCACTGGGGCGTGCCGCTGACGCTGGCGCGCGTGCAGCGCGAATGCGCCTTCGGCGTATTCGAGATCGGCATGAATCATGCGGGCGAGATCACGCCGCTCACAAGGATGGTGAGACCCCATGTGGCCATCGTCACAGCGGTTGCGGCGAGCCATCTCGGTCACTTCGCGTCGCTTGCCGAGATTGCCGATGCCAAGTCAGAAATCTTCCTGGGACTCGAGCCCGGAGGCACGGCCCTTATCAATCGCGATTCCGAATTCTACGAGCGACTCGCGGCGGCGGCGCGCAAGGCGGGCTGCGAGCGGATCATCGGATTCGGCCGCAATGAAGCAGCGGAGATTCGACTCGAGCGCGTGGCGCTGCACAGCGAGTGCTCCTGCGTAACTGCGAGTATCCTTGGCGAGACCATCATCTACAAGCTCGGCATCCCAGGCGAGCATCACGCGTTGAACAGTCTTGCCGTTCTCGGTGCCGTGAAGCTGGTTGGCGCCGATCTGGCACGCGCAGCGCTGGCACTGGCAACTGCGGCTCCGGCCAAGGGGCGCGGGGTCCGTTTCAGGCTGATGGCGCCGAGCGGCGAGTTCATGCTGATCGATGAGAGCTACAACGCCAATCCGGCATCGATGCGCGCGGCGCTGGCGCTTCTTGCTAATGCCAAAACCGGACGGGGCGGCCGCCGAATCGCGGTCTTGGGGGACATGCTGGAACTGGGCGAGCAGGGGCCCCAACTCCATGCCGAGCTTGCCGGGGCGGTGGACGAGGCCCGGGTCGATGTCCTATATGCCTGCGGCCCATTGATGGGGAATTTATGGGAAAAGACACCCGGCAGTCGCCGGGGTGCCTATGCCGAAACATCTGACAAGCTGAAGGACGCGCTGCTTGACAGCCTGCGCGGTGGGGACGTCGTAATGATCAAGGGCTCGCTCGGGAGCCGCATGGGCCCGATCGTCGAGGCGATAAAGTCCCGTTTTCCCGAGGCGCGAAGGGATTCCTAGATGCTTTATTACATCTTGACCAGCCTGGCCGGGGAATTGGCGCCGCTGAACGTGTTCCGTTATCTCACCACACGGACCGGCATGGCGATTCTTACCGCACTGATTTTCATCTTCCTGTTCGGCCCGCGCATCATTTCGTTGCTCAAGGTGAAGCAGGGGCGGGGACAACCCATCCGCACGGACGGGCCGCAGCGCCATATCGTCGAGAAGCAGGGCACGCCGACCATGGGCGGGCTGATGATCCTTTCGGGCATTTTCGTCGGAACGCTGCTGTGGGCCGATCTCAGCAATCTCTATGTGTGGGCGGTCCTGTTCGTCACGCTCGGGTACGGCGCCATCGGATTCTATGATGACTTCCTTAAGGTGACGAAGTCGAGCACCAGCGGATTCTCCGGCAAGGTCAGGCTGCTGCTCGAGATCGGCATTGCCGGCATCGCGATCGCAATCTTCATGTGGATCGGCGACAAGTCGCTTTCGACATCGCTCGCGGTACCGTTCTTCAAGGATATTCTTATTCCGCTTGGCGTTTTCTTTCTGCCGTTCGGCATCTTTATCGTCGTTGGAGCAGGCAATGCCGTCAATCTCACCGACGGCCTCGATGGCTTGGCTATTGTTCCGGTGATGATCGCGGCAGCAAGCTTCGGGCTCATTGTCTATCTGGTGGGTAACGCGGTCTTCGCCGATTATCTGCAACTGCATTTCGTCAAGGGTACCGGCGAACTCGCAGTCCTGTGCGGCGCGATTGTCGGAGCCGCTCTCGGCTTCCTGTGGTTCAATGCACCACCGGCCATGATCTTCATGGGCGATACCGGCTCGCTGTCGCTTGGCGGCGCGATCGGTGCGATCGCAGTGGCGGCAAAGCATGAAATCGTGCTCGCGGTGATCGGCGGGCTTTTCGTGCTCGAAACTGCATCGGTCATCGTCCAGGTGGCGTCGTTCAAGCTGACGGGCAAGCGCGTCTTCGCCATGGCCCCTCTGCATCACCACTTCGAGCAGAAGGGCTGGCGCGAACCGACCATCGTCATCCGCTTCTGGATCATCGCCTTCGTGTTGGCGCTGATCGGTCTCTCAACCCTAAAATTGCGGTGAGCCTTGTTCCCGGCACTGACATTCAAGGGCAAAAGGGTCGCCGTTTTCGGACTGGCGCGGTCCGGTCTTGCCTGCATTGCGGCCCTGAAAGATGGGGGCGCTGAGGTGCTGGCCTGGGACGATTCGGAGCCGGCCGTGGCCAAGGCCCGCGAGGCGGGCCTGCCGATTGCCGATCTGCGCAATATCGATTTCAAGACGCTCGACAGCCTGGTCCTGAGCCCCGGTGTACCGCTCACGCACCCGGCACCGCACTGGACAGTTATCAAGGCCCAAGCGGCGGGCATCGAGGTCATCGGAGACACAGAAGTCTTCCAGCGTGAGATCACAGGAACGGGTGCCAAGCTCGTCGCGATTACCGGCACAAATGGCAAATCGACCACGACGGCCCTGACCGGACATGTTTTCAAGGCGGCAGGCCGCGACTGCGAGACCGGCGGCAATATCGGCACGGCAGTGCTGCAGCTCAAGCCGCCCGTCAAGGATCGTGTCTATGTCATTGAATTGTCATCGTTCCAGATCGACTTGATGCCGAGCCTCAGGCCCGATGCCGGCATCCTCACCAACATCACGCCGGACCACCTCGATCGCCATGGCACGATGGAGAACTACGCCGCGGTGAAGGCGCGGCTGTTTGCCAGGCAAGGCAAGGGCGATCGTGCGCTAATCGGTGTCGACGATG
The DNA here is from genome assembly GCA_016793355.1 of Hyphomicrobiales bacterium. Taxonomy (GTDB): domain Bacteria; phylum Pseudomonadota; class Alphaproteobacteria; order Rhizobiales; family Aestuariivirgaceae; genus JAEUMG01. The sequence continues at coordinate 41,089 of JAEUMG010000391.1, forward strand.
AATGGTGCGCGGCAATTGCGGCCGGCCTCGAAGGCGCCACGGAGAAAGTGCCGGTCTCGGTCACGCGCGACCTTGGCGAGGGAATCTCGGCCCCGGATGGCATTCTGCGCCATCGCAGGAATGGGCGCGAGATCGCACAGATCGACTTGCGCGCAATGCCTGCGCTCAAGGGTGTACACAACTGGCAGAATGCGTGCATGGCCTATGGGGCCGCGCAGGCTCTCGGACTTTCGATTGACGAGATCATTGCCGGGATGAAGAGCTTTCCCGGCCTCGTTCACCGCATGCAGGAGATCGGGCGGATCGGGTCGATCGCCTTCGTCAATGATTCGAAGGCGACCAATGCGGATGCCGCGGCCAAGGCGCTCGCTTCCTTTGATACGATCTACTGGATCGCCGGCGGCATCGCCAAGTCGGGCGGGATCATGCCGCTCATCGAATATTTCCCGCGTATCGTAAAGGCCTATCTGATCGGGCAGGCGGCGGATGAATTCGCCAGGACACTTGCCGGCAAGGTCGAGATCGAAATGTGCGGCACGCTCGATCGTGCAGTCGAGGCGGCGGCGCGCGATGCACAGCGCGACAGAAGAAAAGGCGCGGTCGTGCTGTTGTCGCCGGCCTGCGCCTCATTCGATCACTATCCCAATTTCGAAGTTCGCGGCGATGCTTTCGTGCGCGCCGTGTCGGGCCTGGCAGGGGTGACCATGGCCCAGGGCGGAGGGGATCATGCTCATCAGTCGTAGCGACAGGGGATTGCTGGCGAGTTGGTGGTTTACCGTTGACAAGCTTCTGCTCAGTGCGGTGCTGCTGCTCATGGCCTCGGGCGTTCTCATCAGCATGGCGGCAAGTCCGCCGGTCGCGGAGCGCATCGGGGTCGACAGTTTCCACTTCTTCCACAACCAGCTCATGTATCTCTTCCCAGCGATGCTGGTTCTCTTCGCCGTATCCATGCTCGACCCGCGCCAGGCGCGCCGCGCATCCTTCTGGACGTTGATCATCTCGCTTGCGCTGATGGTCGCGGCGCTCAAATTCGGGCCTGAGATCAAAGGCGCGCATCGCTGGATCAATATCGGGCCGATCAATCTGCAGCCTTCGGAATTCGCCAAGCCTGCTTTCGTCACGATCGCCGCCTGGCTGCTCGCCGAGCGTACCGAGCATCCCGACATGCCGGGACATCTGTTCGCCTTTGCGCTGGCTGGCGTGTTCATCGGACTTCTGGTCATCCAGCCGGATTTCGGCCAGACGGTCCTCGTTACAATGACCTTCGCGGCAATGCTGTTGATCTACGGCATTTCATGGGTCTATGTCGGGGGGCTGGTCAGCCTCGGCGTGGCTGGCGTTCTCGTGGCCTATGAGACCATTCCGCATGTCGCCTCGCGCATCGACCGGTTCCTCAACCCGGAGAAGGGAGACACGTTCCAGGTCGATACGGCCACGCAAGCCTTCAAAAATGGCGGCATCATGGGAACCGGACCCGGAGGCGGCGAGGCGAAGCAAGTCCTTCCCGATGCACATTCGGATTTCACTTTCGCGGTGGTGGGCGAGGAGTTCGGCCTGATCGCCTGTCTCGCACTCGTCATGCTGTTCTGTTTCGTGGTCATGCGGGTACTGCGGCGGGCTAGCATGGAAGCCGATCCGTTCCCGGCGCTGGCCATGGGGGGTCTTGTCACCGTTTTCGGGCTGCAGGCCGTCATCAATATGGGCGTCAATGTCTCGCTCCTGCCGGCGAAGGGCATGACCTTGCCGTTCATCTCGTATGGCGGCTCGTCACTCATCGGCATGGCCTTTGCCATGGGGCTGATCCTCGCCTTCGGCCGGACGCGGCCAAAAGTGAGACTGCCTGCCGGCGACTGGCATCTGGCGAAAGGCTGAGGCGCCCGCGGTGGCCATCGTCATTAGTGCGGCGCCACGGCGTGCCATTGCGCTGGTCGCTGGCGGAACCGGAGGACATCTCTTTCCCGCCCAGGCGCTGGCTGAGGAACTGGTCCGGCGCGGCTACATCATTCACCTGATTACCGATGAGCGTGTGCGCGACTACGGGCGAAATTTCCCAGCTCTTGAAGTGCACCAACTACCGTCCGCCACCCTGTCGCTCTCCAAGCCCTGGCTGCTGCCGCAGCGCGTGATGCGGCTGAGCAGGGGTTACAGGCTGGCGCGCGGCATCTTCGAGCGATTGCAGCCGGGGGCGGTGGCGGGGTTTGGCGGCTATCCGTCCTTTTCGCCACTGCTCGCCGCAGCACGGCTCGGGATTCCTTCACTCGTCCATGAGCAGAATGCGGTGATGGGCCGCGCCAACCGCGTATTGGCGCTTGCTGTCGACCGCGTCGCTTCCTCGTTTCCGACACTTGCGGGGCTGCCAAAGCGGGCCTCGGACAAGCTCGTCCATACAGGCAATCCGGTGCGCGACAATGTGCTGGCAGAGGCCGGTTCGCCCTATCGGGCGCCGGAGGCCGATGCACCGTTCCAGCTGCTTGTCTTCGGCGGCAGCCAGGGGGCGCGGTTCTTTGCCGAGTTCATGCCAAGCGCCATGCGTGCCTTGCCCAAGGCGGTGGTGAAGACGTTGAAAGTGGTCCAGCAATGCCGGCCGGAAGATCTGGAGGGCGTCAGGAGCGCCTACCGGGAGATCGGGCTCGAGGCTGAATTACAGCCTTTTTTCAATGACATGCCGAAGCGAATGGCAGCGGCACACCTGGTCCTGTGCCGGTCCGGGGCTTCGACCATTGCCGAGCTGGGGGTGATCGGCAGGCCGGCGGTTCTGGTTCCCCTCCCGCATGCAATCGACAATGACCAGCTGCGCAACGCCGAGAGCCTTGCCGGTGCGGGCGGCGGCTGGCTGCGCCGGCAGAGCGAGTTCAAGCCGGAGGAATTTGCTGCATTCCTGACGAGGCTTCGCTATCAGGAGCAGGAATTGCAGCTCGCCGCCAAGGCGGCGCTCGGGCACGGCAATCCCGATGCGGCGCAACGCCTCGCCGACCTGGTCGAGAGCCTCGCCGCGACCCGCCAAACGAAGGAGACGAAGGCCTCATGAAGCTTCCCCGCGATGTTGGACCGATCCATTTCATCGGCATAGGCGGCATCGGCATGAGCGGCATCGCCGAAGTCATGGCGACGCTTGGCTATCGCGTGCAGGGTTCCGATATCAGCGACAACTACAATGTCGCGCGATTGCGCAAGGCGGGTATCCAGACCTTCATCGGTCATGCGGCCGCGAATATCGGCGATGCGCATGTGGTGGTCGTGTCCTCGGCAGTCAAGGACGACAATCCGGAACTGATCGAGGCGCGGGCGCGCTTTCTGCCGATCGTGCGGCGCGCGGAGATGCTGGCCGAGTTGATGCGGTTCAAGTCCTGCGTCGCGGTGGGCGGCACGCATGGCAAGACGACGACGACGTCCCTGGTTGCCGCTCTTCTCGATGCCGGCGGCTTCGATCCGACGGTCATCAATGGCGGCATCATCAACGCCTATGGTACCAATGCGCGGCTTGGCAAGGGTGACTGGATGGTGGTCGAGTCGGATGAATCGGACGGCACCTTCGTCAAACTGCCGGCCGATATCGTGATCGTCACCAATATCGATCCCGAGCATCTCGATCACTATGGCAGCTTCGACAAGGCGCGCGAAGCGTTCCTTGCCTTTGTCGAGAACATTCCGTTCTACGGCTTCGCGGTAATGTGCATCGATCATCCGGAAGTGCAGGCACTCATCGGCCGGGTGCGCGACCGCCGGATCATCACCTATGGCAGAAGCCCGCAGGCCGAAGTACGCCTTGTCGATGTGAAATATGCCAATGGCGAGACGGTGTTCTCGGTGAAGCTCACCAGCCGCCGCGACGGCAGCACGCATTTCATCGACGGCCTGACACTGCAGATGCCCGGCGACCACAATGCGCTCAATGCAACCGCAGCCATCGCCGTGGCGCGTGAACTCGGCATTGCGGACGATGACATCGCCAGGGGCTTCAAGAGCTTCTCCGGCGTCAAGCGGCGGTTCACACGCACCGGCGCCCATAATGGCATAACGGTGTTTGACGATTACGGGCATCATCCGGTGGAAATAGCGGCCGTGCTCAAGGCGGCACGCAAGGTCACCCAGCGGCGCGTCATCGCCGTCATGCAGCCGCATCGCTACACACGATTGTCGAGTCTTTTCAGTGAGTTCTGCACCTGCTTTAACGATGCGGATTCAGTGATCGTGGCCCCTGTCTATGCGGCGGGCGAGGCGCCAATCGAGGGTGCAACGCATGAGGCGCTGGCGGAAGGGCTCATCGCGCGCGGGCACCGCAATGTCTATCGCATGGATACGCCCGAGCAATTGCCGGAAATCGTTGCCGATATCGCAAGGCCGGGCGACATCGTCATCTGCCTCGGCGCCGGCACGATCACGCAATGGGCCTATGCGCTTCCCGGACAATTGGCGGAGCGCGACAGCAGGGCGGCGACCGGCTGATGCAGCGCCTCGACGGACAGGCTCTGCTCAAGCGGTTGCCGGTCGTCAGGGGTCGACTCGAGCCCGACGCGGAATTGGCACCGCTCACCTGGTTCCGGGCCGGCGGGAAGGCCGAGGTTCTGTTTGCACCGGCGGATGAATCCGATCTGGCGCAATTCCTCTCCGCAACGCCTGCCGACATTCCGGTCTATGTGATCGGCGTGGGGTCCAACCTGCTGGTCCGAGACGGTGGCGTTCCGGGCGTCGTGATCCGGCTCGGCAAGGGATTTTCGCATGTTGAAGGCGCGGGCCATCACCGGATCCGTGCGGGCGCGGCGGCGCTCGATGTCCGAGTCGCGCGGGTGGCGCTCGATCTTGGTATCACGGGGTTAACCTTTCTGAGAGGTATACCGGGCACGATCGGCGGCGCGCTCAGGATGAATGGCGGGGCTTATGGCGGGGAAACCAAGGATGTCTTGGTGGAGGCCAGAGCCGTCGACAGGAGTGGTGGGGCCCACGTGCTGACCAATGCCGACATGCAGTACAGCTACCGTCATTGCGGGGCAGCGGAGGACTTGATCTTCACCGAGGCTCTGTTTCAGGGGCGTCCCGGCGACCCAAACGAGATTTCCGCGGCCATGGACGCGATCACGCAGAGCCGCGAGTCCACGCAGCCGATCAAGAGCCGTACCGGCGGCTCCACATTCAAGAATCCGCCTGGCATGAAGTCCTGGCAGTTGATCGATGCGGCGGGCCTGCGCGGCTTTTCGATCGGGCCGGCGAAAGTGTCCGAACTCCACTGCAATTTCCTCATTAATGAGGGTGACGCTACAGCCGCACAGATCGAAGAACTGGGCGAGACAATCCGCAGGCGCGTGCGCGAAAATTCCGGCGTCGAGCTTGAGTGGGAGATCAAGCGGATCGGGTTGCCGGCGGAGCCGGCCGCACTGTCATGATGCGCAGAATTCCTCAGGATACGCATGTTGCAGTGCTGATGGGCGGCTGGTCGGCCGAGCGGGAGGTCAGCCTCAGCAGCGGCGAAGCTTGCGCGAGAGCGCTGCGCGCCGCCGGGTTCACCGTCACGCCGATCGATGTGAAGCACGACATCGGGGCGGTGCTCGAAGATCTCAAGCCCGATGTCGCCTTCAATGCGCTTCACGGCAAATGGGGCGAGGACGGCTGCATGTCGGCGATTCTCGAGACCCTGCAGATTCCCTACACGCATTCGGGCGTTCTCGCTTCCGCACTTGCCATGCACAAGGAGAAATCCAAGATCATCTTCCGCGCCGCCGGGCTGCCGGTGGCACAGAGCAAGCTCGTTCCGCTTGAGGAGGCGGCGCAGAGTCATCCTATGCCGCTGCCCTACGTGCTGAAGCCGGTGGCGGAGGGGTCGAGCGTCGGAGTCCATATCGTGACGCGCTCCTCGAACGGGCCCGCGGCCATCGTCCTTGAACAGCGCGCGATCTACGGCGACATGATCATGGCAGAAAGGTTCATCCCGGGGCGCGAATTGACCTGTGCGGTGATGGGCAATGTGGCGCTCGGCGTTATCGATATCGTGCCGGCTGTCGGCTTCTATGACTACCGTGCGAAATACGCCCCTGGCGGTTCCAGGCATGTCCTGCCGGCCGAGGTGCCGCAGGACATCTATCGCAAGGTGCAGCAGGTGGCGCTTGCTGCCCATCAGGCGCTCGGCTGCCGCGGCGTGTCGCGGTCCGACTTCCGATTCGACGATACACCCGGCTCGGATCGCGAACTCGTCCTGCTTGAAGTCAACACACAGCCCGGCATGACCCCGACCTCTTTGGTGCCCGAACTTGCCGCCCATGCCGGTCACAGCTTTGAAGAACTGGTGACCTGGATGGTCAATGACGCGTCGGTGAACCGATGAACCTCTCAGCCATGATGTACTGGAAGAAGCCTCGTTTCCAGCGCTGGCGCCGGACGCGATTCACGGAGATTGGCAACCGCCGCTCCGTGCGCTTCCTGGCGCGTGCGGGAGCGCTCGGAATTCTTGCGCTGGCCGTGAGTTTCGGCCTCCAGGACGGCGGGCATCTCAAATACCCAGGCAGTCCATGGGAGAACGCGTCCGGGCGCATTGCGAGCCTGTTTGGCTTTGCTGCGGACGGCATCAGGATCAGCGGATTGAAGTATCACGATGCCGAGGCGGTTCTCACGCCCATTGGCGTGCGCCCCGGCGGCTCGCTGATCGGCTTCGATGCGGCAAATGCCCGTAAGCTGCTCGAGAATATGGATTGGGTCCTGTCCGCCAAAGTCATGCGGCTGTTTCCCAACGAGCTTGAAATCTCCGTAGTTGAACGTGAGCCTTTTGCGTTGTGGCAACGCGGCGGAAGTCATTACGTGATCGATGAAACAGGCTCGGCAATGAGCTCGCTCGATCCCGCCCGCCTGTCGAGGCTGCCTCTGGTCACGGGGGAGGGTGCGCAATTCGCAATTTCGGAGCTTGTTAACCAACTTGAAGCGCATCCGCGCCTAAAATCCAGATTGCTGGCTGCCGCGCGGGTTGGCCAGCGCCGCTGGACCCTGCATCTCGACAACGGCGTTTCCATCGCCTTGCCCGAAAAGGATGTGGAGAAAGCGTTGGCGCGGGTCGAGGAACTCGACCAGCGGTATGAATTGCTGTCCAAGGGTATCAAAGGCATCGATCTGAGGATCGCCGGCCGCGTCACGGTGATGGTCAGCGAAGCGCCTGCCACGGTGACTGAGAGCAGGCTCAAGTTGAGCCAGCGTCGGTAGCAGATAGGTTGCGTCGTTTATGAGTGTGGTACCGCTTCATAGTTCCAGTGGCCCGAAGGCCGCTGCTCCGGACAAAACACGCCTCATCGCGGCGCTCGACATCGGGTCAACAAAGGTCAGCTGCCTGATCGCGCAGGCAAGCCCGGCAAGGCATCGCCTGCCCGGCGGCGAAGAACAGTCGACCCTGCGCATCCTGGGTGTGGGGCATCAGGCGTCACGCGGCGTGAAGGCTGGCGCGATCATCGATGTGGACGAGGCGGAGAAAGCCATTCGCCTGGCGGTCGACGCGGCAGAACGCATGGCACAGCGGACCATCTCGCAGGTCTGGGTGAATCTCTCCGGCGGTCGTCCCCGTTCGTCGTCGCACACGGGCGCCGTCAGGACGCGCAATGGCGAAGTGAACGAGGTTGATCTTGCGGCGGCAATGCGCCAAGCGCTCGAAACGGTCAGGCCGGGAAGGCGCACCGTGTTGCATGTTGCACCGGTCCAGTATCAACTCGACGATGCCAAGGGGCTCAAGTCGCCGGTCGGCATGTTCGGCGAGATGCTTGGCGTCGAACTCAACGTCGTCACTTGCGAAGCGGCACACATGCGCAATCTCGCGCTGGCAGTCGAGCGCTGTCACCTTTCAGTGGCAGGCACGGTCATTACTCCCTACGCAGCGGCGAAGTCCGTGCTTGCCGATGACGAGAAGGCCTTGGGCGTAACGCTTGTCGATATGGGCGGGGCGACCACCGGCGTTGCCGTCTTCCACAATGGCAATCTGGTTCATTCGAGTATCGTGCCGATCGGCGGCCAGCACATCACCAATGATATCGCGCGCGGTCTTTCAACCACGATCGCTCATGCCGAGCGGATGAAGACGCTGTGGGGCAGCGCAATCCCATCGCTCATGGACGAGCGCGAGACAGTGGCGGTGCCGCTACTGGGCGAGCGCGGCGTCGACACGATCCATCAGGTTCCGCGGTCGATGCTGACCGGTATCATCAGGCCGCGGCTCGAAGAGATATTTGAGCTGGTGCGCAACCGGCTTGAGGAGTCCGGCTGCGCGCGCTTCGGCGGCGGTCGCGTGGTGCTTACCGGCGGCGCGAGCCAACTCAGTGGTGCGCGCGAAGTGGCGGCGCACTGGCTCGACCGGCAAGTGCGCCTTGGCGTGCCCGCGCAACTGCAGGGCGCCCCCGATAGCGCGCGCGCGCCTGGGTTCGCGGTTGCCGCCGGTCTGCTGACTTATGCACTGATGCCGGATGCCACCTGCGCCTTACCGTCCAGTCCAATGGGTGAGACAAATCACCGGCCAGGATACATGCGGCGCGTGGGGCGCTGGCTGGCCGACAGTTTCTGACGGCTGCCGGTTTCCGGCGAACCTGCGATCCCGGCACCGCAGCAGCGGAATCGACAGCGCCGGAACATGGACGCCGCCACCTTGTTATCCGGTGATGTTTTTCTGGAGCGCTCGAATCCGTGCTGCCAGGGATACGACATTGGCGAGACCGCGATGCGGCTTCTCATCGCCCGAGGGACGCGATATCGTGCCAAAGGACCCTGGCTCAGGATCGCGCGGCTCGACAAGGCGTCCGGTCGTCGGCCGCAGTTCCCCGGGCTCGGTGAGCTGGGGATATTCCGCGCGCAGGGGGTCTAGCCTTTCAACCTCCGCCGCAAGGGCCAGCGTTTCGCGTTCGGCGTGGGTCAGCATCCGGTCGATTGAGCGCTCCTGGTTGGTGACCTCGTCGAAATTCGCGGCCGCGCGCTCATATCTGGCGTCGGCATGCTCGGCGTCCAGCGGCGGGTCCATCGAGGCAGCGGCCAGGGCTGCCAGTTCGTGGCGCTCGCGATTGAAGTTGTAGCGCTGCTCGGCAATCTCACGGGATAGGGCCGTCAATTCCTCGATCCGGCGTTCGAGCCGATCGGCGGTGCTGAGCTGCTCCTGCCTGAGCGCCGATTCGATCTGCATGGGCTGCTCGGCGAGATGGTGCTGAAGTTCGGCAATCTGCGCGTCGCGCTCGGCAAGGGCATTGGTCAGACTGGCCAATTCGTGCTTCAGGCGGCTGACCGTGTCGTGGCTTTCCTGAAGGCGGTCCTGAGCGTCCTGCAGGGCGTTGGTCCGGGTCGCAAGCTCGGATTCAAGCAGGCTCGTTTGCTCGGAAGCGGAACTCATCCG
>JAEUMG010000393.1 GCA_016793355.1 Hyphomicrobiales bacterium
GGGTGAGGCGCGACGGCGCAGCCGGCAACATTCCCCTCTCCCCTCGTGGGAGAGGGCGACGAGGGCCGTCAGGCCCGAGGCGGGTGAGGGGGTGTCGCCATGTGTCAAACGCTTCTCGCGTTGCGCCGCCCCCTCATCCGGACGCCGCTCTTCGCCGGCATGACGGTCTGTGTACGGACTGATTCCCGCACACCCCTCATCCTTCGAAGCGCTATCAGCCTCCCCCTTGTATCGGGAGTGACTTGAGAATGCGGGGCGACCCCCGCCCTCGATCCCTCACTGCAAGGGAGGGAAAAGGCGGTTCCCGCATTAAAGCGAAACCGAAATGCCGCCATCCACCGCGAGCACATGGCCGTTGACATAGCTTGCCGCATCGGACGCAAGGAAGATGGCGGCGCCGCCAAGTTCTTCCGGCTTGGCCCAGCGCCCGGCCGGGGTGCGGCGCTCGACCCAGGCGGTGAATTCCTTGTCCTCGAGCAGCGCCGTATTGAGCTCGGTGGCGAAGTATCCGGGAGCGATAGCATTGACCGTGATTCCGTGCCGGCCGATTTCCGCCGCCATGGAACGTGTGATCCCGTGCAGTCCCGACTTCGCCGCGACATAGCCGTGGATCGTCGGCCGCGCCAGGATGCCGGCGACCGAACCGGTATTGATGATGCGCCCATGCTTGCGCGGCAGCATGACCCGCGCCGCCTCGCGCGACAGCCGGAAACAGGAGGTGAGATTGGCCGCGAGCACGCGCTCGAAATCGCTGTCCTCCCATTCGGTGAGCGGACGGCGATGCTGTATGCCGGCATTGTTGACGAGGATGTCGAGCTTGCCGTGACGCTTGACGATATCGGCGATCGCGTCGGGGCCGGCCTTGGCATCGCAGACATCGAAGGCCGCATACTCCGCCCCGGGGATTTTTGCGGCGACCGCACGCAGGCTTTCCGGGTCGCGGCCGTTGAGCACGACGAGCGCGCCGCGGCTGGCGAGCGCCGTGGCGATCGCAACGCCAAGCCCGCGCGAAGCGCCGGTCACCAGGGCGACGCGGCCCTCAAGCGAGAACATGTCGGTCATCTCAAATCCCTTTTTGCAAAAAAGGCGGGAGCTGCCTCCCGCCTCATGATTGTCGAGTCGCAGCCGATTACTTGGCGATGCAAGTATCGGCCGTCTCGGGCGTGCAGACGTCGAGGCCCGTATAGGTCGGGTCGGCCGGAGCAGCCTTGCCGTCCTTCATGTCCCTGAGCGCGTTCATGGTCTTGTAGCCCATCTCGAACGGCCGCTGTCCGACCTGGCCGAGCGAGAGACCTTCCTTCATCTGGTCGATCTGCACCGGCAGGGTGTCGGCGACGACCAGTACGAACTGCTTGGACGCGATCTTGTCCTTGTAAGGCGCGACCGCGGCGCGGTTGGCGTCCGGAATGAACTGCGGGAAGCCACCGGTCGGGACGAACACGTCGAGATTGGGGTTCTTGGCCATGGTGTCTTCGAACTGCTGCACCGAGCGCGGGAAATCGTCGTCGGTGTAGAGCGGGCAGCCGTCGATCTCCGTCCACCCGTTTTGGCCGGTCAGGCGTTCGCCGGGCGATGCATCCGAAGCCTTGCCGGCCAGCGTGTCGCGAATGCCCTGCATGCGCTCGTTGTGATTGGCCGCCGCAGCACCACCCGACTGGATGCAGATCGTGCCGCCATTCGGCTTCAGGCTCTGGATCAGCTTGGCGAGGTTGGTGCCGATCTCGTAATTATGCGTGCCGATATAGGCGACGCGCAGATCCTTGTTTTCCGGCAGGAGGTCCGAGTCCCAGGTGAGGACCGGGATACCGGCTTCCTTCGCCGCCTGAAGCGCAACCGCCATCGCCGCGGCGTTGGAAGGCGACACCGCGATGCCGTCGACCTTCTTGGCCACGAGGTCCTGCACGATCGTCACCTGCTCGTCGCCACCGCCATGTTCGCCGGGGCCGATATACATGCATTCGAAGGCGCCGTTCGATTCCGCTTCGGCCTTCTTGCAGCCGTCGCGGGCCTGGTCGAAGAACGGGTTGTTCATGTTCTTCGGGACCAGCGCGAAAGTATACTTCTGCTGGGCAGATGCGGCTGCGGTCATTGCAAGCATCGCAACGGCGGCAGCCAGGGCAAATCTCTTCATCTTGTCTTCCTCCACATTTTTACAACAGGTGGAAGGCTTGCTTGCCTTCCCGGTTTTCTAACGGTGCTTACGGGGGAACATGCGCTCCAGAAGGGCGGCCAGCATGGACTTGCCGCCTGTCTGCATCCCGAGAAGCACCGCGAGAATGATGAAGGCACCGACGAAGGCACCTTGCCAATTGGAATCGATACCGGCCATCAGCAAGGCATTGCGGATGACCTCGAGAAGTGCCGAACCGACGACCGCGCCGATGGCCGTGCCGGCGCCGCCCATCAGACTGGCACCGCCGATAACCGTCGCGGCGATCACCCGCAATTCGTAGCCCTGCCCCATCGCATTGATCGCCGAACCGTTGTAACCGAGCAGCAGGAGCGAGGCGAGCGAGGCGGTGAATGCGGAAAAGACATAGGCCTGGAACTTGATCCAGTCGACCGGGACGCCGGTGAGCCGTGCCGCCTGTTCGTTGCCGCCGATCGCGAAGAGATGCCGTCCCCAGGCCTTGAAATTGAACAGATAGCCGACCACAAGCGCCAGCGCGATCATCACCCAGAAGTGGATCGATATCTGCGGAATCCAGTCGGGAAGCGAATCGCCCGGCACTTGAACCGGCCATTTCGCCTGCCCGATCGCCTTGACGATCGGGGCATCGGGGCCGAACTGGTAGAGCATCTGGTTGGCCGAGAATACAACGGCGAGCGAGCGCGCGATGGACAGCATGCCGAGCGTCACGACGAAGGAGGGCATGCCGACATAGGCAACGAAGAAACCGTTGACGGCGCCGCAGGCGAGGCCGGCGAGCAGTCCCATGCCGAAGGCGACGTACCAGGGGTAGTGCCAGGTGAGGAACAAGCCCGCGACGATCGCAACGAGGCCCATGATGGATCCGACCGAAAGGTCGATGCCGCCGGTGATGATGACCACGGTCATGCCGAGCGCCATGATGCCGAAGGGAGCGAAATTCCGCATCATGTTGGCCGCGTTCTCGGCGGTCCCGAAACTCGGCTCCATCGATGCCATCAGGATGATGAGGAGGAGCAGCGCGATCGTCACCCAGAAGGCCTGGCTCGCGAAAATCCGCTGAAGCCACGTCTGCTCCTTGATGTCGACGACGTCGGAGATCGATGCGTGATCGGCCTGGGCCACGGTCTGTTCGGCGCTATGCTGCACGGATCGCCCCCGTGATGAGCCCGGTGATTTCTTCCGGCGACGTCAGCGCCGTCGGCTTGTCGGCAACCTTCGAGCCTCGCCGCAGCACGATGATGCGATCGGAGACGGCGAAGACGTCGGGCATGCGGTGGCTGATCAGCATGACCGCCACCCCCTGCCCCTTGAGCCGCCGTATCAGTTCGAGGACTTCGGCCACCTGCCGGACCGATATGGCGGCGGTCGGCTCATCCATCAGCACCATCTTGGCATTGGACAGCCGCGTCCGCGCGATGGCGACGGCCTGCCGCTGGCCGCCCGACATCTTCTTCACGAGATCGCGCGGCCGGGTTTCGGATTTGAGTTCGGCAAAGAGCTCCGCGGAGCGGTCGATCATCGCCTGCTTGTCCAGAACCTTGAAGGGCCACACGCCCTTCTTGAGCTCGCGCCCGAGAAAAACGTTCTGCGCGGCGGTCAGATTGTCGGCGAGCGCCAGGTCCTGATAAACAACCTCGATTCCCTTGGCGCGTGCATCGAGCGGCTTGTGGAAGTGACAGACTTCGTCATCGACGGCGACTTCGCCTTCGCTCGGCGGAAAGTTGCCGGCGATGAGCTTGACCATGGTCGACTTGCCGGCGCCATTGTCGCCCATCAAGCCGACGACCTCGCCCGGCTGCACCGTGAAACTGACATCGGTCAGCGCCCTGATCGCCCCGAAATTCTTCGATACGCTGCGGATGTCGAGTAGCGTCACCCGGCCTCCCTCCCGAAGCTGGCATCCAGAAGCCGGCTTCCTGTCCGGTTCTTGTTTCTGACTTGGCTCACTATAGGGGAGGGTCTTGCCATTGCCAGTGAAAAACGTGCGCTCAAGACCTCAACCCTCGAGCGGCGCCGGCTGCGGCGCGCTCTCATAGCAACCAAGTACCGACTGGTCGAAATCAATGATCGAGCCGGTCATGAGCCCGGATTCCTCGCTCGCCAGGTATCCGACGGCGCGCGCCACCTCATCGGTCTTGAGCATGCGGCCCATGGGCAATCCCGCTTCGGCCCTGTCGCGCCAACCATCCTCGGCGCCGTGATAGGTCTTCATGATCCGGTCCTCGCCCGGCGTGTCCATCCAGCCGATGCACAGACCGTTCACGCGGATGCCGTGGCGCATCAGGCTAAAGCCGACATTCTTGGTGAGCGTGATGAGGGCGCCCTTGGATGCGCAATAGGCAGTAATGAAACTCTGGCCGCCGTGACCGGACATCGAGATGATGTTGACCATCGTGCCTTTGATCTCCTCGCGCTTCATGACCTTGGCCGCATCCTGCATCAGGAAGAAGGGGGCGCGCACATTGATCGCGAACATGCGGTCGAAAAGTTCGGGGCTGGTGTCCCAGATCGTGCCGCGATCGGTGATGGCCGCGACATTGGCAAGCGTGTCGATGCGACCGAAGGCCTTGTCGGTCGCCATGATCACTTTTTGTGCATCTTCGACTTTTGCCAGATCGGCAGGCACATAAAGCGACTTGACGCCCTTCTCCTCCAGCGCCCGGCTGACCCGCAATCCGTTCTCCTCATTGCGCCCGCAGATCGCGATGCCTTCGACGCCGCGATCGGCCATCAGATGGGCGACGGCCTCGCCCAAGCCCTGGGTACCGCCGGTAACGACAGCGATCTTGCCCGCTAACGACAGGTGCTTGTAGCTGGTCTCGTCCACTCAAACGCTCCCATTTCCAGCCGCTTGAGCGGATGGAATTTTTGTTCTATTTTTGCTTTACTCAGGAATGAACGTTGCATAAATGCGCCGGAAAGGCAACGCAAAAATCTGCGCGGCCGGGCTATTTATCACACAAATGGGAGCTTGCGGGATGATTGGAGTTGCCGTTCTCGGAGCCGGGCGGATCGGGAAGATTCATGCGCGCAATGTGGCGCTGAACCCGCGCTGCCGGCTCGTCGCCGTCGCCGATCCGATGAAGGAGGCGGCGGCCGCGCTCGCCGGGGCGCTCGGAGCCGAGGCGATGACCGATGCCCGCGCCGCGATCGCCAGACCCGATGTCCAGGCGATCGTCGTCGGAACTCCGACCGACACGCATGTCGACTTCACGCTTGATGCCGCGCGTCGCGGCAAGGCGGTGCTGTGCGAAAAGCCGATCGATCTCGACATCAAGAAGGCAGATGCCGCCGTGGCCGAAATCGAAAAGCTTGGCGCGAAAGTGATGATCGCCTTCAACCGCCGCTTCGACCCGAGCGCGCAGGCGCTGAAAAAAGCGATCGATGCCGGCGCCATCGGCGACGTGCATCAGGTCATCATAACCAGCCGCGATCCCTCGCCGCCGCCCGCGACCTACACGAATTCCGGCGGCATATTCCGCGACATGACCATCCATGATTTCGACATGGCGCGCTTCCTGCTCGGCGAGGAACCCGTCGCGGTTGTCGCATCCGCGAGCTGCCTCGTCGATCCAGAGATCGGCAAATCGGGCGACTTCGACACCCTGATGGTGATCCTCACGACCAAGTCGGGCCGCCAGTGCCACATCAACAACAGCCGCAAGGCGGTCTATGGCTATGACCAGCGCTTCGAGGTCTTCGGCTCCGCCGGCATGCTGATGAACGACAATCTGCGCGCCACCACGCTGCGCGGCTATACCGAGAGCCAGACCGAAATCCGCGATCCGCTGCTCAATTTCTTCCTCGAACGCTATGATGCCGCCTATCGCATCGAGCTCGATGCCTTTATCGACGCGGTCGCCGACAACAGGCCCATGCCGGTGACGGCGCGCGACGGGCGCCAAGCCTTGCGGCTCGCCGATGCGGCACTCGAATCCGCCACCACCGGCCGCGCCGTGAAGGTGTAGTACGTGCACCCTTCGAGGCTCGCTTCGCTCACACCTCAGGGTGAGGTAGGACGAATGACAATCCTCATGCTGAGGTGCCCGGCGCGAAGTGCCGGGCCTCGAAGCATCCTTTAGGGGGCAAACATGCGCGACATCGGCGTCGGCATCATCGGCACCGGCTTCATGGGCAAGGCCCATGCCTTCGCCTATCGTGCCGTCTCGGGCATCTTCCCGGTCTCATTGCGCCCGGTCCTGCGCATGGTCGCCGATAACAATCCCGACGCCCGCAGAGCCGCGCACAGGCAACTCGGCTTCGAAAGGGAAACCGCCGACTGGACGGTGCTCGTCCGCGATCCGGGGCTTGAGATCGTATCGATCACCACGCCCAATGTCGTCCATCGCGAAATGGCGCTTGCCGCGATCGCCGCAGGCAAGCATGTCCATTGCGAGAAACCGATCGCGCCCAGCGCCGCGGACGCACACGCCATGATGATGGCGGCGGAGGCGAAAGCCGTCAGAACACAGGTCGGCTACAATTATATCAAGAACCCGCTGCTCGTGCTCGCCCGCGACATGATCGCCGCGGGCGAACTTGGCGAGATCACCGGTTTTCGCGGCATTCATGCCGAAGATTACATGGCAAGCCCTGACGTGCCCTATAGTTGGCGCGTCGATCCCTCGGGGGGCGGCGGCGCCGTCGCCGATCTCGGCAGCCACATTGTCGGCATGGCGCGGTTTCTTTTGGGACCGATTGCTTCGGTCAATGCCGATCTCGAGACGATTGTGAAGACACGTCCCGTGGCACCGGGCGCGAGCGAGCGTCGCAAAGTAAAGGTCGACGACATTGCCCGCCTCACGGTCCGGTTTGCCCGCGGCTGCGGCGGCCAGATCGAAGCCAACTGGGTGGCGACGGGCCGCACCATGGATTTGGGCTTTGAGCTTTATGGAACGAAGGGCTCGCTTGCCTTCACCCAGGAGCGCCTCAACGAGCTTCTTTTCTACAGGGCGGGCGGGCCGAAGGGCCTTAAGGGTTTCCAGAAAATCGAAGCCGGACCCGAGCATTACCCATATGGGCTCTTCTGTGTGGCCCCCGGCCATCAGCTCGGCTTCAACGATCTCAAGACCATCGAAGTCGCGGACTTCCTCGATGCGATCGCCGGCGGTGAGCCGAAAGGCCCGGACTTCCGCGAGGCATGGGAGATCCAGAAAGTCATCGACACGGCCATCCGCTCGTCGCGCGAGCGGCGCTGGCTCGACATCGCGTGACGACGCGCGAAGACTGCCTGGCGCGTGATCGCGCCGATCCCCTGGCGGGAAAGCGCTCAGCCTTTGCGCTTCCCGAGGGCATCGTCTATCTCGATGGCAATTCGCTTGGAACGCTCCCGCGAAATGTGGCGGCGCGCGTCGCCGAAACCATCGACCGGCAGTGGGGCGAGACCCTCATCAAGTCATGGAACGAGCATGGCTGGTTCGACCTGCCGCGCCGGATCGGCGATCGCATCGCGAAGCTGATCGGCGCACCGCCCGCAAGCGTCGTTGCCTGCGATACGATCTCGGTCAATCTCTACAAACTGCTCGGCGCGGCAATCCGTTTGCGACCGCGCCGGCGCGTGATCCTCTCCGACACCGGCAATTTCCCGACCGAT
>JAEUMG010000394.1 GCA_016793355.1 Hyphomicrobiales bacterium
GAAGGATTGGCTCGAAAGCGTCATCCGCGAAGTCAAGGCGGTGCGCGAGCGTGTCGGATTGTGCGATGTCTCGACGCTCGGCAAGATCGACGTGCAGGGGCCCGATGCGGGTGAGTTCCTCAACCGGCTCTATTGCAACACGTTCTCGACGCTCGCCGTCGGCAGGGCGCGCTACGGCCTCATGCTGCGCGAAGACGGGATCGTCTTCGACGACGGCACGACGTCGCGCCTGTCGGACGATCATTACTTCATGACGACGACGACGGCCAATGCGGCGCGCGTCATGTCGCATATGGAATTCTGCCACCAGGCGCTGTGGCCCGATCTCGACGTCCAGTACGTGTCGGTCACCGAGCAATGGGCGCAGATGGCGGTTGCCGGACCGAAGGCGCGCGCGACATTGCAGAAGATCGTCGACGACGTCGAACTCAACGACGCGACATTCCCCTATATGGCTGCGAAGGAGATTTCCATCCTCGGCGGCATCCCGGCGCGGCTCTTCCGCATCTCGTTTTCGGGCGAGCATGCCTATGAATTGTCGGTCCCGGCGGATTACGGAAACATGGCGGCGCGGGCGCTGATGCAGGCGGGCGCCGAATACGGCATCGTGCCCTATGGGGTCGAAGCGCTTTCCGTCATGCGTATCGAGAAGGGCCATGTGGCGGGCGGCGAGCTCAACGGCACCACGACCGCCGCCGATCTCGGCCTCGGCAAAATGATGTCGACGAAGAAGGACTATATCGGCCGCATGATGGCGGGGCGCGAAGGCCTCATCGATCCGCAGCGCGAGCAGGTGGTCGGCATCCGGCCGGTCAACCCCGGCGATCGCCTGCGCGCCGGCGCGCATCTTCTCAAGCGCGACGATACGCCGTCGATGGCGAACGACCACGGCAATATTACCGGCGTAGCCTTCTCGCCGATGCTGGACATGTGGATCGGGCTGGCGCTGCTCAAGAACGGGCGCAATCGCCATGGCGAAATCGTCAAGGTGTTCGACGGATTGCGCAATATCCACCTCTATGCCGAGATCTGCGAGCCGATGCAGTATGATCCCGAGAACAGGAAGCTCCATGCTTAAGCTTGTCGAGCGCGCGTCGCCCTTGGCGCATGTGGTGCGGCAGGGCCGCTTCGGCGCCGATCGCGGCGCGGTCGGCGTTTCCCTCTCTGTCCGCCATCCAGCCTCGATCGTCATCATCATCGCGCGGAAAGACAAGGCCGAGGCTGCCTCCAAGGCCATTGCGGCGCGCTTCGGTGCAGGACTTCCGGCCGCCGGCAAATCGAGCGCCGGCGGGGGCGCCTCGTTCCACTGGTGCGGCGCCGATCAGTGGTATGCGATCGCCGACGGTTTCGGCGAAGGCGAACTCTATCGCGCCTTGAGGGAGACGCTCGCGGGGCTCGCCTCCGTCTCGGATCAGAGCCATGGCCGCGTCATCATGCGGGTCGCCGGACCCAAGGCGCGCGCCGTGCTCGCCAAGGGCACGCCGGTCGATGTTCATGAGAGCGTCTTCGCGACCGGCTCCTCGGCGGTGACGCAGATGGCGCATGTCGGGGTCCACCTCGTCCGAACCGGCGATGACGCTTTCGAACTTTCCGTCTTCCGCGGGTTTTCGGCCAATTTCTGGGACTGGCTCACCACCATGGCGGAAGAGTTCGGGTATCAGGTGGGCTAGGCTTTCGCCCTTAGATAGAAAGACATCCACATCGGCTATTTTCAATTGCGGAATGCCGGCTATTGGGGTAAAGAGGGAACATCGCCGCGTAGAAGGCCTCGTGGCTGCGATTAGAAGGCCAAGGAGAGGCCCTCTTAGGAATCCCGGTAGGGGGGTAGCCGGAAAGAGACAAGGCGCTCTACGGGCCATTTATGGGCCCTAGCGGGCATTTCTATTCCTGATTGTCCTTTTGCTCCTTTTGCCACTTAAGCCAGAAGGGCTTGACCTGCCTCAGCCTGGCCATGGCCCGCACGGCCTTTCGCAGTTCCGACTTGCGGTCGACAGGCCATGCCGCGGCGAGGCGTTCGGCCTCGGCCGCCCCGACAAGCTCGGCAAGAAGCCGCCGTAAGGTGACTTCGTCCTGGAGCAGGCCCAGCCCCTTCTGGACCTTTTCGAGCTCGCGGATCAGCGTCTCATGACGCTTGCGGGCCGGCCCGTCCGGAAGCAGCGTTTCGAAGAATTCGCCCATGTAGCGCAGTTTCTTGGCGGCAATGCGCACCCGGTGCCGCTCATGCGCATCGAGCCTGCCGAGATGGCGCGCGCGCTTGAGCAGCTTCTGCAGGCGCCGCGCGAGTAGCTCTCCAGCCACAGCGCGCACCGGCGCGGCGAGCAGCTTGGCCTGCGTCGCGTCCCAGCTTGCCAGATCGAGGGCACCGGCAAGATCGATGAGCAGGAGCCGCATGCGGCGCGAGGCGAGACCTTCGGCCAGCGCCTCATGCGCGACGGCACGGTGCCCGGCGATGGCCTTGCCGGCCGGCGATTTGGGGTCGATCGAAAACTCGCTCATCATCACGTCGCAATCGCGCGCGCCGCCGAGCAGATCCGAGAGCCATTTGAGTTCGCCGCCGAGCTGCTCCGTGCGCGGGTCTTTAATGCGGGGCGCAAAGAGAGCGAAAGCAGCGCGCAGGCGGCGGATCGCAATGCGCGCCTGGTGCACGCCTTCGATGTCGTCGCGATTGCCGATCGCCGCTTCGTTCAGCATGAAGTCGTGCAGACAGGTGCTGGCGATGGTGAGAAAGCCGGCGAGCGCCGACATGTCCGCCGACAGCTCCGGCGTCGTCGCCCGCTGCGGCTTGCCCCATGTTCCGGCCCTCAGGCGCTCGCCGCGTTCCGACTTGGCGATGAAGCTCAGGCGCAAGGGCGCCAGGCCCGAGAGCTCGCGGGCAAGCGCGATCAGGCCGGCGCGCTCGCCCGCTTTCAGTTCAAGCTCGAGTTCAGAGACTGGCAATGCCCGCTCGCCCGCGGTGATCGTGCCCCGGTCGAGCGCCAGTTCGATCGTAGCGGATTCGTAGTCGACCAGGGCCTTGCTGCGCTCGACCGTCGTTGAGAAAAGCGGCTGCAAGTCACGCGCAGTCTTGCCCAGCACCGATGCGGCCGGCGAGGCGGCAATGTCACGAAGCGCAAGTCTGCCGGTTCTGACCGGCTTCTCCCATTCGCCGCGATCGATCGAAGCCGATTCCCGGGCTTTGACGGTGAGCGTGTATTCCTTTGCCTCGCCGCGCAGCCTGAGAGTAAGTCCCGCCTTTTCGAGGCGGCGGTCGGATGTGTCGTAATAGATGGCGGCGAGCTTCTCTGGCTTTGCTTTCGCCAGGGCTTCGCCGATGATCGGCAGGCTCCTCAAAATCGGGATGGCGTCAGGCTCGAGCAGAAGCTTGAGTTCAACCTCGCGCGCGGCATCGGCGTGCTGCGTCACCTTTCGCGGAGGCCTCGACATGATGGGGCATCTTATCTCAACCTGTTGCTTGGCGTCGATATTTCGCGCGCACTACCTGATGTGATGACTAATTCCCTTCACCCTGCCAACAAGGGGGAGGGAAACACTCAATGCAGCCGGCGCGCCAGATTGACGATGCGGGTCGCGGCTTCGGCGAGTGCCGCCTCATCGACGGTAAGCGCGACGCGCAAATGGCCGGCGCCGCCTTCGCCGAAGCTTTCGCCCGGCATGGTCACGACGTTCTCCTCATCCAGCAGCCGCGTGGCGAAAGCCTCGCCGGACAGGCCGGTGCGGCGGACATCGACCATGATGAACATGCCGCCCTCCGGCATGCGCGCGACAATGCCCGGCGCATTGGAAAGGCCCGAGACGAAGGCGCGGGCGCGATCGCGATAGGCCTCGCGCATCGCATCGATTTCCGGAAAGTGATGGGTCAGCGCATGGGCGGTGACGTCCTCGAGGAAAGGCTGCGAGCCGAACAGCATGGTTTCGGCCAGGGGCAGGAGGCGATCGGAAAATTCCTGCGAGCCGATCGCCCAGCCGCAGCGGAAGCCCGGCATGGCATGGGATTTCGACAGTGAAGAGACGACGATGGTGCGTGCGCGCAGTTGCGGATTATCGAAAGGCGAGGCAAAGGGCACGCCAAAGGTCAGATCGGCATAGACCTCGTCGCAGAGAATCCACAGATCATGCGCGCGGCAGACCTCGCCGATCGCGGCGATCTCGGCGGCGGAGAGCACCGCGCCCGTCGGATTGTTCGGCGTGTTGAGGAGCAGGACGCGCGCGTTGGGTGTCACATGGGCGAGCAATTCCTTCGGCGTCAGATGGAAGCCGTCCTCCGGCAAGGTGCGGATCGGCACGAACCTGGCCCCGCTCGCGGCGATGACGCCCTCATAGGTCGCGTAATAGGGATCGGGCATCAGGATGTCGCAACCCGCTTCGGCAATGGTCATCATCGCGGCGAAGAGCGCCGTCTGGGTGCCGGGCAGAAAGGTCACCTGGTCGGGCGAAACATGATGGCCGGAGCGCGTCGTGTAGTGCGCGGCAATGGCCTTGAGTACCTCCGGTTCGCCGCGGCCATTGGAGTAGCGGGTGCGCCCGGCGCGGATACGCTCGTCGATCATGCCGACGAGCGAGGCCGGCGGATGGAAGTCGGGCTCGCCGATCGACAGCATGATCATGTCGCGGCCCGCCGCCTGGCGGCGCTTGCCCTCGATGTGAACAGCCCATTTGTCGGAGCCCAGACCCTGCAACCGGTCCGTTATCGCCGCGTAACGCATGAATTGACCTCAAATTGTGGCCGCCGCTTCTAGCGAACGGAATGGCTTGCGTCGAGACGGGAGGGTCAGGCTGGCCTGACGCGCCGCGAGGCGGGCATGGCGACCAGCCAGCCGGCGAGACTAATGAGAATCATGCCGACTATGGTCAAGGGACCGGGCGTCTCGGCGAAAAAGACGTAGCCCCAGACTGCCGCGGAAACCAGATAGGCATAGTCGAAGGTCGCGATGATCTGCGGCGGGGCTATCTGATAGGCGCGCGCGACGCCGGCGAAATAGGCCGCCGACAACACACCGAGGAGCGCCATCACGCCCCATTCCTTGAGGCCCATCGGGGCCCAGTCGCCGAGCAGGAAGGGGAAAGCCGATTTCGTCTCGCCGGCAAGCCCGAGCACGGCAAGCATGCCCGTAGCGACGAGGCCGGTCGCCACGAAGCAGACATGGAGCGCGAGTCCGAGCGCCAGAGGCGCCTCGTCGCGGCATTTGCTGCGGGTGAGCACCATGGCGAGAGCGTAAAAGGCGGCGCAGAGCAATGGCAGGATGGTGAACCAGGAAAAGGCGTCGGTGCCGGGGCGGACGATGGCCGCGACACCAAGGAAGCCCAACAGGACACCGGCCCATTGCATGGGCGTAACCGGCTCCCTGAGCAGGGCCGCCGACATGAGCGCGATCATGATCGGGCCGGTATAGGCAGCGGCGGCCGCGGCGGACAACGGAATGACCGGCAGGGATGTGTAGAAGGTAATCCAGGCCAGGACCAGAAGGACGCTGCGGAACAGGACCCAGCCCAACCGGCGCGGCATGAGGGCGATACCAAGGGCCCGCAGCAGCACGCCGAGGAGGATGACGGCGGTCGATGAGCGGGCAGCGAAGATCTGCCAGATCGTGAGGTCGGCGCTGACCAGTTTCACCACCGCGTCGGCAAAAGCCATGGTGACGACCGAGGCGAGGATGATGCCGACGCCTTGGGCGGTCCGATCCGCCCGCACGGGCGCGCCTTCCGACATGGTCATTGTCCCTCCGATGCCTCTTGCAGAACTACCCGCAGTCTGCCGGTCGCGGGCGCCGGAAGGCGGCAGGAAGAAGCAGGGTGCGACAGGCGGGTACCGTCAAGGATGCTTTGCGGCCATGCTGGCTTCACAATTGCCCGCTAGGCGTGCGCCCGACAGCCGGCCGGCGAGATGGCAGGCAGTTCGGGCCTTTACAAAATTCCGAGGGCAAGCCATGCTGCAATGCACTAAGGCGTGTCGGTCTGTCTTAGTAAACTACTGAACTGGATTGATTAACTAACGCCTTTCGGTGTTAGCGACTGCGAGAGAGGGTGTTCTTGGTATGGGGCCGACGCGCCGCGCGCTGGTGAAAACCGTCGCAGGATCCCTTGCCTTGTTCTCGCTCCTGGGGCGCAACGGCATCCCCCCGGCCGTGGCCGAGAGCGAATTGTTCCAGCCGCCGTCCGCGTTCCCCGAAGATTTCGTCCTTAACCTGGCGCGCGAACAAGCCAAACAGCCTTATGTCGATACCAAGGTGGCGATTCCGGAGAATTGGCAGTCGCTGACCTTCGACCAATATCGCGACATCCGTTTCGACATCAACAAATCGGTGTGGCGCGGGGCGCCGCACGGTTTCTCGATCGACCTCCTGCATACCGGTTTTCTTTATTCGATGCCGGTCGACATCTATGTGGTGGCGGACGGACAACAGTCGCGGATCAACTACCTGCCCGATCTTTTCACCTTCGGACCGCTGGTGCCAAAGCCGCCGAGCGATCTCGACCTGCACTATTCGGGCTTCCGGCTGCGCTATCCGATCAACGGGCGCGACTATTTCGACGAATTCGCGATCTTCCAGGGGGCTTCCTATTTCCGGGCGATCGCCAAGGGCCAGATTTACGGACTCTCGGCGCGCGGCCTCGCCATCGATACCGGCCAGCCGCAAGGCGAGGAGTTCCCCTTCTTCCGCGCCTTCTGGATCGAGGAACCGCCGGCAGCGGCGGCCACCATCCGTCTTCACGCGCTGCTCGATTCGCCTTCTGCGACGGGCGCTTTCCGCTTCAACATCACGCCCGGCGCAATCACCCAGATGGATGTCGAAGTGTCGATCTTCCCGCGCCGCGATCTCGATCATGCCGGTCTGGCGCCGCTCACCAGCATGTATCTCTTCGATGAACTGGGGCGTGCCGGCTTCGACGATTACCGCCCGGCCGTGCATGATTCCGACGGGTTGATGATGCTGACCGGCGCGGGAGAGTGGATCTGGCGTCCGCTGGCCAATCCCGGCACCCTGCAGGTGAGCGCCTTTTCCGACCTCAATCCGAGGGGCTTCGGACTCATGCAGCGCAAGCGCCGCTATGGCGATTTCCTCGATCTTGAATCGAAATATGAGCGTCGGCCGAGCCTGTGGGTCGAGCCCTTCGGCGCCTGGGGCGAGGGTGCGATCGAGCTTTACGAGATCCCGTCGCGCATGGAGGTGAACGACAACATCGTCGCCTTCTGGCGGCCACGCGAGAAAATCGCGCAAGGCTCCGAATTCAAGATTGCCTATCGCCTCAACTGGGCTGAGGGATGGCCGCCGCAGCCCCCCGACAACAAGGCCTTGGTGAGGTTTTCGGGCGGTGGGCTCAATGCCCATCAGGACCGGCGCCTGTTCGTCGTCGATTTTGCCGGCGACAATCTGGCGGGTGAAGTCATCCCCGATGTTTCGGCATCGGCGGGCAAGATTTCCAATATTGTGCTGCAACCGAACCCGCAGGCCGGCGGTTCGCGCCTGACGTTCGAATTCGATCCGGAAGGCGCGGAACTTGTCGAATTCAGGTGCGTTCTCAAGCGTGGCGCAGAGCAGATCAGCGAAACATGGTTGTACCGGTGGACGAAGTCCTGAGTTTCAGGAACATGCCCAAAATGATGCCGGCAGAGACGCCGCTCGACATGCCGACGCAGCGCTTCGATGAGTGGCCACCGGAACGCGCAATTTCGCCTGGGCCGGCCAAGCTTGAAACGCGACTTTCACGGCTGCTTGTCTTCACCCTGACATTGGCGATCACGGCGATCGGGACCTTCGAGATGTACGAGGTGATAAGACCGTCCGGGGCGACGCGTCTGCAGATCGCCTTTGCCGCGCTGTTCGCGCTGACCTTCGCCTGGATCGCCTTTGCCTGCGCCAGCGCTCTTGTGGGTTTCTTCCGGCTGCTCTGGCAACGCAACGCGCCCATTCCACTGGTACCGCTTGCCAAGGCCGGGCGCACAGCATTGCTCATGCCCGTCTACAATGAAAATCCGGAACGCGTGCTGAGCACGCTCGAAGCCATGGCGCGCTCGCTTGTCGCGCATGGTGCCGGCCGGGCCTTTGATGTTTTCATTCTGAGCGACACGCGTGAGAACCGTATCGCGGCGGTTGAGGAAGCCGGTGCCGCGGCCCTGAAACAGCGGCTCGCCGGGCGGATCGGCATCTACTACCGGCGGCGAGCCGAGAACAAGCATAAGAAGGCCGGCAATATCGCCGATTTCGTTACCCGCTGGGGTGGCGCCTATGAGTCCATGGTGGTGCTCGATGCCGACAGCTACATGGACGGCAGGACGCTCATCACACTGGCGCGCGCCATGGCCGCCGATCCGAAACTCGGTATCATCCAGACCTTGCCGCTCCTTCACAATCGCTGGACGCTCTATGCGCGCATGCAGCAGTTCGCCGGCCGAGTCTACGGGCCGGTGATCGCCGCCGGCCTTGCCGCCTGGCATGGCGAAGACGGCAATTACTGGGGCCACAATGCGATCATCCGCGTCAAGGCCTTCGCCGGTTGTGCCGGCCTGCCGGAACTGAATGGCCGCAAGCCCTTCGGCGGGCATATTCTGAGCCATGACTTTGTGGAAGCGGCCTTGATCAGGCGCGGCGGCTGGAAGGTGGTCATGTATCCGCAACTCGGCGGTTCCTACGAAGAGACGCCGCCTTCCCTGATCGAACTGGCAGGACGCGACCGGCGCTGGTGCCAGGGCAATCTGCAGCACATGAAGATCGTCTTTGCGCGGGGACTGCACTGGGCGAGCCGCGTGCATCTGATCCAGGGGATCATGTCCTATCTCGCCTCGCCATTATGGCTGCTGCTCCTGATCGCGGGCTTTGCGCTCGCGGTGATCGCCAAATATGCCGAGCCCAATTACTTTCCCGAAGGTTTCTCGCTGTTCCCGGTGTGGCCGGTCTTCGATCCGGACCAGGCGCTTGAGCTGTTCGCCTTCACCGCCGTCATTCTCTATCTGCCCAAGCTCCTCGGCGTCGTACAGGCGCTTGGCGACAAGCGATTGCGCAGAGGTTGCGGCGGGGTGAGCGGGCTGATGCGCAGTCTCGGCGCGGAGGTGCTGCTGTCGGCGCTGTTGTCGCCGGTCATGATGCTGATCCAGTCGCGCTTCGTGGCGGAGGTGTTCCTGGGGCGCGACTCAGGCTGGAACGCCCAGACGCGCGATGACGTCGGCGTGACGTTCTCCCAAGCGCTGCGCACGCATTGGCTGCACACGCTGATCGGCATTGCGGCAGGGAGCATCGCCTACAGCATTTCCTGGACGACCTTCGCCTGGTTCTCGCCGATCGTCGCGGGCCTCTTCCTCTCCATCCCCATCTCATGGCTGAGCGGCCGGGTGGGCCCGGGGGTCGCGGCCTATCACCGCAAGATCTTCCTTATCCCGGAGGAACGTGCTCCAGTCAGCAAAACCGAAGCGGCAGAAACGCCCGCAACGGTGCGCGGGCTGGAGGCTGCAGAGTGAGGGAGGATGGGGGACGGCGGCGTTCGCCGCGCGGGGCGCGAGGCGGCACGCGGCGGTTTGAAGCATTGGGGCCGGTCGACAATCCCTATCCGCCGCTCGACATTCTGAGCCCCGACGCACTCGCGCGCATCGTCGATCGTGCCTATCGCCTGCTTGAAGAAGGCGGACTCGAATTCCGCTCCGCCCGCGCGCTTGGCATTCTGAAAAGCCATGGCGCCGATGTCGACGAACCGACCCAGATGGTGCGCTTCGGGCGCGACCTCATCCAGCATTTCGTCGGCCTGGCGCCGGCCGAGTTCCCGGTCTTTGCGCGCAATCCCGATCGCAACACATTGATGGGCGGCCGGCGGATCAATTTCAACACGGTCGGCAGCCCGCCCAATATTTCCGACCTCACGCGCGGCCGCAGGCCGGGCACCTATGAAGACCTGTGCAATCTCGTCAAACTCAATCACGCCCTGGGCGTGATCCACCTGGCCGGCGGCGCGGTGGTCGAGCCGCTCGACCTGCCGGTGCCGACGCGCCATCTCGACAATGTCTATGCGATCCTGCGCTATACCGACCGGCCGGTGATCGCGCGGGCCGTGTCGCGCTATCGCGCCGAGGATGCGATCCGGCTCGTCGCCATCGCGCGCGGGCGCAGCATGGAGAACATGGCCGGCGAGCCGTCGGTGCTCACCTCCTTCAATGTGAATTCGCCGCGCCGCGTCGATGAAGAACTGCTCGATGGGCTTATGTGCTTCTGCGAGTTCGGCCAGGTGAATGTGGTGACGCCGTTCACGCTTGCGGGTGCCATGGCGCCGGTTTCGCTCGCCGGCGCCCTGGTCGAGCAGACGGCGGAAGCGCTGGCGATCGTCGCCTTCACGCAGATGGTCAGACCGGGCGTGCCGGTCGTGTTCGGGGGCTTCACGTCGAATGTCGACATGCGCTCGGGCGCGCCTGCCTTTGGAACACCGGAATATGTGAAGGCGACATTGGCGGGCGGCCAATTGGCGCGATACTTCAAACTGCCGTATCGCTCGTCAAATGTGAACGCGTCCAACGCGGTCGACGCGCAATCGACCTATGAGAGCGCCATGTCGCTTTTCGCGGTGGTGATGGGCCATGCCAACATGGTGCATCATGGACTTGGGTGGCTCGAGGGCGGGTTGACGGCTTCTTACGAGAAGACGGTGATCGATGCCGAGATGATCCGACAGTGGGCCGAGTGTCTGAAGCCGATCGACGTCACGGATGATGAGCTGGCGCTCGATGCGATCAAGGAGGTGGCGCCCGGCGGCCATTTCTTCGGTTCGGCGCATACGCTCGAGCGCTATGAGAAGGCCTTCTATCAGCCGATGATTTCCGACTGGCGGAATTTCGAGACCTGGCAGGAAGCCGGCGGCAAGACCGCCACCGAACGCGCGCATGAAGTGTGGCGGAGATTGCTGGCGGAGTATGAAGCGCCACCCATCGATCCTGGTGTCGACGAGGCCTTGCAGGCCTATATGAGCCGGCGCAAGCCCGAGCTCATGGCGATGCAGGGGTGACCCCCACCCCTAACCCCT
>JAEUMG010000229.1 GCA_016793355.1 Hyphomicrobiales bacterium
AAGTGCGCCTTGCGGTTTTTTCTGATCCGGAAGGTGAGCGACTTGACACCCCAATATTCGGTCTTGCCGACCGTGCCACCACCTGCGGTGATGACGTTCTTAAACTGATCGGTCAGGGCCTCGACCTGTGCGTTCGATGCATCCTGACGCGTCAGGAAGACGTGCTCATAAAGCGGCATTGCTGATAAGGCCTTTCTGTTTCCACACACCAAACACATCCGGCGCAGAGCCTCCTTCGAACCTCGGAAAGGCTCGAAAGACCGGTCGACGAAAGAGCGGAGACACGGGAAGACGGAGGCTAGCCCCCTGCCCGGAATAACCGGGCCTTCCGTTCAGCCCCCAGCCGGGTGCCGTCTGGCGTGGCGCTTATGGCGGAAAGCGGCGGATTTGGCAAGTTCGGCCGCGCCTCGCCGGATAGGATTTTTAGCAGGCGCGATGAGTTGCCTCAAAGGCCGCGCCGGGTGCATTTTGAATGAACGTTTAATCAAATGGATCTGCGAGGCACATGATGCGGCGAGGAGCAGCACGAAGCGAGCGCACGAAAACTCCCACCACCGATGCGAGGAGCCCCGACCGGGGGCTGCATTCGGCGGCGACGCGCCCCTACCAGCCGTTGCATGCGGAGGGCGTGAAGACGCTCATCGAGGCCGCCATCAGCCTCCTTGCCGACTCGGGTGTGGTTTTTGACCCGGAAACCGAGGCGGCCGAGATATTCAGCCGTGCGGGCTGCGCCACGACACAGGATGGGATCGTCCGCATACCCCCTACTCTGGTCCATCAGGCACTCTGCACTGCGGCACGCAGCGCCACAACGAGGGCCTGGTCTGGGAGCTCTTCGCCAACAAGTTGCAGGCGTTCTTTCACCGGCCGGCAACCTGCATTTACCTCGATTCCATGGACCAGGGCCTAACCTATTCGCTGAGAGCGCTCACGCTGTGCGACGACCTGGCCCGCGAGGTCAAACCGCTCGGCAATTATCTGGGCCAGATCCACACGGCGGCCCATTGCCGGGAGGAAACCTGGAACAGCCGCTATTTCGGCGCGAACATCCCGATCAGCACCAGCGACAAGCCTGACGAGGATCTCGGCACGCGGATTTCCGCGCATCTGGAAGAACCTCTTGCAACCCACATCCCGATGCCCTTACCGCCGAGAGTGCGGGCCCGCCTCGGCGAAATACAAGACGGGTTTGCACCGGCATCTGCCGAGCGGCCGACGAAGCTGTCGCTACTTTGCGCAGGTAACGAATTTGAAGCCGTCGCAGAACTGCTGGTCGCAGACTGCCCCGGTTCCAATCAGGCGTGTCGGCTGGCTGGCGCCGATGTCCGCTGCCATGGCAAAGCCGGTGGCAGTCGCGAAGCCCTTGCTCTTGCAGTAGGCGTTCGCTGCTGTCGAGCCGCATCCCTGACTCCAATTGAAGCACCAGTCGAGCCGGTTGCCCTGTATCTTGGGCTTGTTGAACGTCATTTTCTGCGGCGTGCTGGTCTTGCAGGTGATGTTGCTGAAGCCATCGCAAAAGGCCTGGTCGCAGACGGCGCCAGTGCCGATCAGGCGGGTTGGCTGGCTGGCCCCAATGTCGGTTGCGATCGAAAAGGCGCTCGCCTCCTCGAAGCCCTTGGCCTTGCACCAGGCATCGGCAGCCTTCTTGCCGCACCCAACACTCCAATCGTAACACCAATCCAGACGGTTGCCCCCCTGTTTCGGCTTGGCGAAATCCTGTTCGACCGCTTCGGCCGGGATCGCCGAAAGCGCCAGAATCGCAGATGCTGCTGCGATGCAGAGCTTCAGATTGGTCTTCATGTGCGTCTCCATTGCCCCACTCGCTGCCGGCCTTGCGCCGTGCTTGCGGAATAAATTGGTGCTTCGCATGTGAACCGCGCCTGAATTGCCGTGCGGGCCAATGTCAATGAAACCTCCAGAATGCGGGACTAATCTCGGCTCGGCCGGCAAGCGCACAAAATTGTAAGCATTTTTTCAACCAAGGATTATTGCAGGTTCCCCAATATCGCCGACCGATTCGGGCGCCGTTTGTGATAGAGTGCGACGCCGCGCAGCGGCAATGTGGACGGCCAAGAAAGAGAGTCGAGCACGGCTATGGCTAAGACAGTCTTTACCGACGAGCAGATCATCGCCCAACTCAACAGCGGTTATAAGTGGTCGGGGCAATCGCTCACCTACGGCTTTCCGACAAGCGCGACGTGGTTTCCCTATTCCGAGAAGACGGGTTTCTCACCACTTTCCAGTGCACAACAGGCAGCGGCTACGCTCGCCATCCAGCTCTGGGACGATCTGATCGCGCCGGACTTCACGCTGGCGGCGAACCCGACGACAGCCAACATCAAGTACATGAACACGACGACCAATATCGGGTATGCGCATGCCTATTACCCGACAGGTTCGTCAGTCGGCGGCTCGGTCTGGTTCAACCCCAACTACGGATCGAATTCCGGCACAAACAACCTGGTCAATCCGGTAATCGGCCAGTGGGGCTTCCAAACCTATATCCACGAGACCGGCCATGCGCTCGGGCTCGACCATCCCGGCGCCTATAATGGTGGCTCGCCGACCTATGCGAACGATGCCGAGTATGCGCAGGACTCGCTGCAATACACGGTCATGTCCTATTTCACGGCGTCGAATACCGGGTCCGACTGGGTCGCGAGCGACGGCAGGTCCTATTACGCGCAGACGCCGATGATCGACGATATCATGGTCATCCAGGCCATGTACGGCGCCGAGACCACGACCAGAACCGGCGACACGGTTTACGGCTTCAATTCCACCGCGGATCGCATCGTCTACGACTTCGCGCTCAATCCGCACCCGGTACTGGCGATCTGGGATAGCGGCGGCATCGATACGCTCGACCTTTCGGGTTTCAGCACGGCTTCGATGATCTCGCTGATACCGGGCACTTTCTCCAACTGCGACGCGATGACGAACAACATCGCGATCGCGCGAAATTGCTGGATCGAGAATGCCATCGGCGGCAGCGGCAATGACACGATCATCGGCAACGACCTCGCTAACAGGCTGGTCGGCGGCGCCGGCAACGATCGGCTCGAGGGGGGAGCCGGAAATGACATTCTGATCGGCGGGATTGGAAGCGATACGCTGCTGGGCGGCGACGGCGACGACATCATTTACTACGATGCCGCGGACAACATGAATAATGTCAATGGCGGCGCCGGCTTCGATTCGCTGCTGTTTCTCGGCGTCTGGCAGGCGATCAATCTTGTTCTGTACGGCTTCGAGCAGTCGCTCGTGCTGTTTACCGACAGCAGCAACCAGGCCTGGACGACGAAAACCGATGTATACGATCTCTCCGGCAACATGATCCGGAGCGAAACCCAGAACGACAATGGGACGTCGATTGTTGTCGAGTACGATGTCTATAATCAATACAGCTGGTCGACGCGCACCCGTTACTATGACGCCGCCGGCACGATGACGAGCGAAGTGCTGGTGGCCGACAGCGGTTCGCCCCCCAATCTCGCGCCAACCGATCTTTCACTGTCGGCCAGCACGGTGATCGAAAACGCGGCGGTCGGAACCGTGATCGGTACGCTCTCGACCGTCGATCCGACCGCCGGCGACACGTTCACCTACGCGCTGCTCAACAATGCCGGCGGGCGCTTCAGTCTCAACGGGGCGCAGCTTGTCGTCGCCAGTGCCGTGCTTCTCGACTATGAGACGGCGACGTCGCACACGATCACGGTACAGGTGACAGACTCCGCCGGAAACACCTACCAGGAAGACTTCACGATCGGTGTCACTAATGACCCTTCCGACGACGTCGCGCCATCGGAATGGACGACAGTGACGATGGTAGGCACGAATTCCAACAATACAATCAGCGGCACGAGCGGCAAGGACTGGATCCAGGGCCTTGGCGGAAACGACACGATCAGCGGCAATGGCGGCAACGACAAGATCGAGGGTGGCGACGGCAACGACACGCTCAACGGCAATGCCGGCAATGACTACCTGCTGGGCGGCGAAGGCAACGACACGCTCAATGGTGGCGCCGGCGCAGACACGCTCGACGGCGGCGCCGGCACCGATACCCTGTCCTATGCCGGCTCGACCGCCGGCGTGAATGTCAATCTGGCAACCGCAGCGGCAAGCGGCGGCGACGCGACCGGCGATCTCATTTTCAACTTCGAGAACCTGCTGGGCTCCAGCTACGCCGACACACTGACCGGTTCGGCCGGGGCCAATATCATCAACGGCGGCGGCGGCAATGACACGATCTTCGCCGGCGACGGCAATGACCGGCTGATCGGCGGGGCCGGTTACGATACCCTTGACGGCGGACTGGGACAGGACACATTCGTGCTTTCGCGCACGGCCACCAGCCGGGACACGATTCAGAATTTCGTAGCGGCCGACGACACGCTCGAAATCTCGCGCTCGGAATTCGGCGGCGGCCTGACCGCCGGTGTACTGAGCGCCTCGCAATTCGTCACCAACGCCACCGGGCTGGCGGGCGACAGCAACGACCGATTCATCTTCAATACCGCGAACAATACGCTCTATTACGATGTCGACGGCACGGGAAAGACGGCCGCAGTAGCCATCGCCGTCTTCACCGGCACTGCGCCGGGGCTCACCGCAGCCGATTTCCTCATCGTGTGACGCGCCGCCCCGAAAGGCAGGGCAGATCACTCAAATGAATCGCAACACGACCGGACAATTCTAACCATTTTCAGCGGCTCGGCTTGCAGGCCCGGATGGCTTCAGCCAAGGATTCTCACCCTGTAACGGCCGCTGCGGCCGCAGGTGAGGAGTTTCGCAATGACGACGCATAAATCGCTTGTAGCCGCGACCCTATTGGCCGGAGCGATTCTCAGCCTTCCCTCCGCGGGTCTTGCGGCGGGGTATGACTATTACATCGCTTCCGAAGACGCGCCGTTCTGGCTCCCGCCGGCACCCTACCCCTACATGGACGCGCCGGCCGCCGTCTATGCGCCCAACTATTACCTCAACGGACCCGGCGCTTCCGCGCATATCGAGTGGTGCCTGGCGCGCTATCGCAGCTACAATCCGGATACCAACATGTATCTGGGATATGACGGCAACTATCACCGCTGCCGAGGTCCCGCGAGCTAGCTCGGTGCCGGCTCGTCGAGGTCACGGTTCGCGCAGCATCGGCGGCTGTTTCCATTCGCCGGAGATCGCCTGGGGCTCCGGCAGATAGAGCCTCAGCACGGCGAAGAACCGGCCGTCCGGAGCGGGAAGCCAGTTCGGCTCCTTTTCCGCGCCGGGCGAGTCCTTCTGCAGATAGAGCGTTATTCCACCATCGCCGTCGCGCTTGAGGCTGTCGAGCATCAGCGAATTGATGAGGTAGCGATCGATCGGATTGGCGACCAGCAACTGCCGGGGCAGATCATACATGGTGAGCGACCAGAAGGCCCTGGCCGGCGGCAGCTTGTCCTTGTCAAAATGCAAAGTGTAGCGGCCGGTCGCGGCATCCAGTGGCGCACCCGATGAATCTGCCTCATAACCATCATACAGAGCTTCGGCTATCGAGTTGCCGTAGATCCCGACCTGGGCACCGACCGCGCGGTTGAGAAAATTGTTCTTCATCTCGGCACGCGAACCGAAAAGGTCGGCCGATGACGTACTCGCCGCGCGCGCCACATCGATTTCCTTCTGGCCATCCGCCATGCCAGCCTTGAGCGCCGTTGCCATTTCAGGGGGCAGCATTTCCTCGATGAGCGGAAGACCCGGAACAACACCGATCTGCTCGAACCGCGCGCGCAAATCCCGCTCGCTCGGCTCGACCGGGCAATATTGCAGCACGAAGTTCAGGACATTGAAGAAATCGAGAGTATCCCGTTCCTCAGCCGGGGTCAGTGCCTTGATGAACTCGATATCGGGCGCAGGCTCGGGCGGCGCGGTCCCGGCAAACTTCGAGAGCAATTCGAGTCCGTAGCCGGACTGGATCTTCCCGACATTGGCAATGTCGGCCGGGTCAAAAAGCTGGGTGCGATAGAGGGCGAAGACGAACTGCGTCTCGGCGCGGATGACCTTGTCGATACCGGGAGGCGCGGTACCGGTCCAGTCCGGTCCGGCGATCAGGAACTTGCCGCCGTTGTTCCCGGTAGCGCGGGTACCGAGATAGGCGAAGTTGAAGGTATAGAGATCGACGAGTTGAACGGAGTAATAGCGATCCTTCTCGATCGGCGGGAGTGTAAGAACGACCGGCTCGGTTCGCAGATCGAGCCAGGCGAATGAGTATGGCGTGTCCGAATTGGGTGTCTGCACCGCCGTGTCGGCTGGCGTATAGACGCGCGCGACGTTGTAGATGCGGTTCGGCGGCCCCTTATATTCCGGGCTGCGGCTATCGATGAAATAGGCCGACATGACACGATAATTGTCGACCAGCGGAAAGCCGTAGATATAGGCCTCAGCAGCGATGGCTTGCGCGTCCTTCGGCGTTTGCGCCGCGCCTGGCCCAATGCCAGCACATGCCAGTACCAGCAAGAGCAAGGTGAAAGCGGCGGCACGCATGTCGATCCTCCCTTATGCGCCGGGCACCGGCCTATTGCACGATGGCAACGGTAAACCCGTCATAGCCCTTGGCGCCGACAGTTTGGAGCGTCGTCGCACTTACCCGCCTATCCCTGGCGAGGCGCTGATGCAGTTCGCGGACGCCGATGACGTGTTCATCCCGGCTCGCAGCGTCGGCAAGCGCGCCTTTGCGCACCACATTGTCAACGACGATCAAGCTTCCTGGATGCGCCATCGCGACGGCCCAGTCGAAGTATAGCGGGATACGTTTCTTGTCGGCATCGATGAAGATGAAGTCGAAGGACGCGCAGCGCTCGGCAATCATCGCGGGCATGGTGTCATGCGCCTTGCCGAAGCGCAATTCGATGACATGATCGAGTCCGGCCCGGGCGAAGTTCTCACGGGCGACGTGGGCATGGTGTGAATCGGCCTCGAGCGTCACCAGGCGCCCGCCTTGGGGCAGCGCGCCGGCCAGCCAGATGGTCGAATAGCCGCCCAGCGTACCAACCTCCAGAATGCGCCGCGCCTTGACGGAACGGGCGAGTATCTGCAGAAATTTGCCTTGGTTCGGAGAGACCGCGATGGGCGGCAAGCCGGCGGCGGCGCTTGCCAATAGGGTCGCGTCGAGCCGTTCATCATGCCCGATCAGCGTCGCGTCGATGAAATTCTCGACATCGTTCCAGTTACTCT
Organism: Hyphomicrobiales bacterium; assembly: GCA_016793355.1. GTDB lineage: Bacteria > Pseudomonadota > Alphaproteobacteria > Rhizobiales > Aestuariivirgaceae > JAEUMG01. Next base: position 7,207 of record JAEUMG010000229.1, read on the forward strand.
CGGACATCGGGCCTCACTTGCGATCGAAGGGGTTCTTGCCGCCGCGCAGGCTGAAGCGGATCGGCGTCCCCCACAAGTCAAAATCCTTGCGCAGACCGTTCATCAGATAGCGCAAATAGCTTTCCGGGAGCTGCTTGAGCTGGTTTCCGAACAGCGCGAAAGTCGGCGGCCGGGTCTGGGCCTGCGTGGCATAGCGCAGCTTGATGCGGCGGCCGGAGGGTGCGGGCGGCGGATTTCGCTCGACGGTCGCTTCGAGCCAGCGGTTGAGCGGCGAAGTCGGGATGCGCGCATTCCAGATTTCAACGGCCTTGAAAACCGCGCCCATGAGCTTGTCGAGACCGCGATTGCGTTCGGCGGAAAGGGTCACGACGGCAACACCCTTGATTTCGGGCAGCACGTCCTCGAGCTGGCTTTCGACCTGGCGAAGGCGCTTCTGCTTGTCCTCGACCAGGTCCCACTTGCTCAGCGCGAGCACGACGGCTCTGCCCTCCTGCGCCACGAGATCGCAAAGCGCCAAATCCTGGCGCTCGATTTCGAGCGAGGCATCGATCAGTACCACCACGCAGTCGGCAAAGCGTATGGCGCGCAGGGCGTCGGCGACGGCGAGCTTCTCGACCTTGCCGGTGACCCGCGACTTGCGCCTGATGCCGGCCGTATCCCATAGCCTGATGGCGCGGCCCTGCCAGGACCAGTCGGTCGCAATGGCGTCGCGCGTGATCCCGGCCTCGGGCCCCGTGAGCACGCGGTCCTCGCCCAGCAAGGCGTTCACCAGCGTCGACTTGCCGGCATTGGGCTGGCCGATGATCGCAAGCCGAAGGGGCCGCGCTGCGATGTCGTCGGCGTCCTGATTGTCCGCTCCCGAGCCGGGGCCCTCGTCCGGCTTGCCGGCATAGGGCCGTAGCGCGTCGTAGAGTGCAGCAAGGCCCTCGCCATGCTCGGCCGAAATGGCGACCGGTTCGCCCAGTCCCAATTCGTATGCTTCCAGGATACCAGGGCCGGCGGCTTTGCCTTCGGCCTTGTTGGCAACGACGATGACGGGCTTGCCGGAGCGCCGCAGGCGCTGGGCGAAATCGCGGTCGACGGGCGTCACACCAGCACGCGCATCGATAACGAAGAGCGCCACATCGGCTTCCCGGATGGCGCGTTCCGACTGATTGCTCATGCGGCTTTCGAGACTGCCGCGCGGTGCCTCATCAAGGCCGGCGGTGTCGAACACCCTGAATTCCAGATCGGCGATACGGCCAAGACCCTCGCGACGGTCGCGCGTTACGCCGGGTTGATTGTCGACGAGCGCGATCTTGCGGCCGACGAGCCGGTTGAACAATGTGGATTTGCCGACATTCGGCCGGCCGAGAATGGCAACCGTGGCGGTCATGGCGAGGCCCTAACGCAGGGCCGACAGCGTACCGTCGTCGGCAAGAAGATAAACCATGCCGCTGGCAACGACAGGCGCAATGTAGAAGGCCTTGCCTTGCTCGCTGGTCGCCAGAACCTGGCCAGTCTGAGGCGACAGGCTCGCAAGCTTGCCATCGGAGCTCACAGCCAGCAGCCGACCGCCCGCCAGTATCGGGCCGGCCCAGGTCTTGCCAGGCAATGTCTGGGTCCAGCGCACCGCGCCGTTGCGCCGCGAGACCGCCGTCACGACCTTGCCGTTGGCGATGACGAAGACATAATCGCCGGCAACCCATGGCGTCTGGGTTCCGGACATCTCCTCCGCCCATTGCCGCTCGCCATTGGCAAGGGAGATGGCGGCGAGCTTGCCGGCGTTCGAAATGGCGAAGACCTGGTTGCCGTCGATCACCGGGCGGCCGCCCACCGCGCCTATGTTGGCGGAGGCGGTCACGGGGTCGGACGATGCAAGTGAGTCGGCCCAGGTCGGAAAGCCGTCTTGAACGTTGTAGGCCATGACGTCGCCGGTGGTTGTCGGTACGACGACTACGTCCCT
>JAEUMG010000230.1 GCA_016793355.1 Hyphomicrobiales bacterium
CGGGAGTGATCTGATCATGACGGTCCTTCTCATCGCCGAACATGACAATGCGCGTCTCAAGGATGCGACCCACAAGGCATTGACCGCCGCGGGCAAGATCGGCGCCGATATCCACGTGCTTGTGGCGGGCAACAAGGCCGATGCCGCTGCTGGCGAAGCCGCAAGGCTCGCCGGCGTCAAGAAGGTGCTGCATTGCGAGGCACCTTATCTCGACCGTCCGCTCGCCGAACCCATGGCGGCCCTGATCGTGGCCCAGGCCGGGCCGTATGAACACATCATTGCCCCGGCCACCACCAACGGCAAGAATTACATGCCGCGCGTCGCGGCCCTTCTCGACGTGATGCAGATTTCGGACATTTCCGATGTCGTCTCGCCCGACACCTTCGTCCGCCTCGTCTATGCCGGCAATGCCGTGCAGACGGTGCAGTCGGGCGAGGCCAAGAAGGTCATCACCGTGCGCACCGCCGCCTTCCAGGCAACCGGCGAAGGCGGCTCGGCGCCGATCGAGACGGTCCAGGCCCCTGCCGATCCCGGCCTTTCGGTCTATGAGGGCGAAAATCTTTCGGTCTCGGATCGCCCGGAACTCACCTCGGCCAAGATCATCGTCTCGGGCGGCCGCGGCATGCAGAATGGCGAGAACTTCAAACTCCTCGACAGCGTTGCGCGCAAGCTCGGCGCCGCCGTCGGCGCCTCGCGCGCCGCCGTCGATGCGGGCTATGTGCCGAACGACTACCAGGTCGGCCAGACCGGCAAGGTTGTCGCCCCCGATCTTTACATCGCGGTCGGCATTTCCGGCGCCATCCAGCATCTCGCCGGCATGAAGGACTCGAAGGTCATTGTCGCCATCAACAAGGACGAGGAAGCGCCGATCTTCCAGGTCGCCGATTACGGCCTGGTCGCCGACCTTTTCCAGGCGGTGCCGGAGCTAGAGGCCGAACTCGCCAGGCTTGGTAAATAGTCTTTGAAACCATCGGCCGGCGCGGCAAAACCCGCGCCGGACGCGGGCTGCATAATCTTTTCGCACATGCGAAATGCACTTGCTCAAGGGTTGGGCGCGATATAGGCTCCCTCGCCTTTATCAAGCAGGTACTAGACGAAATGCGAATCTCGAAAGTCGGCGTGATCGGCGCCGGTCAGATGGGCAACGGCATCGCCCACGTATGTGCCCTCGCCGGCTATGACGTCGCGCTCAACGATGTTTCCGCCGAGCGCATCGAAGCCGGCCTCGCCACCATCAACGGCAATCTCGCGCGCCGCGTGAAGTCCGGCAAATTGTCCGAAGCCGAGCGCGACGCCGCCCTGGCGCGCATTCGCACTGCGCTCTCCTATGAGGACTTGTCGGACTGCGATCTCGTCATCGAATCCGCCGTCGAGGACGAAAGCGTCAAGCGCAAGATTTACGCCGCTGTCTGCCCGCACCTCGCCGAGCATGCGATCCTCGGCACCAATACCTCGTCGATTTCGATCACCCGCCTCGCCGCGAGCACCGATCGGCCGGAAAAATTCATGGGCATTCACTTCATGAATCCCGTGCCGGTGATGGAACTGGTCGAGCTCATCCGCGGCATTGCGACCGACGATAAGACCTTCTCGACGGTGAAGGAGTTCACCACCCATCTCGGCAAGACCATGGCGGTGTCGGAAGACTTCCCCGCCTTTATCGTCAATCGCATCCTGCTGCCGATGATCAACGAGGCGGTCTATACGCTTTACGAAGGCGTCGGCACCGTCGAGGCGATCGACACGGCGATGAAGCTCGGCGCGCGCCATCCCATGGGGCCGCTTGAGCTGGCCGATTTCATCGGCCTCGATACCTGCCTGTCGATCATGCAGGTTCTGTATGAGGGCCTGGCGGATTCGAAATACCGTCCCTGCCCGCTGCTGGTGAAGTATGTCGAGGCCGGCTGGCTCGGCCGCAAGACCAATCGCGGCTTCTACGACTATCGCGGCGAAAAGCCCGTACCGACTCGCTAAAGCCAGAACATCGTGGCGGAGGCGGCGAGCAGCCCGCCCATGATCATGTTGAATGCGCGTCTGCGCTGCGGATCGACGAGCGCGCGGCGGATCAACGACCCGAAGCCGAGCCAGGGTATGCACACGATGAATGCAGTCGCCGCGAAAGTCGCACCGAGCAGCATCGAATCCCGCAGCACGCTCTCATGCGCGGCACCAAGGCTGGCGGCCGCGGCCCCGATGCCGGCCATCCACGCCTTGGGATTGATCCACTGAAAGCCGGCGGCCGCCCAGAAGCCGACCGCGCCGTCACCGGCCTCTTGCGGCAGGCCGCTTGAAGTCGCGATCTTCCAGGCGAGATAGATCAGAAACAGCGTGCCCGCCGCTTTCATGACGGGGACGGCGGCCGGTAGGCTCATCAGCGCGCCGCCGAGCCCGAAGGCCGAAACGAAGATCAGCGCGCCCATTCCGGCCGCGACGCCGAACAGGCATGGCAGGCCGCGCAGGCACCCGACGCTGGCGCCGACGGCCGCCAGCATGACATTGCTGGGGCCCGGCGTTCCCGCCGCGACGGCTGCGAAAATAACAAAGGCTGCGATCTGATCGAAGGTCATGTCTGTTGACGCCGATGCCTAGCGCAACGCAGAGTCCTTGGTCTTGAAGGAAATTGCGAAGGTGACCGGACGATGAGCATCGCTGTCTTCGGCAGCATCAATTGCGATGTCGTCGCCTATCTCGAACATCTGCCCAGGCCGGGAGAGACCCTGCACGGCCTGGGCTACAAGATCGGCCTGGGCGGCAAGGGCGCCAACCAGGCGGTCGCCGCGCGCCGTCTCGGCAGTGCCGTCAGCTTCATCGCGCGCACCGGCGGCGACATGTTCGGCGAGGCCTGTCTCAAGGAGATCGCCGGATACGATGTCGCGACCGGTCTCATCAGGCGCGACGAGGGCGGCGCCACCGGCATCGCCATCATCAATGTCGCCTCCAATGGCGAGAACACCATCTCCCTGATCGGCGATGCCAATATGCGCATGGACGAGACCGATGTCACACGCGCCGCCGCGGCGCTCGACAAGGCCCGCGTGCTCCTGCTCCAGCTTGAAGTACCATTCGCCGCATCGCTTTCGGCCGCACGCCGGGTCCGCGGCCTCGGCGGCATCGTGATCCTTGATCCCGCTCCGGCGCCGGAAAAACTCTTCGCCTCATCGGAATTCGAGCACGTCGATCTCTTGACCCCCAACGAGACCGAGACGGCGCGCCTCGTCGGCTGGCAACCCGCAACACCGGAAGAGGGACTGAAGGCGGCGCGCGAATTGCGGGAGAAAGGCGTGTGCGGTGCAATCGTCAAGCTCGGCGGCAAGGGCGTTGCGGTGAGCGCGCCCGACTATGAAGGCTTGATACCGGCCTTTCGCGTGACGCCGATCGACACGGTGGCGGCGGGCGACTGCTTCAATGGCGGGCTTGCCCATGCCTTGGCTTCCGGGCGTCCGCTTGCCGATGCGGCGCGCTATGCCGCCGCCTGCGGCGCCTTGTCGACGACCAGGCGCGGCGCCGCCGCCGCCGCACCCACCGCCGCGGAAGTCGAGGCGTTCCTGCAAACCTCAACCTCGTCCTGAGGTGGCCGCGCAGCGGCCCTCGAAGGACGACAGGCGGTGCGATTTCGTCAGTGGCTCATGATTCGAGGCTTCACCTCCGGCGAAGCGCCTCACCAAGAGGTGAGTGTTACCCGCCGTCGCGGGCGGCGCGGCCTTCCAATCCGGCAAGCGCTTCCTCGTCGGGAATGATCATCTCGAAGGCCTTGTCGATGACGGCATAGTCGAAATAGCCCATGCGCGCGATCGGCCGGATTCTCGCAATATCGAGCTTGCCATTGGCAAGCACGACATCGTCGCGGACATGGATGCGCGCCACTTCGCCAAACACGATATCGACGGTACCGACCGTGCTTGATCCCCGCAAACGCTGTGTCGAGAGATAGCGGCATTCGAAGTGACACGGCGACTCCGCAACCCGCGGCCCCGGCGCATCGACGCAGGAGGCCTTGCTGACGCCGGCGGATGCAAACTCATCGACACCGTAAGGCAACGGCACTGCCGTGATGTTGACCGCCTCGCGCAGATCCCATGTCGCCATGTTCCACACGAACCAGCCGGTCTCCTCGGCATTCACAACAGTGTCTTTGCGACGCCCATCAACGTGCTGGTTGGCGGCGAACATTACCATCGGCGGATCGAAAGTGAGATTCTGCCATTGGCTATAGGGCGCGAGATTGGCGATGCCCTTTGTCGAGATCGTCGACAGCCAGCCGATCGGCCTCGGCACGGTGCAGGATTTGAAGGGCGAGAATGGCAGCGGGCAAGGATCGTTGCGCGGATCGTAATGCATCAGCTCAGAGCCCGAGGCTCGGCAGTTTAAGCCCGTTCTCCCTGGCGCATTGAATGGCGATGTCATAACCCGCATCGGCATGGCGCATCACGCCGCTCGCCGGATCGTTCCACAACACGCGCTCCAGCCGCCGCGCCGCATCCTCGCTGCCATCGGCCACCACCACCATGCCGGCATGCTGCGAATAGCCGATGCCGACGCCGCCGCCATGATGGATCGAAACCCAGGTCGCACCCGAGGCCGTGTTGAGAAGCGCATTCAGCAGCGGCCAGTCGGATACCGCGTCGGACCCGTCGAGCATGGCTTCGGTCTCGCGATTGGGCGAGGCGACCGAACCTGAATCGAGATGATCGCGGCCGATGACGATCGGCGCTTCGACCTCGCCGTTCTTCACCATCTCGTTGAAGGCGAGTCCCAACCGATGGCGCTGGCCGAGGCCGACCCAGCAGATGCGCGCCGGTAGGCCCTGGAAGGCGATCTTCTCGCGCGCCATGTCGAGCCAGTTGTGGAGATGCGGGTCGTCCGGGATCAGGTCCTTCACGCGCCGGTCGGTCTTGTAAATGTCTTGCGGGTTGCCGGAGAGTGCCGCCCAACGGAACGGCCCGATGCCGCGGCAGAACAGCGGACGGATATAGGCGGGCACGAAACCGGGAAATGCAAAGGCATCCTTGAGGCCCATGTCGAAGGCCATCTGGCGGATGTTGTTGCCGTAATCGAGCGTCGGCACCCCGGCCTTGTAGAGGTCGAGCATCGCCTGGACGTGAACCTTCATCGACGCCATCGCGGCGGTCTCAACCGCCTTGGGATCGGAGACGCGCTTTGCTTCCCACTCGGCGAGCGTCCAGCCGGCGGGCAGATAGCCATTGACCGGATCATGCGCCGAAGTCTGGTCGGTCAGGGCATCAGGCCTGATGCCCTTGGCGACGAATTCCGGGAGCAGTTCCGCCGCATTGCCGAGCAATCCGACCGAGACCGGCTTTCCCTCCCTGTGCGAGCGCTCGACGATCTCCAGCGCCTCGGCGATGGTTGCCGCCTTGGTGTCGAGATAGCGCGTCTTGAGCCGCATCTCGATTCGTGACGGCTGGCATTCGATCGCGATCATCGAGGCACCTGCCATCGTCGCGGCGAGCGGCTGTGCGCCGCCCATGCCGCCGAGCCCCGCGGTCAGGAACCACTTGCCCTTGAGCTTGCCGCCATAATGCTTGCGTCCGACTTCGGCGAAGGTCTCATACGTTCCCTGCACGATGCCTTGCGTGCCGATATAGATCCACGAGCCGGCCGTCATCTGGCCGTACATCATGAGACCCTTGCGATCGAGTTCGTGGAACTTCTCCCAGGTGCCCCAATGCGGCACGAGATTGGAATTGGCGATGAGCACCCGAGGCGCATCCTTGTGGGTGCGGAAAATGCCGACCGGCTTGCCCGACTGGACGAGCAGCGTCTCTTCCTCTCCAAGCGAGCGCAAGGAGGCGATGATCGTGTCGAAGGCTTCCCAATTGCGCGCCGCGCGCCCGATGCCGCCATAGACGACGAGTTCCTCGGGCCGCTCCGCGACGCCCGGATCGAGATTGTTCATCAGCATGCGCAAGGGCGCTTCGGTGAGCCAGGACTTGGCCGAAATCTCGGGGCCCGTAGGAGACTTGATGATCCGTGTATTGTCGCGTCGCGTCGTCATGAGAAATTCCTTTCGAGCGTGCCGGCGGGCGTCGTGCGGTAGCGGCTGTAAAGCGCGTAGCGGCTGGCCGGATAGGTGAAGGTGGCTACGGTTGCGACGCGGCCGCGGCTCCAGCTGCGCCGATGCAGCGACAGACAAGGCTCGGCGGCCGGGATGTCGAGCAGGCCGCGCTGCGCCGATGTCGGGATGACGGCCTCGACCGTGTGCTCGAGTTCATCGACGGGCGCGATCGAGAGCAGATAGGCGGTGGGCGTCGTCGCGGCGAAATCCTGTTTGAGGAAATCGGGTGCGACTTCCAGATTCACATAGCGATCCTCGAGCTGCACCGGCACGCCGTTCTCGCTGTGGACGATCACCACATGCGCCAGCCGCAGATTCTGCCGGCTCTCGAAGTCTTCCGAGAGCGCCGGCGTGGCGGTGAGCGCTTCGCGCGTTGCAATCCTGGTATCGTGTCGATGCCCGCGGGCGGCAATCTCTTCGGCGATGCTCTTCAGTTCGACGAGGCTGGAGCGCGCCGGCTCCGCCTTGCGCACGAAGGTGCCGACCCCCGGAACGCGCGCGAGGAACCCGTCGGCGGTCAATTCGCGCAACGCCCGATTGGCGGTCATGCGGCTGATGCCGAAGCTCTCGACCAGCTCGTTTTCGGACGGAACCCGCGCCCCCGGCGCCCAGGCGCCCGAGCGTATATGCGCAAGAATGTGATCCTTGAGCCTGGCATAGAGCGGCTGCGGCTCGTTCATGTGAGGCGCCCCCGCACCACTTCGCCATCGCGCACGACGCAGGCCAATGGATTGACGCCGAGCGGGTAGGCGAGATCGCCCGGCCGCTCGACATCCCAGAATGCGAGATCGGCGCGCAGGCCGGGCGCCAGCGTGCCTCGATCCTTCAGCCCAAGCGCCCGTGCCGCGTTCGCCGTGACGCCGAGCAGGGCTTCCTCCGGTGTCAGGCCGAAGAGCACGCAGGCCATGTTCATCGTGGTGAGCAATGAATGGACCGGCGAGGAGCCCGGATTGAGATCGGTGGCGATCGCGATCGGCACATGATGTTTGCGCAGTTGCGCGACCGGCGGCAGCTGTTTCTCGCGCAGGTAATAAAAGGCGCCGGGAAGCAGCACCGCCACGGTGCCGGACTTGGCGATTGCCACGACGCCGGCTTCGTCGAGATACTCGATGTGATCGACGGAGACTGCGCCATAGCGCGCCGCAAGCGCCGCCCCGCCGAGATTGGAGAGCTGTTCGGCATGGAGCTTGACGGGAAGCCCCGAGGCCTTCGCCGCCCTGAAAACCTGCTCCATCTCCTCGACCGAAAAGGCGATGCCCTCGCAAAAGCCGTCGACCGCATCGACGAGCCCGGCTTCGTGGATCGCCGGCAGGGCCTGCTTTGCAACAAGTTTCACATAGCCCGCACGATTCTCGCGATAGTCCGGCGGGAAGGCATGGGCGCCGAGAAAGGTCGTCGTGACCTCGACCGGCAGGCGCCGCCCGAGTTCGCGCGCCACTTTCAGCATCTTCATTTCGGTTTCGACATCGAGCCCGTAGCCCGACTTGATCTCGACCGTGGTGACGCCCTCGGCGAGGAGCCATTCGAGCCGCCCCGTCGCCGCGGCGAGGAGCTCTTCCTCGCTTGCCGCGCGCGTCGCCTTGACCGTCGAGAGGATGCCGCCGCCTGCCTTGGCGATCTCGGCATAGGAGACGCCATTGAGCCGCATCTCGAATTCGGCCGCGCGACTGCCGCCATAGACGAGATGCGTGTGGCAATCGATGAGACCGGGGGTGAGCAACCGGCCGCCGCAGTCGATCTTCTTGCCGGCCGGCGCCTCGCTACTGCGGCCGATCCACGAAATCAGGCCGTATTTGAGCTCGATGGCGCCGTCCTCGATCAGGCCGTAGCCGCCGAGCATGGTGGCGATCCGCAGATTGGTCAGGAGCATCCAGAAACCACTTGTATAAGGTTGTATATACAGTATAGTCCCGCGCATGAGCGCACGCAAGTTGCATTTCGCCGAAGCCCTCCTGCCGTCGGGCTGGCACAGCGATGTTGTCGTCGAAGTCGATGCCGCCGGCATGATCACCGGCATCGAGACCGGGCAGTCCGGGCGCGCCACCGTCAGCGGGATCGCGCTGCCCGCCATGCCCAATATCCATTCCCACGCGCACCAGCGCCTGATGGCGGGCCTTGCCGAGCGCGCCGGGCCCGGCTCCGACAGTTTCTGGACCTGGCGCGAAGTCATGTATGGCTTCGCGCTGCGCCTCGGGCCGGAGGAATTGCAGGCGGTCGCCGCGCAGCTCTATATCGAGATGCTGAAAAGCGGCTTCTCGATCGTCGGCGAATTCCAGTATCTCCACAACCGGCCGGATGGTGAGCCCTATGCCGATCCGGCCGAACTGTCCTTGCGCTGCCTTGCCGCCGCCGATGAGGCCGGCATTGCCGTCACGATGCTTCCGACGCTCTATGCCTATGGCGGTTTTGGCGGCCAGCCGCCGGCCGAGGGCCAGCGCCGCTTCATCAACGATGCCGCCCGCTATCTCCGCATTCTCGAAAGGCTCCATGCGGCCTGCCGCGACAATCCCTTGCGCAAGCTTGGCATCTCGCCGCATTCACTGCGTGCCGTCACCGCCGAACTGCTGACCGAGGTGATCGCCGCGCTGGATCGACTCGATACTACTGCGCCGATCCATATCCACATTGCCGAGCAGACCAAGGAGGTGGATGACTGCCTCGCCTGGTCGGGCATGCGGCCGGTCGAATACCTTATGAGCAAATTCGACCTGTCGCCGCGCTGGTGCGCCATTCACGCCACCCACATGACGGAGGCCGAGACGGAAGGCCTCGCCCGTTCGGGCGCGATCGCCGGGCTTTGCCCCTCGACCGAGGCCAATCTCGGCGACGGCATCTTCCCGGCCGGCAGCTTCTTCGCCGCGAAAGGCGCGATCGCGATCGGTTCCGACAGCCACATCACGGTCAGTCCGGCCGAGGACCTTCGCCAGCTCGAATATTCGCAGCGCCTGCGCGACCGCGCCCGCAATGTCCTCGCCGGCGGTCCCGGCCAGTCGACCGGCCGCCGCCTCTTCGACGCAGCGCTGAGCGGCGGCGCAAAAACGATGGCGCAGCCGGTCGGCGCCCTTGCGCCGGGCCTTCGCGCCGATATCTGCGTCCTCGATACCGATCATCCGGCGCTTATCGGCCGCAATGGCGATGCCGTCATCGATTCCTGGATCTTCTCCGGCGGCAATGCTTGCGTGAAGGACATGTTCATTGCCGGCCGGCATGTCGTCATCGACCGCCGGCATGTTCGCGAGGACGAAATCGCCATAGCCTACCGCAAGGCGGTCGGGAAACTGCAATAGGGGTGCGTCATGCCGCTCATCATTGGTGACCAGCCATTGACACTCGCCGACATCCGCATGGCGCTCGACGGACCCATCGCCGTCAGGCTGTCGCCCGCGGCCTTGAAGGCGATCGCGCTGAGCCGCGAAGCGATCATCGCTCTCATCCAGGAGGGTAACCCGATCTATGGCGTCAATACCGGCTTCGGCAAATTGGCGACGACGCGCATCGCGCCTGCCGATCTCTCGGCGCTCCAGGTCAATATCGTGCGCTCGCATGCAGCCGGCGTCGGCGCTCCGCTTCCCGCACCGATCGTGCGCCTCATCCTTCTCCTCAAGATCGCAAGCCTCGCGCGCGGTGCGTCCGGCATTTCGCTCGAAGCCGTCGACACGCTTGTCGCCCTTCTCAATGCCGACATTCTCCCCGTCATTCCCTGCCAGGGCTCGGTCGGCGCCTCGGGCGATCTGGCGCCCTTGTCCCATATGAGCCTCGTGCTCATCGGCGAAGGCAATGCCACGATCAAGGGCAAGCCCGTGACGGGCGCCGAGGCTCTCAAGCACCTGGATCGCAAACCGGTCGCGCTCGGCCCCAAGGAAGGCCTGGCCCTCCTCAACGGCACCCAGGTTTCGACCGCGCTCGCACTATCGGGCCTGCTCGCCGCCGAGCGCAATGCCGCCGCCGCGATCCTTGCCGGCGCCATGTCAGTCGATGCCATCATGGGCTCCGACACGCCTTTCGATCCGCGCATCCACGCATTGCGCCCGCATGCCGGCCAGAAGCTCGCCGCGGCACATTACCGCCGCCTTCTCGCCGGCAGCCAGATCCGTGCCTCGCACCTGACCGGCGATGAACGCGTGCAGGATCCCTATTCCTTCCGCTGCCAGCCGCAGGTCATGGGCGCCTGCCTCGAGCTTCTCGGCAACGCCGCCAAGACCCTGATCGTCGAGGCCAATGCGGTGAGCGACAATCCGCTGGTCTTCCCCGAGCATCACGAAGTTCTCTCCGGCGGCAATTTCCACGCCGAGCCCGTCGCCTTCGCTGCCGACATGATTGCGATGGCCATCGCCGAGATCGGCTCGCTCTCCGAACGCCGCATTGCCGCCTTGATCGATTCCTCGATTTCGCTCCTGCCGCCTTTTCTCATCCGCAATCCCGGGCTCAATTCGGGCTTCATGGTGCCGCAATGCACCGCCGCCGCCTTGATGAGCGAGAACAAGCAATTGGCGCATCCGGCCTCGATCGATTCGGCCCCCACCTCCGCCAATCAGGAAGACCATGTCAGCATGGCGACCCATGGCGCGCGCCGCCTGGCTCTCATGAACGCCAATCTTTCGCGCATCGTCGCCATCGAGTTGATGGCGGCCGGCGAGGGTATCGAATTCCGCCGGCCGTTGCGATCGTCCGAACCGCTTGAGGACGCGCATAACATCCTGCGCGCCCTCGCCGCCCAGCGCGACGAGGACCGCGAATTCTCAACCGACATCGAAGCCGTCGCCGATCGCATCGCGCTTGGCAGCTTCGCCCATGCCGTGCCGCATCTCCTCGCCGAACTTGCATAGCCGGCCGGCGCCGCCGCGCATTTGAAACGCCCGCAATTCTCTGACAGAGTTCCGCCGGCACAAATGGGGGGGCTCCATGAAGACCGTTTACACCGACGACCATCGCCTGCATTTTCCGCAAGGCGAACTCTTTGGCGGCGAATTCGTAACGCCCTTCGAGCGCCCCTCGCGCGTCGAATACATCCTGCGCGAACTGAAGAAGCGCAAGATGGCCGATTTCGTCGCGCCCGCAAAACTCGACATGGCGCCGGTGCGCAAGGTGCATGATCGCGACTTCCTGACCTTCCTCGAAACAGCCTGGGCCGAATGGAGCAAGGCCGGTTATCGCGGCGAAATCATCCCGACCGGCTATGCGGCGCGCGGCATGCAGCAGCGCTGCCCAAGGAGCATCGATGGCAAGGCCGGCTATTATTGTCTTTCGATGGAAACCGCCATCACCGCCGGCACGTGGGACGCGGCGGTTTCTTCGGCCGCCAGCGCGCTCACCGCGCAGAAACTCGTCGCCAATGGCGAGCGCGCCGCCTTCGCCTTGTGCCGCCCGCCCGGCCATCATGCCCATCACGACATGTATGGCGGCTATTGTTTCCTCAACAATGCGGCGATCGCCGCGCAGGCCTTTCGCGATTCCGGTGCCGCGCGCGTTGCCATCCTCGATGTCGATTTCCATCACGGCAACGGCACGCAGGATATTTTCTATACCCGCGACGACGTCCTCTTCTGCTCATTGCATGGCCAGCCGGAAGACACCTTTCCCTACTTCCTCGGCTTCAAGGACGAGAAGGGCAAAGGCAGGGGCGAAGGTTTCAACGTCAATTATCCGATGCCGCCCTTCACCGCCTATGATGTCTGGGGCAAGGCGCTCGAGGATGCCTGCAAAAAGATCAAGCGCTACGCGCCGGATGCGCTGGTCGTCTCGCTCGGCGTCGATACCTACAAGGACGATCCGATCAGCACCTTCAAGCTTACCTCGCCCGATTTCAAGACCTATGGCGGTCGCATTGCCCGGCTCAGGCTTCCCACCTTGTTCGTCATGGAAGGCGGCTACGCCGTCGAAGCCATCGGCATCAACACGGTGAATGTGCTCGAAGGCTTCCTCGATGCGTGATGCGCGCTACGATATTCTTTTCGACCCGGTGAAGATCGGGCCGGTCACCGCCAAGAACCGGTTCTACCAGGTGCCGCATTGCAATGGCGGCGGTTATCGCGATGCCTCCGCCGTCACCGAAATGCGCCGCGTCAAGGCGGAAGGCGGCTGGGGCGTCATCTTCACCGAACAGGCCGATGTCCATCCCTCCTCCGACATCACGCCCTATATCGAACTGCGCAACTGGAGCGATGCCGACATTCCGGCCCTCGCCAAAATGGCGGACGCGATCCACGAATATGGCGCGCTGGCCGGCATCGAGCTCGTCCATGCCGGCGTCAACAGCCCCAATCTCTATACGAAGGAAGTGCCGCTCGCGCCGTCGCCTCTGCCGATCCTTACCTTCACGAGCGATCCGGTGCAGGCGCGCGCCATGGACAAGGACGACATAAGGCAGTTGCGTCTCTGGCATCGCGCCGCCTTCCGCCGCGCCAGGGCGGCCGGCTACGATCTGATCTGTCTTTATGCCGCGCATGGCTTCGGCATCATTCAGCATTTCCTGAGCCCCCGGACCAATCAGCGCAGCGACGAATATGGCGGCTCGCTTGAGAACCGGTCACGCCTCATGCGCGAGATCATTTCCGACGCGAGAGACGAGATCGGCGATCGCTGCGGCGTTACGATCAGGCTCGCGCTCGATGAAATGGCGGGACCTTCCGGCTTCACCAATGCCGAACTTCGCGATCTCGTCGCCATGCATGCCGACCTCCCCGATCTCTGGGATTTCGCCCATGGCAATTGGGAGAATTGCTCCGGCACTTCGCGCTTCAAGCCGGAAGCTGCCCAGGAAGACCTTATCACCGGCCTGAAGAAATTGACTCCCAAACCTGTCGTCGGCGTCGGCCGCTTCACCTCGCCCGATCTCATGGTGCGTCAGGTGAAGCAGGGCATTCTCGATTTCGTCGGCGCCGCACGGCCTTCGATCGCCGATCCCTTCCTGCCCAGGAAGATCGAGGAAGGCCGCCTCGACGACATCCGCGAATGCATCGGCTGCAATATCTGCATCACCGGCGACTTCACCCAGTCGCTGTCGCGCTGCACGCAGAATTCTTCCTTCATGGAGGAATGGCGAAAAGGCTGGCATCCCGAGCGCATGAAGCCGCGCTCGTCCGAAAAGAAGGTCTTGATCGTCGGTGCGGGTCCGGCCGGATTGTCGGCCGCGCATCGCGCCGGTCTGCGCGGCTATGAGGTCGCATTGGCCGAAGCCGGAACCGAGCTCGGCGGCCGTGTCAGCCGTGAATCGAAGCTGCCCGGCCTCTCCGCCTGGGCGCGGGTGCGCGATTATCGCCAGGGCCAGATCGCCAAGATGGCGAATGTCACCGTCTATCGCGACTCGCGATTGAGCGCCGCCGATATTCTCGAATTCGGTTTCGAGCATATCGGCCTGGCGACGGGCGCGACCTGGCGTCGCGATGGCGTCGCGCGCTATCACCTGCTGCCGATACCGATCGACAATGCCATGCCCGTCTTCACGCCCGATGACATCATGGCGGGCAGGCTCCCCGCCGGCCATGTCGTCGTCTATGACGACGATCATTATTACCTGGCCGGCGTCATGGCCGAACTTCTGGTGCGCAATGGCAATCGCGTCACCTTCCTCACGCCCGCCGACAAGGTCTCCGACTGGAGCACCATGACGCTCGACCAGCCCTTCATCCAGGCGCGGGTGCTGGAGCTCGGCATCGATGTGCATGTCGCGCGAGCTCTCTCGCGCATCGGCGCATCATCGGTCAGCGAAGTCTGCACCTATACCGGCCGCGAGTGCGAAATCGCCTGCGACGCGGTTCTGCTCGTCACCGCGCGTCTGCCCGATGACGAACTCTATCGCGACCTCAAGGCCGCCGAAGACTCCTGGCTCGATCATGGGATTGACTCGGTAAGGGTCTTCGGCGATGCGCAGGCGCCCGCCGCCATCGCCTGGGCGACCTATGCCGGACATCGCTATGCCGCCGAACTGGAAGAGCCGCCGCCCGAAGACGGCGTCCCGTTCAAGCGTGTCCTCGCCGTAATGGAGACCTGACATGCGCAATCTGACCGTCGCCATCACCCAGATGGCCTCCGCCAATGACTGGGCGAAGAATTGCGACAAGGCGGAGGCACAGGTTCGAGATGCGGCGGGACAGGGCGCCGGTCTCGTGCTGCTTCAGGAACTCTTCGACGGCGATTATTTCTGCATCGAGCAGCATGCGCGCTTCTTTGCCAAGGCGCATGAGCTCGACCGTCATCCGACGGTTGCGCGCTTCACCGCCCTTGCCAAGGAACTGGGTGTCGTACTGCCGATCAGCGTGTTCGAGCGCGCCGGCAATGCCCATTACAATACCGTCGTGATGGTCGATGCCGATGGCATTGAGCTCGGCATCTACAGGAAGTCGCATATTCCCGATGGCCGCGGCTATCAGGAGAAATTTTATTTCTCGCCCGGCGATACCGGCTTCAGGGTCTGGGACACGGCCGTAGGGCGCATCGGCCTTGGCATTTGCTGGGATCAGTGGTTTCCCGAATGCGCCCGCGCCATGGCGCTGCAGGGTGCCGAACTCCTGCTCTATCCGACCGCGATCGGGTCCGAGCCGCCCAACCCGGACTATGATTCAAGCACGCATTGGCAGAACACCATGCGCGGCCACGCCGCCGCCAATATCATGCCGCTCGCCGCCTCGAACCGCGTCGGCAGGGAAACGGCACCCGACGGGCGGCAGGATATATTCTACGGCCGCTCCTTCATTGCCGACTGGCAGGGCGAGAAGCTCGTCGAAATGAACCGCACCGAGGAAGGCGTCGGATTGCAAAGTTTCGATCTCGACGCGATCGGCGAATTGCGTCGCAGCTGGGGCGTGTTCCGCGACCGGCGTCCCGAACTCTATGGCGCGCTCATGACGATCGACGGCCGCACCCGGCACGTCGCGAGTTAGAGCTTCGGCCGCGACGACGGCTGCGTATACCAGCCGCCGACCGCCTTCTCGTAGGCCAGGCCGGCGCGGAACACGGAAGCATCGTCCCAGGTCTTGCCAACGATTTGAATGCCGGTCGGAACCCCGGTCTCGGCAAAGCCCGACGGCACCGCCAGCACCGGGCAGTTGTGCAGCATGTTGAACTG
>JAEUMG010000286.1 GCA_016793355.1 Hyphomicrobiales bacterium
TGCAGCAGATCGAATTGAGCGCGCCGTGGAACAAGCGCGACGTCACCATCAATGAGGACGGCTCGGCGACGATGGAGATTGTCGATGATTTCGGTCGCTATGAGATTGCGAGCCATGGCCTCATCCATCACGGTGCCGGCCGCGAGAGCTATGAGATAAAGAAGGACGATCCGCTCTCGGCGGTGATGAAGACCCATTGGACCGAGGAACGCGCCCGCGGCGACTGGTCGATCCGCACCGAGACCTATGGCGAATTGCGCGCAAATGCGACGCATTGGCTGGTGAAGGGCCGCCTCGAGGCCTATGAAGGCGAAAAACTGATCTTCAGCCGCGACTGGAACGAGGAGATCGAGCGGAAGTTGAATTAGCCCGCAGGGGACCGTTTGGGCTGCTGACGCGTTGTGGTTGTATTGTCCTGTAACGCGACAGCATGCTGACACCCAACCCCGAAACCTGGATTTACCCAACCGAACGCGGGCTTTACTGCGAGCCCGGTCAGTTCTTCATCGATCCCCATGCCGCCGTCGACCGCGCCGTTATCACCCATGGCCATGGCGACCATGCACGCCCGGGTCACGCCCATGTGCTTGCGAGTAGCGAGACCATCGCCATCATGAAGCAGCGCTATGGCGGCGAGGCGGCGGCCGGCACGTTTCAGGCCTATGCAGAGCCCATGACCGTCAATGGCGTCGGCGTCACACTGAAATCCGCAGGCCATATTCTCGGTTCCTGCCAGATCGTCCTCGACTGGCAGGGCACGCGCGTCGTGGTCTCCGGCGACTACAAGCGCAGCCCCGATCCGACCTGCCGCCCATTCGAACTCGTGCCCTGCGATCTCTTCGTCACCGAAGCGACCTTCGGCCTGCCGGTTTTCCGCCACGAGCCGGCGGAAAAGGAAGCCGGGCGCCTTCTGGCCTCGCTTGCCGACAATCCAGATCGCACGCACCTGCTCGGCGTCTATGGTTTGGGCAAATGCCAGCGCATGATCGTGCTGATTCGCGAGGCGGGCTATGACCGGCCGATCTATCTGCATGGCGCTCTCGTCGGACTCTGCGCGCTTTACGAGAGGCTCGGCATCGCCCTGGGCGATGTGCGGCCGGTGCCCGATGCCGAACCAGGCGCACTGGCCGGTGCACTCGTCATGTGCCCGCCAGCCGCGCTCAATGACCGCTGGTCGCGCCGCATGGCCGATCCGGTCACCTGTTTTGCCAGCGGCTGGATGCGGGTGCGCGGCCGCGCCCGCCAACGTGGCGTCGAATTGCCCCTGGTCGTCTCCGACCATTGCGACTGGCCGGAACTCCTGACCACGATCGACGAGACGGGGGCGGGTGAAATCTGGGTGACGCATGGCCGCGAGGATGCGCTGGTGCATCAGATCGGCAAGATGGGGAGGCGCGGCCGCGCGCTGGCACTTGTCGGCTTCGAGGACGAGGGCGATTGATGGAGCGCTTTGCGGAGCTTCTCGATCGTCTCGTCTATACGACGGCCCGCAATGCCAAGATCAAACTATTAACCGATTACTTTCGCTCGACGCCCGACCCCGATCGCGGCTGGGCCCTCTCGGCCTTGACCGATGGCTTGCCCCTGCGCTTGCCCATCAGGCGTACCTTGCAGACGATCCTCGAACCCCATGTCGATCCCGAGCTCTACCGCCTGTCGCGCGATTATGTCGGCGATACGGCGGAAACCGTTTCGCTCTTGTGGCCCGACCATCGCGATGCCGATCCGCCGCGCCTGAATGAAGTTGTCGCGCTCATCAAGGCGGCGTCCCTGCGCGAATTTCCGCAACTATTGGCCGGGCTTCTTGACAGGCTCGATGCCAAGGGGCGCTTCGCGCTATTGAAGTTTCTGAGCGGCGCCTTGCGGGTCGGCGTCTCGGCGCGCCTCGCCAAGACCGGGCTTGCCACGGCCTTTGGCCGCGATGTCGGCGAGATCGAAGAAATCTGGCA
>JAEUMG010000296.1 GCA_016793355.1 Hyphomicrobiales bacterium
TCGCCGGCGCTTTGAAACCTGCAAATGGCTGCCGCCAGCCTGGCCGTGGGTCGATCCCAAGTCCGATATCGAGGCGGCCGTGCTTGCCATGCAGAATAATCTGCGCAGCCGCGCCGACATCGTCGCCGAAAGCGGTTACGACGTCGAGGAGCTCGACCGCGAGATCGCCGCCGATCGCCAGCGCGCCGAGCGCCTCGGAATAGCTCCGCAGCCGGCCGCGCAGCCAGCCCAACCGCCAAAGGTGCCCTCATGACCGTTCACGATCGCCGCACCCGCGCCCTTACTTTCGCTCCGCAATCCGTCGACGACAAGGAGCGCACCGTCGAGCTCGTCGCATCAACCGGCGAAGGCGTGCTTCGCGCCGATCTCGACGGCCCTTTTATCGAGCGGCCCGTAATCTCGAAGGACAGCGTCGATACTTCCCGGGTCGACGGCATGCCTGTTCTCGACAGTCACCGCCAGGATGGCCTTGATCGCATTATCGGCGTCGTGCGGCAGGTCAGGATCGAAGCCGGCCTACTGATCGTCAAGGTGCAAATATCTGAGCGCCATGAAGCATACTGGCGCGATATCAAGGCCGGCATCATCCGCAATGTTTCCATCGGCTATGGGGTAGTCCGCTACGAGGATCAGGTTGACCAGGCGACTGGCCAACGCGTGCGTCTGATCACCCAGTGGACCCTCATGGAAGTTTCACTCGTCGCCGTACCGGCCGATAGCGGCGCCAAAATAAGGAACTTACCTATGCCTCTCGAACAGACCCCGACGACGCCGGCGCCCGCACCGCCGGTCATTCAGCCCGCGCCACAGACTGTCACGCGGGCGGCGATCAACCAGGAAATCCGTGCTCTTGGCCAGTCCTTCGATATCGAGGAAAGCATGGTCAATGACTTGATCGATCGCGGCGCCAGCGTCGATGAAGCCCGCGCGGCCATCATCGACACGCTGCAGAAAAAGAGCCAGCGCACAACGCCGGCTCCGGCGCCGCGCGTGACGCTGATCTCGAGCAATGATAATCCGGCCGACTTTGTAACCAGGGCCGGAGAGGCGCTGTTTGCGAGAGCCGTTCCGTCTCACAAGCTGTCCGAGCCGGCACGGCCGCTCGCCAGCATGACGACGCTCGATCTCGCGCGCGAATGCCTGCAGCGGAGCCAAATCTCCGTGATTGGCCTTTCTCCGGCCGACACGATCACCCGCGCGCTCAATACAACGTCGGACTTCCCGGCGATCTTCGGAAACACCGCCAACCGATCGATGCGCGGCGCGTATGAAGCCGCGCCAGCCGTGCTCAAGAGCCTAGCGCGGCAGACAACCGCGAAAGACTTCCGTGAGAAGACGAAGATCCAACTCGGCGGTGCGCCGATGCTGGAGAAGGTCGGAGAAGCCGGCGAGTATAAGTATGGAACCATGCCCGAGGCGTCGAGCTCGTATCGTATCGACACGTTCGGCAAGATCATCGGGCTCTCCCGCCAAGCGATCGTAAACGACGATCTCGGCGCTTTTGCCGACCTCAATGCGAAATTCGGCCAGGCGGCCGCCGAATTCGAAGCTCAGTTCCTTGTCAGCTTGCTGGAGAGCGGATCGGGCAACGGTCCGACAATGTCGGATGGCAATCCGCTTTTCCATACCGCCTCGCACGGCAACAAGGCGGCAAGCGGCGCCGCTCCTGGCGAGAACACTCTCAGCGCCGGCCGGCTCGCCATGCGCAAGCAGAAGGGCATAGACGGCCGCGCCATCAATGTCGCGCCACGCTACGTCCTGGTGCCGGCGGATATCGAGACGGCGACCGAGAAGCTGCTGGCGACGATCCAGCCGACCAAGTCGAGTGACGTAAATCCCTTCGGCGGCAAGTTCGAGCTGCTTGTCGAAGCCCGGCTGTCGTCCGCGACGCGCTGGTATCTCGCGGGCGATCCCGCTTTGATCGAAGGCCTCGAGTATTCGTACCTCCAGGGCGAGGAAGGCCCGCAAATCGTCACTCGCGTGGGCTTCGACGTCGATGGCGTCGAAACCAAGTGCCGCCTCGATTTCGGCGCCGCGTTTGTCGATTGGCGCAGCTGGTACATGAACGCTGGAGCTTAATTCGATGGCAACGGCGGTAGAGCTCCAGGCGAGGCTAGAAGCGCTCCGGAAGGTTCGCGCCAACGGCCTTCGCTCGATCCAATACGAAGATATCCGCACCGAGTATCGGTCTGATGCGGAGCTCGCCGCCGCGATCACCGATCTCGAACAACAGCTCGCGGCGGCCAGCGGCCGTCGCATCCGCACTGTAACCTTTTCAACCTCCAAAGGAGTTTGACTATGAAGAACTATGTCCAGGCCGGTAAGACGGTCACTTTCCCCGCGCCTTCGGGCGGCATCCTCTCCGGCGCAGGCTTGCTGATCGGCTCACTCTTCGGCGTCGCCAATACGACCGCCGAAGAGGGCGATCCGGTCGAATGCGATACCAATGGCGTGTTCGATCTGCCGAAGACGGCCGGTCAGACTTTCGCTTTTGGCGCAAAGGTCTATTGGGACAATACGGCGAAAGCCGTCACGGCCGTCTCAACGGATAATTCCTTGATCGGATCAGCGCTTGCCGTGGCAGCCAGTGGCGACGCGACGGCGCGCGTGAGATTGAACGGAGTAACAATCTAGCCGTTTGAGGTGGCCAATCCTGAGGGCGCTGCAGCCCGTCCGACATCGGAACTCCCATGCCAGCCACCACCACTAAGCATGTCGACTATGGTCCAATGGGAGAAGGCTGCGATTATTTTGAGGTGTTCCATTAATGGCACTGTCTCCGCTCTATACGATCGAAGAGGTCGCGGCGCACTTCCGCGTCAGTCGTAGAGTTCTTCAAGACATCCTTCGGGATCACCCGTTCTATTCGTTGATAGGCCGGCAAAAGCGCTTCACCGAAGCTGACGTCATTGCAATCCAAGGTGCTCTACGATGCCCCTCAAAGTCGTCAAACGCCACGGGAGCCCACACCTCTACCTCAGAGGCACCGTCCGCGGGATCGTTGTGGATGAAAGCACGCGCACTGACGACAAGGAAGCCGCGGAAGCGATCCGGATCAGTCGCGAAGCCGAACTCCTCAACCGTAGTGTCTTTGGCCGCCGCGCGACAGCAACATTCCTCGAGGCGGCCGTGATCTACATGGAGGCGGGCGGCGAAAGTACTTATGTCGGCAAGCTCGTGGATCACTTTGGCACCCTGCAATTACAATCGATCGGGCAGCTTGAGATCGACCAGGCGGCGAGGAAGCTTTATCCGAATGCAGCTCCGGCAACTCTCAATCGTCAGGTCTACACGCCGATTTCGGCAATCCTCAAGAAGGCAGCGAAGGCCAAGCTTGTCGAGTTCTTCCCGATCAGTCGGCCGAAAGAGCCCGAAGGCCGTGTCCGATATCTGACGCCCGGCGAGGCGGACAAGCTGATCAAGGCGTGCGCGCCGCATATGGCGCCTCTCGTCGTTTTTCTGCTCTACACCGGCGCGCGCGTGAGTGAAGCACTCTATCTCGACTGGAAGCAGCTCGATCTAAAGCGCGCTCATGTTTCCTTCCTTGAGACGAAGAGCGGACCGGCGCGCGGAGTGCCTCTGCACGGCCGTGCCGTGGCCGCCCTGGCCAATATTGAGCATCGGGAGGGTCCGGTGTTCCTGACTGATGAAGGCCTTCCCTACGCGCCTAAGGACGACGGCGGAGGCCAGATTAAGACTGGCTTCGCCGGCGCATGTCGCAGGGCAGGCATAGAGGACTTTCACCCGCACGACTGCCGGCACACCTGGGCGACATGGCACTACGCGGCCAACCGCGATCTTGGCGGACTGATGAAGCTCGGTGGCTGGAAGTCGGAGCGCATGGTGCTTCGCTACGCGCATGTGAACGTTGGCCACCTGGCCGGCTCGATCGCAGCGCTTCCATGGGGAAAATCCGGGGAGCCGAAAAAGCGCAGACGCAAAGCCGCCAAGAAAGCAAAGGGTTAGCCTCGGATGGTAGACACCTTGGTAAGGGGGAGGTCGAGAGTTCAATCCTCTCTCGCAGCACCATCTTTATAACATGAAAACAATAGCTTAGCGGTCCAGCGCTCGCTCCCCTCGGCTGTCGCTACCTGCTGAGGTAGCTCTCGGAGTAGTCGAACTTACGGGTAGGAGTTGAGGTCGAGTGTTCCCAGCCCATAGGGCGCGCTGGAATTACCGGTTAGCGCTCAGGACCGTCCGGTTCAGTTTCTTCAAAGGGCACACTCAACTGGTTGAACGGGCAAATATCCACGAACAGCGATCTGCGTCACGAACTGCTCTTCAATCCATGCTGCTCGCCACTTCCAAGGGGGCCGTGGCTCTCCATGGAAAGAATACCGACCCGCAATTGCAGCGCATTTTCACCCTGTCGCGAGCGAACGACCCGCCATCGATCAAGGCGAATACATCCGGCATCGCATCGACCTCGAAGCTGGTTTCACGCGAGCGCGCGTCATTCGATACCTTGACGACGGCGCCGCGGCCGCAACCCGGACAGCAAACGCCAAGCGTGTAGTGATCACGTCCAAACATGCCTCATCTTCGCACCCGCAAGTTTGCAGATGATGAAGGCGAACGCGGAAAGTTTAAGAAAAGTTTGACTTGCTCGCTAGCCATGTCCGATCGGTTTCTGACAAGTCAACCAAGCTCGCCTTCGCCGAACTCCCGCCATCCGCGCGTGCCATGTTCGCGCCTCTATGGGGGGTACGGCTGGCGCGAAGGCCGGGAAATAGGGGGGTCGCGGGGGATCATCACCTCCGATCGCGATTGGCAATTTTGATCTCACCGTCGCGATTCGAGGAAAATCCATCGCCGGCGGCGGCACATATCCCCCTGCATCCCCAGATCCCCCTTTGGCAGATGACAAGCGTTAGGCGGGATCGGACCTCATGCGCGGGCCTCTCGCGCCACCTGCCGTAAGCTTGTAGTATCTGCTCAGTGCTCAAGCGCCGGAGGCGTTCATGGAGCGAAGGCCGGTGTCCATCTTCCGGCGCACTGGAGAGCAGATCATGAATGAGCATATGCGGATGGATCGTCTGCCGCGTGGCGAGCGCGGGGCCTTCACGCTCGATCCCATGACCTCGCCGACATTGCCGTCGCGCTATTACACGGATGAGCGGATCTATCGCGACGAGATGCGCGCAATCCATCAGCGCTCCTGGTGCTACGTGGGGCATGCAAGCGATATTGCCGAGCCGGGCATGTACTTCACCGACACGGTCGGCGAACAGCCCATTCTTGTGATCCGCGGCGGGGACAGCGTAGCGCGCGCATTCTACAATGTCTGCCAGCATCGCGGTCACGAGCTTCTCAAGGGCAGGGGACGGCTCAAGACAAGGGGAATATCCTGCCCCTACCATGCCTGGCTCTACCGGCTCGACGGTACACTGGCCGCCGCACCCATGACGGAGGCCGTCGAACGGTTCGACAAAACGCAATTCACGCTGAAGCCGATCGCTCTGGCGCATGCGGCCGGCCTTCTCTTCGTGAATCTCGATCCCGCGCCTCTCCCCTTCGAGGAGGAAATGGCGGGTTTTGCGGCGAATCTCGAATCATTCCTGCCTGATGTATCGCGCTGGGTCGTTGCCGAGCGGCTGCATTTCGACATCAAGGCCAACTGGAAGGTCGTGGTCGACAATTTCTCCGAGGCCTACCACATCCCGATCGCGCATCCCCAACTCTCCAAGGTGCTCGAACAGGAGATGGTGGAGTTTGTCGAGCGCCCGCGCTGGACCTTCAACCGCTTCAAGAGCAAGGCGGGCTTTCCCGGCCTCGAGCTGGTTCCCGGCTCTCCATACTATGCATGGCAGGCCTGGCCGCACCTGTGCATGCTGAGCTTGCCTGGGTCGAGCAATCTCGTGGTGTTGCGCATGGCGCCCAATGGCGTCGCGGCTTGCGCGGAGCGTGTCGACATCTATACGCCCGCCGGAAAGGCCGAGAGCGATCCCAAGCTCCTCGCGGTGCGTGACCTCTTCATGCACATGTTCAATATCGAGGACATTGCCATCGTCGAGAGCGTGCAGCGCGGGCTGCAATCCAGGGGCTTCGACCAGGGCCGGTATATCTGCGACCGCGCAACCTCCTGGTTCTCGGAAATCCAGCTTCACTGGTTCCACCTTCAGGTGCTGGACGCGCTGGCGGCGGAGGGGTGATTGAGCCGGCTGAATTCGCTGTCTTCATCCGCTGGCCGGGCCACAACCGGATGCGATCGACCGCATCCTTGAGGAGTGCCACCTGCTCGCCCGCCACGTCACTCCAGTCTTCGAGGACACGTCTTGAGGCTTTGGGCTCCATCCGCAACGGACTTCCGGCTCCTTGCCTGCCCGGCCAGGCGATGGCGCCTGCCTACCGGCGATCGCTGTTTCTCAAAAGCGGGGTGGGCTGAGCTCATGGCAGCCGCAGGCGATATATTTCCAATATTCTAGAAATACCGATTGACAGAAGCCGCCGCTCGTGCCAGTTAGAAGTCATGAAACTCGATGATGCAGCCGCCCGGCTTGAGGCCTTGGGCAATCCCACGCGCCTTGCGATCTACCGTACACTGGTCAAGGTCGGCGAGCGGGGCATTGCGGTCGGCAAGCTTCAGGCGCGCATGGGTGCTGCCGCTTCCACTCTGTCGCATCATCTCCAGAAACTCATTCAGGTCGGCCTGGTCACGCAGGAGCGGCAGGCTACCACGCTGATCTGCCGGGCGAATTTTCCGGTGATGAGCGGCCTCGTGACCTACCTGACGGAAGAATGCTGCAGCGAGGAGAAGTCCTGCTCCGCCAATGCAGCCTGATTTTTTTGGCCTTATAATTCGATATGTCTAGAAAGACGGAAGGAGTTAAGCATGCGTGAGGAACTGCCTGTTGCGATCGTCGGAGCCGGCCCGATCGGACTCTCGGCTGCGGCGCATCTCATTGCGCGCGGCGTGCCGGTGACGATCTTCGAAGCGGCATCGCGGGTGGGCGAGAATATCCGCGACTGGGGCCATGTCCGCCTGTTCTCGGTCTGGGACCAGTGTATTGATCAGGCCGCGGCCG
>JAEUMG010000300.1 GCA_016793355.1 Hyphomicrobiales bacterium
TCGCCCAGTTCGACATCGTACAGATGCAGCTTGTCGTAGCGAGCGACGATCTCGCCTGACGGATCGAGCATGAAGGAGCGATTGAAGACACGACCGTCGGGCGCCTTGATACCGATCGAACCGATCAGTATCCAGACCTTCTTCTGCCGCGCCACTGCAGCAAAGGCGGGAATGGCCGGATGCTGAGCCTCAGGCGCGGAAAACGGAAACAACAGGCCGTTCTTGGTATCGAGGCCCGCGCAATATTCCGGTAGCGCGATGAGCTTGGCGCCCGCGTCCGTCGCCTGGGCGATCAGGCGAGAGAGCGTCTCTATGTCCTTGTGAACGTCAGGGGTTGCAGAGTTCTGGATGCAGGCCGCTTTGAACTTCTCAGCCATGTTCTCACCTTGCCTCTCTCCGCTCATTGCGATCATTTCGCACGACTTTCTGGCGGCGCGCAATATCCAAGAACGCCGCCACTAACTTCAGATCGGTACGCGCCCCGAGCCAAACCAGCCATTCGCGCATTGTGACAGCCCAGTCTGCAAAGGGAATCTGACGCAGTCGCGTGTCGGGCACAACCTCGCTCTCGCTGACAATCCCGATGCCGAGGCCTTGCGCCACCGCTTCGCTCACGGCTTCCCGGCTGTCTATCTCCGTCACGTTCGAGAGCTTGAGTTTGCGGCGCGCCATTTCGTCGAGAAGCAGGGTCCGCGTCATCGAGCCTTCTTCTCGCAAGACGACCGGGCACGTCGCCAGACTTGCCATTTCGAGGGATTTCAGCCTGACCGGCGCTTGTTTCGAAATCAGCGCCACAAGCCTGTCCTCGCGCAGCAACAGCATCTCATAACGTGCCTCAGCCGGCTGAATCGAGACCACCGCAAAGTCGATCTCGAAGCGATCAACACGCTCAAGCAGTGCCGCGGAATTGCCGCCGATCAATTTGACGGCGACACCGGGATAGCGTTCGCGAAAGCTGCTGATCAATGGAAGGACATGGACCGCGGCATCGGCACCGATTGCCAGACTGCCCTCCTCAAGCTTGCGGGCGCGGGAGATCAATTCTTCGATCTGCCCTTCGGTCTCGAAAAGCCGCTCGGTCAACGCAAAAAGTCTGCGGCCGAATTCCGTGAGCACGGCCTCCCGGCGGGTTCTGACGAAGAGCTGCGTCCCGCAGGTTAATTCGAGCTTCGCAATGTGGTCCGAGACGGCAGGCTGGGTCAGCGAAAGCTTCTCCGCTGCCCTGGAGAAGCCGGCACTTTGAGCAACCGCGTGAAAGGCCTTCAGCTGGGCGTGGGTCATAGCCGTATTATATAGCCTGCACTTATAATCGTTATAAGAACGTTCGATTTGACTTATGCACTATCCGAGCGCATTCCCGGCGTCAACGGAGGACCAGATGCCACAGCTCAAGACGACGCCGCAGGTTCAGTTCACAGGCCCCAGAGGCCAGGAGCACATGCCCTATCTGCTCACGCCGGGTCCGCTGACCACTTCG
This sequence comes from Hyphomicrobiales bacterium, assembly GCA_016793355.1. Lineage (GTDB taxonomy): Bacteria > Pseudomonadota > Alphaproteobacteria > Rhizobiales > Aestuariivirgaceae > JAEUMG01. The sequence goes on from JAEUMG010000300.1 coordinate 1,478, forward strand.
CAAGGGGTCAAGCAGGCAATGCTGGCAGACTGGGGTTCGCGCGACATCGAGTTTCGCGCGCTGGTGAAAGACATCCGCCTGTCGCTGCTCGATCTTGCCGGATGCGATGCTTCCCATGAGTGCGTCATCGTACAGGGATCGGGTACGTTTGCGATTGAAGCGGCGCTCGGAAGCCTGTGCCCGGTAGCGCATGGCAAGACACTCGTCGTCGTGAACGGTGCCTATGGGGAACGCGCCGCCGCCATTCTGAAGAAGCTGGGCCGGCCGGTCGTGACGCTCGTCAAATCCGACAGCGAAGCGCCGACCGCAGACGAGGTCGCCGCGGCCTTGGAGGCCGACAAGGCGATCACACATGTCTGGGTGATCCATTGCGAAACGACCTCCGGAATCATCAACCCGATTCAGGCGATCGCAAAAGTCGCAAAGGACCGCGGCAAGATCGTCATGGTCGATGCCATGTCGTCCTTCGGCGCCCTGCCCCTGCCGATGGTCGATTGGAACATCGATGTCATGGTGTCTTCATCCAACAAGTGCATCGAGGGCGTGCCGGGCTTCTCCTACGTGCTTTGCAGACGCGACCTGCTCATCGGTTCGAAAGGTCAGTCACATTCCGTCGTGCTCGACCTCCATGAACAGTGGACCGGATTGGAGAAGACCGGCCAGTTCCGGTTTACCCCGCCGACCCATGCGCTGGTCGCCTTTCACCAGGCGCTCAAGGAGCATGCACAGCAAGGTGGCGTGGCGGCGCGCGGCGCCCGCTATCGCCGCAACGCACAGGTCCTGATCGAGCAGATGTGCTCCATGGGTTTTGAGACGTTGCTCTCCGACGAGGAGGCTGGCCCGATCATCCAGACATTCCTGACGCCGCGCGATCCGAATTTCGATTTTGAGAAGTTCTACGAAGCCCTGCGCGGGCGCGGCTTTGCCATCTATCCGGGCAAGCTCACCAGGCGGCCGAGCTTCCGGATCGGCACGATCGGCCAGCTCGATGAAAATGTCATGCGGCGCGCAGCGGACGCCATCCGCGACGTTCTTAAAGAGATGAATGTCACCGACCTCACTCCCCTTCCCGCCTGAGCAGAGCCATGGATCGAAACAACATGACAAAGACCGTCTCGGTGAATGGCCGTGACTATTCCTGGCCGCAGTCGCCACTGGTCTTGATTTGCTGCGACGGCAGCGAGCCGTCCTATATGGACATGGCGATGCGCGACGGGCTGATGCCCAATCTTTCGCGCATCGTGGCGAAGGGTGAATACCGCCGCGGCCTAAGCGCCATGCCGAGCTTCACGAATCCGAACAATCTTTCGATTGTCACGGGCCGGCCGCCCGCCGTTCACGGAATCTGCGGCAATTACCTGATCGACCCGAATAGCGGCCAGGAGGTCATGATGAATGACCCCAGGTGGTTGCGCGCGCCCACGATCCTTGCAGGCTTCCAGAAAGCCGGCGCGCGGGTCGCGGTCGTCACCGCCAAGGACAAGCTTCGGTTGCTGCTCGGCAAAGGGCTTGCCTTCGACGGCAACGCTGTTTGCTTCTCCTCGGAGAAGGCAGATCACGCCACGCTCGCCGGAAACGGGATTGCGGATGTGTGTTCGATGGTCGGCATGCCGGTGCCCGACGTCTACTCCGCCGAACTGTCCGAGTTTGTCTTCGCGGCTGGCGTCAAGCTGCTGCGGAGTTTCAAGCCCGACCTCATGTATCTTTCGACGACGGACTACATCCAGCACAAGTTTGCCCCTGGAACGGCAGGAGCTAACAAGTTCTATGTGATGATGGATCGCTACCTCGGCGAACTCGACGCGGCCGGCGCGATCGTCGTCATCGTTGCCGATCACGGCATGAAGGACAAGCATCTGGCGAACGGCGAACCCGATGTGATCTATCTCCAGGATGTCCTGGACAGCGAATTCGGCGCCGGAAAGACGAAAGTGATTCTGCCAATCACCGATCCTTATGTGGTGCATCACGGTGCGCTCGGCTCGTTCGCCACGGTCTATTGTTACGGGCCGGCACCGCGCGATGTCATGGTTTTCATAAAGAAGCAGGCCGGTATCGATATCGTGCTCGAGCGACCGGAGGCCTGTCGTCGCTTCGAGCTTCCCGAAGACCGGATGGGCGATCTCATCGTTGTTTCCGGCGGCCCGCAATTCACCAAGGTCATCGGCACGAGCCGCACGAAGCATGATCTTTCCGGCCTCAAGGAGCCGCTCAGATCGCATGGCGGCCTGAGCGAGCAGGAAATCCCGATCATTGTCAATCGCAAGACCGTCGGCCTCACCGGTCAGCTTCGCAATTTCGACGCCTTCGCCATCGGCTGCAATCATGTTGCCAAGGCCGCGGTCGCGGCCGCCTAGGAGCACCCCATGAACCACATCACAACGCAGCGCCCAATCATCCGGGAGTCGATGCGAATTGGCGGAAAGAAGGTCGACGCGGACGGGGTTGTGCCGGTCCACTATCCCTACACCAACGACGTGATCGGCACCGTGCCGGCCGGGCGGGCGGAACACGCCGCACGGGCGTTCGAGATCGCGACGAAGTTCAGGCCCAAGCTCACACGCTATGAACGCCAGCAGATCCTCTTTCGCACGGCCGAACTGATCCGGTCCCGCAAGGAGCAGCTGTCCGATCTCATCACGCTGGAGCTGGGGCTTTCGAAGAAAGACTCGCTCTATGAATGCGGGCGTGCCTATGACGTCTTCACCCTGGCCGGCCAATTGGCAATTCTCGACGACGGGCAGATATTCTCCTGCGATCTGACCCCGCATGGAAAGCCGCGTAAGATCTTCACCACGCGCGAGCCGGTCCGCGTGGTGTCGGCGATTACGCCCTTCAACCATCCGCTCAATATGGTGTCGCACAAGGTGGCACCGGCAATCGCCGTCAATTCCTGTGTGGTGTGCAAGCCGACGGAATTGACGCCGCTGACCGCGCTGGCATTGGCCGACATTCTGTACGAGGCCGGATTGCCTCCCGAGATGTTCCAGGTCGTCACGGGCTGGCCGGCCGATATCGGCGATGAAATGGTGACCAATCCGGAAATCGAGGTCATCACCTTCACCGGCGGCGTTCGGGTCGGCAAGCTGATCGCCGCCAAGGCGGGATACAAACGTGCCGCGCTGGAACTCGGCGGCAACGACCCGTTGATCGTCCTCGACGATCTGAGCGACGCCGATCTCGACAAGGCGGCCGAGCTTGCAGTCGCCGGCGCGACCAAGAATTCCGGCCAGCGCTGCACGGCCGTGAAGCGCATCCTCGTGCAGGAGCGTGTCGCCGACCGCTTCGTGCCGCTGGTGCTTACCAAGGCCAAGAAACTCAGATTCGGCGACCCGATGAATCCCGAGACCGATCTTGGAACCGTCGTTCATGAAGATGCGGCGCGCCTCTTCGAGCAGCGCGTCTACCAAGCAGCCGAACAAGGTGCCAAGGTCCTTTACGACCCGGGTCGCAATGGCGCGGTATTGCCGCCGATCACGGTCGATTTCGTGCCGCATCGCTCGGAGCTTGTATTCGAAGAAACCTTCGGGCCGATCATCCCGATCGTGCGCGTGCCCAATGACGATGACGAGGTGATCAAAATCTCGAATTCGACACCTTTCGGCCTGTCGTCCGGCGTGTGCACCAATCGCCTCGACCGCGTCACCAAATTCGTCACCGGGCTCCAGGTTGGCACAGTCAATATCTGGGAAGTGCCGGGCTATCGCATCGAAATGTCGCCTTTCGGCGGCATCAAGGATTCGGGCAACGGCATCAAGGAAGGCGTCCTGGAGGCCATGAAGTTCTTCACGAACGTGAAGACGTGGTCCCTGCCCTGGCCCGCGTGATTGGAGAGAAATGACACCCGGTACCACCGTCATCATCGAATTGCTTGGCGGAGTTGCGCTGCTCCTTTGGGGTGTGCGCATGGTACGGACCGGGGTCATGCGCGCTTGGGGCGATCGCCTCAAGCGCTTCATCGAGGGCCGCCTGTCAAATCGTGTCTCGGCCTTTCTCGCCGGCGGTGCGGCAACGGCCATCCTGGGCAGCGGCACCGCGATGACCCTTATTGTTGCGGGGCTGGCAGCAAGCGGGGTTATCGGTACGAGCCTCGGCCTCGCCGTCCTCCTCGGCGCCGATGTTGGTTCCGCCGTGGTATCCTCGGTCTTTGCTTCGGGCAGCACGCTACTCGTCTGGCTCGCTCCTCTGCTGCTCTTCGCGGGCTATTGCGTGTTCACGGCGACGCGCGATTTTCGACCGCACAATGTCGGACGAATATTGATCGGGCTCGGCCTGATGCTGCTCGCGCTCAAGCTGATCGTCACCGCGACCGCACCGCTGCGCGAGGCGAGTCTCTTTCACGATGTGCTGACCGCCGTCGGTTCGGAGCAAGTACTTGCCTTCCTGGTCGGCGCAGCGCTCGCCTGGATCTGTCATTCGACCCTGGCCGCTATCCTGCTCATCGTTTCGTTCCTGGCAAACGGAAGCCTCGAACTTGCCGGCGCGTTGAGCTTCATCCTCGGCATCAATTGCGGCGGCGGCCTGCCGGCCGTGACCGCGACCGCGGGCCAGCCGCCAGCTTCCCGCCGCCTTCCACTCGCCAATCTCATTTGCCGCGGCATGGCAGCGGTCCTGGTCCTGGCGTTCCTGAGCCGAATTCAGCCATTGGCGGCCGCCATTCCGTTTTCGCCGGTCTCGGCGGCGGTCGCCTTCCACACTGCCTTCAATATCGGCGCCGGCCTGCTCTTCCTTCCTTTCACATCCCTAATCGCAAGACTGGTCAATAGGATGATCCCGAATGGGCGGCATGAGTTCGACAGCCTGGCCGAGCTTCGCTATCTCGACCGCGCGGCACTCTCGACCCCGGGCGTGGCTCTCGCCAATGCATCGCTCGAAACCGTTCGAATGAGCGAGTTGCTCGACCGCATGCTGAAGAATGCTCTCGCGCCCTTGCGCAATGGCAGTATCGAGACGCTCAAGGAGCTCAAGCTCATCGACGACCGCATCAACCGCTATCAGGGTGCGGTACAGACCTATCTTGCCGACCTGACCCAGCTTGATTTGCAGAAGGCCGAAGCACGTCGCGCGCTGGAAATCATGCTCTATGCCAGCAATCTTGAGCATGCCGGCGATATCATCCATCTCAACCTCGTCGAACGCATCAAGTCGAAGACCAAGGAAGGGATCGCCTTCACGCTCGAACAACACGCTTCGCTGGACGATCTCTGCTTCATCATCCACCAGTCACTGCGCCTTGCAACAGGCGTGCTCACCACGGGAGACGTCGAAGCAGCACGACGCCTCGCGGCCCAGAAGGATGCGTTCCGCGCCATGGAAAATCGCGTGATCGACGAGCACTTCCGCGAAAGTCCGCGTGGCCGCGGTGCCGACCTCAGGCGAAGTGCGCTCTTCGTCGATCTTATCCGCGATCTGCATCGCATCAACTCGCATGTCGTGGCCGCCGCCTACCCTATCGTAGAGGAAGCAGGCCTCTTGCGCGAATCCCGCTTACGGGCGGAAAACGCAGCCTAGTCACGGCGGCCATCATCATGAAATTCATCCACATCAGTGACCTGCATCTGGTCGCCCCCGGCGAAAGAGTGTGGGGCTTCGATCCATTGGCACGGCTCGATGCCTGCCTTGCCGATATCGCCGCCCATCACGGCGACGCATCATTTTGCGCGATCAGCGGTGACCTGGCCGAGCGCGGCGAAGTTTCTGCCTACAAGGCTCTCAAAGAACGCCTGGAGCGCTTCCCTCTGCCGGTCTACCTGGCCCTTGGCAATCATGACGATCGCGAGACGTTCTTCGATGTGTTCGGCGATGCTCCGCGCGACGATGACGGCTATGCCCAGACTGCGGCGGTGCATGACGGCTACTCGATTCTCTCGATTGACACCCTGAAGGGTCCTCCCTCGTCCGCGGGACTTTATGGCGAAGACCGGCGCAAATGGCTGCGCAGGCGTCTCGACGACGCCGGAGAAAGTCCGGTTCTCGTCTTCATGCATCATCCGCCATTCGACATCGGCCATGACCTGATGGACCGGATCAAACTCGAAGATGGCGAAGGCTTTCACGGATTGTTCGCCGGGCGCAATATCAAGCACATGTTTTTCGGGCATGCTCACCGGGCAATGAGTGGCCAGTGGCGGGGCATTCCCTTTACGGGGGTGCCTTCGCTCGCACATCAATTGCCATTAGCCGGTGGAGCCGTTCCAACAGTGTATAGCGATGAGCCGCCCATGTACGCGGTCGTCCTCGTCGAGCAGGACAGGACCGTCGTCCATTTCGACGCATTTCTCAATCGCAAGCCGGCGCAGATGGACCCGGAGGCCGAACGGGGCACCTGGTCCTGATGTCAGGACGTCGCCGGTAGCAGCAGTTCGCCGCGTTCGGCGAGCTTCGCGCGCTCGCGGTTTCGTTCCGCCGCGGCCTCCTCGCGCCGTTTCATGACCTCGTAAATGATGGCACCGACAAGCGAGATACCGATGATGATGACGGCCAGGGCCGACAGCGCCGGCGTCGTACCCTGCCTCACCTCACCCGCCAATACCGTCACCAATGTCTTGTTGGCGAGGATCGCGAAGGTCGTCGTGTTGTAGTTCTCGAACGACGAGAGAAAGGCTATGACCGCGGCGGAGATCAACGCCGGCTTCAGGAATGGCAGCAGGATATGCCAGAAAACCTGCGGGTAGCTCGCCCCAAGATCGAGAGCTGCCTCTTCCTGTGCGCGGTCGAAGCGCTGCAGTCGCGCCATGATGATGAGCAGGCAATAAGCCGCAATGAAGCTCGACTGCCCGAAGATGGTCAGAACGATGCCGTCATAGAGAAACGACTTCGTCATGGTCATCTCGGAAAAATCCTTCCAGAAGATGACTGTCGAGATGCCGATGATCACGCCGGGAGTGAGAACGGGGGATACAGTTACAAGGTAGTAGAGCGGCCGTGCGCGGTCGTAGATCTGGCTCATCACGATCGAGGCGGCCAGTCCAACGGGAACCGACACCAGAATGACGCCGATGCCAATAATTACGGAGTTCCGCAGGCCTTCCATCATGGCCCGGTGATTCCACAGCTTGACGAACCAATCGAGCGTGAAGGCCTCGAAGGGATATGCGGTCGGATAGTTCGGCGTATTGAACGCGGTGACCGTCATCACCGCCAGCGGGCCGAAGAGATAGGCGAAGAACAGCAGGATATAGAAGCCGATCATCACCTTGATGACGATACGCGAACTCATCGGATCGTCTCCCCGAGGCTCACCTTGAACATTCGCAGCATCAGCATGACGAATGCGATACAGGCCGCGAGCAGTATGAAGGCATAGGCCGCGCCGCGCGGCCAGTTGAATGCCTGGAAGAAGAAATCATAGACGATCGAAGTAAACCAGAGCGTGCTCGGTCCGCCCAAGAATTGCGGCGCGGCAAGGGCGCCGGCGCTCAACATGAACACCATCGTGCAGCCCGACGCTATGCCGGGCTTGGCATACGGGATGACAACATCCTTGTGAATCCGCCACCACGGCGCGCCGAGGTCACGTGCGGCCTCGATCTGGTTCTTGTCCAGGCTTTCGATGGCGTTGTAGAGCGGAAAGACCATGATCAGCAGGTACGCATAAGACAGGCCGACATAGAGTCCGATATCGAGGCCCAGAAAGTCGACCGGTTTGTCGACGAGGCCGATACCGAGCAAAGCCTGATTGATGAGACCCTTGGTTGCCATGAGAAGACGCAGGGCAAAGGCACGCAGGATCTCGTTCACCCAGTAAGGCACGATCAGCGCGAGCATCAAAAGGCGCACTTTCTGCGTGGTTCCGGCTTGCGCCATGTAATAGGCAAGCGGATAGCAGATCGCGAAATTGATGATGGTCACGAGTACCGACGTCGCGATTGAGAACACAAACGCCCACATGTGGGTGTCGTTGACCGCGCCGTCGGTCGGCTGGATAAAGAACGATTTGTATTGTTCGAGGGTCAGGAAATCTTCAGGGCCGCCACGCTGCATCGGCGGCAGCTTGGGGTGGAAACTCTCCTGCACCATGTAGAGATAGGGCAGAACCACAAGAAAGAGCGTCCAAAAACCCACAAGGAGCAGGAAGACGATCCCCAGTACAGTTCCGTTGCGCTCGAAGAAGCTCTTGCGGGTCGGGTCGTGAATTCGTCTGGATTCATAGCGTGCCATCGCCCAGAAGATGGCGATGACAACGACCGGAACGAGGAATACGAAGAGCCTACTCACGGGCAAGCTTTCCTTCCGGGAGGACGAGGCCCAGCTGCGGGTCGTAGGAGATGACGGTGGTAGAGCCTTCTTCGGGCACGCTGTGCGTGTCCTGCCGGCCGACGGTCAGCGTGATGTCCTTGTTGGTCGCCCCTTTCAGGAACAGGTGACTGGCATTGCCCTCGAAAGCGACGTTCTTGACCGTTGTCTGAATTGTCGTGGCTTCCTCGCCGGGGCCCAGTCGCAGCGACTCCGGCCGCACGAACAGGATGGCGTTACTGCCGGCCTTCAGCTTTTTCGGGTTTCTGCCGCGCAACCTGCCGAACGCTGTTTCGACGACCGCCCAGCTGTCGTCGGCCTGCGCAATCATGCCATTGAAGGGGTTGTTCTCGCCGACGAAGGAGGCAACGAAAGCAGTGTCGGGTTGGTCGTAGATCGTTCGGCCGTCGCCGACCTGCTCGATGATCCCTTCATTCATGACGGCGATCCTGTCGGACATGGTGAGCGCCTCGCCCTGGTCATGCGTGATGTAGATGAAGGTTATCCCGACCCGGTTCTGAATGGCGCGCAATTCGTTGCGCATATGCTGGCGGAGCTTCAGGTCGAGTGCGGAAAGCGGTTCGTCCAGGAGCAATACCTGGGGTTCGACGGCAAGTGCGCGGGCGATTGCGACGCGCTGTTTCTGGCCCCCGGAGAGTTCGCTGACCAGCTTGCCGCCCTGGCCGGGCAGCGCGATGAGGCTGAGGAGTTCATTCGCCCGCCTCGCCCGGTCCTCGCGCGACATGCCGCGCACGCGAAGGCCGTAGGTAATGTTGTCGGCCACGGTCATCAGCGGAAACAACGCGAGGTTCTGAAAGATCAGCGCGGTCGGCCGCTTGTTGGGGCCGATGCCCGCCATATCCTGACCGCCAATCCTGACAGTTCCCTCGGAAGGCTCAAGGAATCCCGAGACGGTGCGCAGAATGGTCGTCTTGCCGCAGCCGGAGGGCCCCAGAAACGAGAAGAATTCCCCGTTCCGGATCTTGAGCGATGCAGAATTGACCGCGGTGAAATTGCCAAACCTGATGGTGACGCGATCCAATTCGACGTCGGCGCTCATCCCCTACCCCTGTATTTTCTTTTTGTTGATTTAAGACCGGACCGCGCCCGCGGTCCAGAACCAAAAAACTCCCCAAAGAAAACCAGCCCCGAATCGCTTCGGGGCTGGCAAAGAGTCCAGGTAATGAAACTCAGGCCGACTTGAACTTGTCGGCGTATTGGCCACGAAGGTCGCCGAACCACGAGGGTTCCGGCGGGCGGTGCCAGAGATTCTTCAGGGCATCGCCGGGATAGGCCTCCTGGAAGTTCTTCTTGGCCGCCTCGGACAGCAGCGCGTCGGCGCCCGTGACGACCGGGTTGTAGCCCGAACCTTCGGCAACCGCAGCTGAAACGGCTGGGGTCTGGAGGTACTCGAGGAAGGCATAGACCTGGTCGACATTCTTAGCGGCCTTGATCAGCGACAGGCCGTCAAGCCATGCAATCGCACCTTCCTTCGGTGCCTGGTAGTTGACCGGCTTGCCTTCCTTCTTGAGCGTCAGGGCAGGTCCGTCCCAGGTCTGGCCGATCCAGACATCATTTTCCATGAGTCCGGACTTGGTGTTGTCGGCCGAATCCCAGAACTGCTTGATCCAGGGCTTATGCTCAATCGCAACGGGCAGGATCTTGTCATAGATCGCCTTGAAGGAGTCCGGATCCTTGAAGGCATCAAGCATGCGGTTGGACGGCAGGGTCCCGTTGCCATCCATCCACAGGCCGATGCCGAGGAGCAGCGAGTGCGGACGGCCCTGAACGTGGCCCTTGACCCCCTCTTCCCACAGCGAGCCGTAGGAGAGCGTGGCCGGATCGCCCTTCCAGAGGTCGGTGCGCCAGGAGATCGCCTCCGACCCCCAGCAATGCGGCAGGTGATAGAGACCGTCATCCCAGGTCCATACGCTGGTCGAGCCTTCGAGCATCGAAGGGATGAGGTTTCCGACGTTCTTCACCCGGTTCATGTCATAGGGGGCGAGAACGCCGAGATCCTTGAACTGCGGGGCGCGATCGCGCGTCGGCTGGCAGAGGTCGAACCCCTCGCCGCCCGTGGCCTGCAGCTTGTTGATCTGCTCCTCGTTCTGCGAGAACGGCGTCTGGTTGACCTTGATGCCGGTCTTCGCTTCGAAATCCGGGATCACCGGATTCGGAAACTCGTCCGACCACATCAGGAGATTGAGTTCGCCCGATGAGGAGAGCGCACTCTTCACATAGGCGGGGCCAGCGACCGCGATGGCGCCGGCAGCGGCGCCGGCCTTCAA
>JAEUMG010000329.1 GCA_016793355.1 Hyphomicrobiales bacterium
CAGGACGAAGACATGCGCGAAACCGCCTGAGGCTTCGGACTCAGACCGCCCGCACCACGACCGCACCATCGTCAAGCGCCATCGACAGAGTGAGGCCGGCGCTCGCGGCGAGCCGTTTTGAATAGTAAGGCTGAACCAGGCGTGCATCGAGTTCCTGGCCGTTTGTGGCGCCGGAAATGACCTCGGCAATCTTCTCCGGAACACGCGCCTGATCGCCTTCCGCGCGCACCACGAACCCGCCCCCGTCGACGCCGACAGAGACCTTGCCGCCACGCGGTATCCCCGCGATGCCCAGAAGCATCATGTTGAGCACGAGCTTGACCTCTGCCTTCGGCCGGTTCTCGCGCGGCGCCTGCCATTCGAGCTTCACCTTCTCCTCGCCGACGAAAGCGCGCGCCACATCGCCCGCCTCCCCCATGTCGATCATCGAGCCGGCCGAGCCCGCAGCCCCAAAGGCGATGCGGCAGAACTGCAATTTGGCCGAAGCCTGCCGGGCGGACTTCCGGACGAGGTCCATCGCCATTTCGCGCATGGATTCATCGTCCTCGACCTCGAGCAGTTCGAGCCCGTTGGTGATCGCACCGACCGGCGAGATCACGTCGTGGCAAACGCGGCTGCACAGCAAGGCCGCCAGATCAAGGTCGCTCAAAACGATTTCGCCATTCATCCCCGCGCTCCCGCTCTTCCAGATCGAATCAGCAACTCATAGCAAAATGTGGGGCGGATTTCCGCATTGACGGCATTCGCCGCGGCGGCGCATAGGGACGCGCCACCATGTGCACGAGGTCGGAATGCCCTTGACGTTGCCTGACAATCTCAACCGCCTTGCCGCAATCGCATTGCGCGCCGGCCGAGAGATCATGACGATTTACGGTTCGAATGTAACAGCGCGCGAAAAAGCCGATTTATCCCCCGTCACGGAAGCGGACGAGGCAGCCGAGCGCCTGATTCTGCACGAACTTGCAGCACTGGATCCCGGCATTCCCATTGTCTCCGAGGAAGCGGCGGCGGCGGGCCATATCCCGGAGACGGCCGATCTTTTCTATCTCGTCGACCCGCTCGACGGCACCAAGGAATTTCTCACGCGCAACGGCGAGTTCACCGTCAATATCGGATTGGTCCGCGATGGCAGGCCGATCTGCGGTGTCGTTTATGCACCGGCAAAAGGCGAGATCTTTGCCGGTCAGGTCGGACAGGGCGCCTGGTGCGCGAAGGTCAATGGCGAGGCAATGCCGGAAGCGCTCAGCTGGACAAATATCCAAACGAGATCGGCGACGCCTGCGGAGCCCGTGGTCGTCGCCAGCCGCTCCCATATGGATGCCAGGACCGAGGCCTGGCTCAAGGCCAAGGGCCGTCACAGCCTGAAGAGCGCCGGATCCTCGCTGAAATTCTGCCTGCTCGCCAAGGGCGAGGCAGATTACTACCCGCGCTTCGGCCGCACCATGGAATGGGACACCGCTGCCGGCCATGCCGTGCTCGCTGCCGCCGGCGGTTCGGTCGCCACGGAAACCGGAGAACCCCTCACCTACGGCAAAGCGTCATCGGGCTATGCCAATCCGGGCTTCATCGCCAGCGCCGGCGCCTGATTGGCAATTTCTTAACCCTTTCGAAGCCCCCGTCTGATAGGTCTGCGGTGGTGCGGGAAAAGGCCTCACAGAAGCCACAAGTCGCGGCCATCCTCGCATGAGGGAAAGTCGTCATAACACAGAGGCAGGCAGTGCTGCGGAGGCAGGTGCTGGGCAAGTGGCGTTGTCTTCGAAGAGGTCAGATATGTTGCGTTTCCGTCATGCCGGTTTGCCTGTCCTTGCCTTGTCCCTGGCCCTCGCCTTCACCCCGGCCTCGATCGCCAAGGAAGGCGAATACACCGCGAGCGTCGACCGCACGCAGTCGGGCGGGGACACCTACTCCTCTCAAGAAATCATCGAAAAGGGCCATAATTTCTTCGGCAAGACCACCCGCGGTGTAGCCGAAGCCATCGAATATGTCTTCAAGAGCAGGGGCGAACCGACCGCCTATATCGTCGGCGAGGAAGCGGCTGGCGCGGTTGTTGCCGGGCTGCGCTTCGGTGAGGGAACGATCTACTACAAGAACGGCTTGAAAGAGCGGATTTTCTGGCAGGGCCCCTCGCTCGGCTTCGACTTCGGTGGCAATGGCTCCCGCGCGCTGGTTCTGGTCTACAATTCAACCTCACCCTCCGACCTGCACGACGTCCGCTTCGGCGGGGTCGAAGGCTCTGCCTATCTGGTGGGCGGGCTTGGGGTGAACTATGAAAAGTACGGGGACATTGTGCTGGCTCCGATCAGGACCGGCGTGGGGGCCCGCCTTGGTGCCAATATCGGCTACCTGAAATACACGCCCCGGCCCACCTGGAACCCCTTCTGAGGCCGCCGGGGCCTGGCAGGCCGCAAAATTTCCCGGTCGCAACTTCGCAGCGGCCGGGCTATTCTTTCCCCGAAAATGATGGGCTGCCGAGCCGGTGAAGCCGGCTGCGGCAATAGGATTGCAGGAACGCGCATGTCTCGCTCCGAGACATTGATGCTGATAGCTTTGGGCTTCGCGCTGGGAACGCTCCTGGCGCTGCTCTTTGGCCGGCTTGTCTGGCACGCTGCGGTACGGGTTGGGTCGCGCCGCATGCAGCGCCAGATGCCCTCGACACTTGTGGAAATGCAGGCCGAGCGTGACAGATTGCGCGCCGAATGCGCGATGCTGACACGAAAGCTCGAAATTCGCTCAGAGGAGCTGAAATCGCAACTCGTTGAACAGAGTGCCGAACTGACACGTGAGCGCAACCGCAACGAACTCGCACTCGAGGAAATCAGGGAGCGCGAAGCCGCCTTGCTCGAGCGTGAGCAGCGGATGAGTTCCGCTTCCGAGCAAACGAGCCTGCTTGAATCCGAGCTTGCGACCCGGACCAACGCCCTGCAGGACGCTCAGGACCGCCTTCAGGAAAGCCACGACACGGTCAGCCGCCTGAAGCACGAATTGGCCAGTCTG